>JAITHB010000094.1 GCA_031280145.1 Oscillospiraceae bacterium | reverse complement strand
GGGGGGGGGGCCCCCCCAAACAATTTTTTTTTTTCTGCCACACCTACCCCAAAATTTTTGGGGGGGCCCCCCCCGGGCCCCCCCGCCCGTATACAACATAAAGAGCTTTTGTCGACAGTCTGGCTCGTCGGATAACGGCGGGTATCATTACGGAATTCTAATTGGAGATTGTTTTACAATGGATTTAGCAGGCGATCGCTGGAGAATTCGAGGCGGCAAACCGCTTCAGGGCGAGGTTCAAGTTGCCGGCGGGAAGAATCCCGCGCTTGCCGTTATCGCAGCGTCGCTCCTATGCGATGAGATATGCGTCGTCGAGAACGTTCCCGACATAGACGACGTGCGCATTATGATTGAGATTCTGCGCTCCGTCGGAGCGAAGGCCGAGATGAAGACGAGAACGCTCACCGTCAGTTCCTTCGGTTTGACGCGTCCCGACCTTCCGCAGGAGCTCTCGCGCAAGGTTCGCGCCTCAAGCTACCTGATGGGCAGCCTGCTTGGCAAGCTCGGCGAAGCGATAGTGCCGTATCCCGGCGGCTGCGATATCGGCTCGCGCGGACTCGACCAGCACGTCAAGGGCTTCCGCGCGCTCGGCGCGGATGTGGACGAGAACGGCGGGGCCATCAGCATAAAAGCCGCCAAACTCATGGGTCGCGACGTCTACCTCGACATGGTGACGGTCGGCGGAACGATAAACATAATGTTAGCCGCAACGAAGGCAAACGGCAGCACGATAATCTACAACGCCGCGAAAGAGCCGCACGTCGTCGAGGTTGCGAACTTCCTCAACAGCATGGGCGCGGTCGTTCGCGGCGCGGGTACGGACGTGGTTCGCATACGCGGCGTGAAGCGCCTGCACAGCACGCAATACGCGATAATCCCCGACCAAATTGAGACAGGCACACTGATGATCGCCGCAGCCGCGACGCTGGGCGACGTAACAGTGACGGGCTGTATTCCGCAGCACATGGACGCGCTGTCCGCAAAACTGCTTGAGTGCGGCGTTCGCGTGGACGACGAGGAAGACAGGATACGCGTGCGAAGCCTCGGCGCGCACCGCGCGGTGACGGTCAAGACGCAGGTCTATCCCGGCTTCCCCACAGATTTGCAGCAGCCGATGACTTCGCTTCTGACTACCGCCCGCGGAACCAGCCAGATAACCGAAACGATATTCGAGCAGCGCTTCCGCCACCTGCCGCAGCTTCGCCAGATGGGCGCGAATACGCAGGTGTTCGGCAATATGGTGCGCATCGAGGGCGTTCCTCATCTTTACGGCGGCACGGTTGAAGCGACCGACCTTCGCGCGGGCGCGTGTCTCGTTATAGCGGGTCTCATGGCGCGCGGCGCGACGGAGATACTCGAGACGCAGCACATCGACCGCGGCTACGAAAAGCTGCCCGAAAAGCTTATGGCGTTAGGCGCGGACATTCAAAGAATATAGGATAATTATATGACAGAATACGCAGTCGCAAAGCCGAATGACCGCGCCGGAATAATCGACTTCGTCAACATGGTGTTCTCAATGGATCACCGCCCGCATGATTTCAAGAAGGATCTCCCCAAAGTGTACGCCGACGGCGCGCCGTGGTACGACAGGGCGATACACTTCGTCGCGCGTGACGGCGAAACCATTCTCGGCAACGTCGCCCTGCTTCCGCTTGACTTGTATGTCAACGGAAAGACGCTGAAGACGGGATTCATCGGCGCGGTATCGACGCACCCATATCATCGCGGTATCGGCGCGATGAAGACGCTCATGAAGATGGCGGAGGATTACGCGCGCACCCACGGGTTCGATATGCTGGAGCTTGGCGGACAGCGCCAGCGGTATGAGTATTACGGCTATAAGCAGATGGGGCTGCGCCGTAAATTCGAGGTATCTAAAACCAACGTGCGTCATGTTCTTGGCAATGTGAACGCCGACGATATATCCGTATATGAAGTAACAGAAAATGATTCCGCGCTGTTAAACGAAATACACGCGCTTCACAACGCCCTGCCGATTCACGTTGAGCGTCCGCGCGAAGCCTTCTTGTCAATCATGCACTCTTGGCGCGGCAGCCTGCTTGCAATAAAGCGTGATGATACGCTTATCGGATACACGGTGTTTCAAGGCTTGGACGACACTTATTCGGAATTGATTCTGCGCGATTATTCCGACACGTCAGCCGCGCTTAAAGCTCTGATTGGTAAACAAGAACACAAAGAATTCACCTTCACTGCTTTTAGTTTTCAGAAGGACTCGATCAAAGCGCTCGGAAAAATTGCGGAAGGGTGGAACATCAGTTTTGAGATGATGGTTAATATTCTGAATCCCGAGAACTTTTATGAAGTGTATCCGCAAAAATCGGACGACAACGCGGAACTGCCATGCGCGCTGGATTTCCCCGGCGCGGATATGTTTTGATAAATTAATAATTGTAGGGGCGAACCCCCGGCTCGCCCGAACACATCAAGATCGCGGGCGACCGAGGCGGTCGCCCCTACAACGTATTGTATTCTTGCATACCGATAGCCTACATTCTGTAGGGGCGAGCCCACGGCTCGCCCGCCCTTTACAACACCGACGGGCTTTATCGACAGCCTAGTTTGCGTTTAACAGACAAACCATTAATTTTTCATTTCCCATTGTTAATTTTTCATTCAAACAGGGTACACCGCCAAATGTGTCCGCCCGTCATCCCTCAATTCAACAAAGCCATCCTTGTTTGAAACAGGCGCGCCGTCCAGCATGACTTCGTCCGCGCCCTGCCGCGCCTGTAGATGATACGCGCTGCCGCCCGCCTGATACACAACCTCATAACGTTCCCACATCGGATTCGCGTTCGCCGTGACCAGCCTTGCGCGGCTGCCGCACTTCTCAAAGCCCATCAGTTCGCGCAAGCCGATATGATACAGCCACGCCGCCGCGCCCGTATACCATGTCCAGCCGCCGCGCCCGAGCTGCTGCGGATTCGTATACACGTCCGCCGCCGCCACATACGGTTCCACGCGATAGGTTTCCGCACTCTCCTTATCGTAAGAATGCGACTGCGGAAGCAGCGCCTGATATATTTCCCACGCGCGCGTCGTTTCGCCGAGCCGCGCCAACGCCATAACCGTCCACGCCGCGCCGTGTGTGTATTGCCCGCCGTTCTCGCGAACGCCGGGGATGTAGCCGCGGATGTAGCCGGGCGAAAGCTTGCCGTCGAACGGCGGGTCGAGCAGCCGCATTATTCCTTCTTCAGGCATATACAGCCGCTTCACCGCGCTGTCAACCGCCATCGAGGACCGCTTCGCGTCCGCTCCCGCAAGAACGCTCCAGCTTTGCGCGATCGCGTCTATCCTGCATTCGCACGATTCACTGCTGCCGATAACGCAGCCGTCGTCGAACCAAGCTCTGCGATACCACTCGCCGTCCCATGCCGAAACCTCTATTGCGTATAGAACTTTCGCCGCCCTTGCGCGAAGGTCAACCGCGATTTCTTTCGGACAGACGGCGGCGAACAGTCTGCATACCGTGACAAAGAAGAATCCAAGCCAGACGCTTTCGCCCTTGCCGTCGCCGCCAATCTTGTTCATCGCGTCGTTCCAATCGCCGCCGCCCATAAGCGGACAGCCATGCTCGCCCATCCGAACGCTTCCGATCGCGCGCAGACAATGGTCAAGAAGGTCGCCAGACTCGCCCGAAGCCCGCGCTTCCTCATACCTGTCCTCCGCGCCGTCCGCAAGCGGCTCGCTCTTTATATACGGACGCACGGCGGAAAGAACGGCGGCGTCGCCGCTGTGCGCGATGTACAGCGCGGTCATGTACGGCATGAACAGCTTGTCGTCGGACAGGCGCGTGCGCACGCCTCTGCCCAAGCTGTTCCTGTCTGTTTGGGCGGAAGACATGACAGGCGGGTGCCACCAGTGCATAACGTCGCCCTCGATATACTGGTGTTCCGCGCACAGCAGAATATGTTCGCGCACCTCGTCGGGACGCGTGTCCAGCAGAACCAGCATATCCTGAAGCTGGTCGCGGAAACCGATCGCGCCGCCCGCCTGATAGAAGCCCGCGCGCGCCCAAAGCCTGGACGCGGTAGTCTGATACGGAAGCCACACGTTCAGCATTCTGTTTATGTTGTCGTCGGGCGTCTTCACCTGAACCGCGCCGAGGCGATACCGCCACAGCGCTTTCGCGGCCTCAAGCTGACTGCCCGGCGTTGCGTACTGCCGCGTTATGTTTTCGATGAGCTGCATATTCCCTCCGATTAATCGCTTGTATTCCGGTGAAGAGTTAAGAAGTAAGAATGAAGAGGTACAGACTGTTGACAAACGATTGTTTTGTATGCCCGCGGGCGGTGTTATGAATACCGCGGGCGAGCCGGGGGCTCGCCCCTACAGGGGGGATTGTTTTCATTCAATGAGGCAGG
>JAITHB010000064.1 GCA_031280145.1 Oscillospiraceae bacterium | reverse complement strand
GGCGGCACTGACGGCGCGGTCGTCGGAAAAGTTAACAACGGCGAGGAATATATGTATTACGGTCAGGCGGCAAGCGGATGGTACCAAATCAAGCTGTCTGACGGTACGCTTGGGTATGTATCCAACAGGTTCGTCAAGCTCGTTAATTAACGCGTGATTACCGACATAATGCAGGGGCGATTGAAATCGCCCCTCAGGCTGTCGACAAAAGCCCACAGGCGTTGTAAAGGGCGGGCGACCGAGGCGGTCGCCCCTACAGGGTGTATGCTATCGGTATACGGGAACGCAATATGCTGTAGGGGCGAGCCCCCGGCACGCCCGCCCGCATACAAAACAATCGTTTGCCGACAGTCTGAGGGGCGATTTCAATCGCCCCTTTATGTTGCGCCGGCGCTAAACAATATCCGCGTTAACCATCTCGGGCGTACGTTCGTAAAGGTCTATTGAAATCGTCTGATACGCGCCCTTTCGGAACACCTCGACGGAAACGCTGTCGCCCGCCTTCATGTCGCCGATGGCGGACTTCACGTCAAGCTCGCTCGCGACGGGTTTACCGTTCACGCTCTTTATCATGTCCCACAAGTCGAGCGGGCTGTCCTTCATAACGTTTATCACATACAAACCCGCTTCGGTGAGACCGTAACGCTGCAAATCGTTCCAACGCGTGATAGGCTCAACCACTACGCCAAGCGCGGGTCGGCCTGTCACGTAGCCGTATTGAATCAGTTCTTCAGCGACGCGCCTTACAATATTGGACGGAACGGCAAAGCCGAGCCCTTCTATGTCGTCGCCCGACGACTTCATCGAAACAAGCCCGATAAGCTGTCCCGCGCCGTTGAACAGCCCGCCGCCCGAGTTTCCGGGATTGATGGCGGCGGAGGTCTGCAGAAGAACCATCGCTTCGCCTTCCACGATTATGGCGCGGTCCTTCGCGGAAACGATACCCTCGGTAACAGTGCCGCCGAGAGTACCCAGCGGATTGCCTATCGCTACGGCAAGCTCGCCGACGCGCACAGCGTCGGAGTCCGCGAACACGCACGGCGTAAGCCCGCTCGCGTTTATCTTAAGCACCGCAACATCGGTGGAAGGGTCCGTTCCGACGACGCTCGCTTCGTATACGTCTCCGCGCGGGTCGCGCACCCGAATGGTTTGCGCTCCCGCCACGACATGGTTGTTCGTCAGCAGATACCCGTCCGCCGACAGAACCACCGCGCTGCCCGCGCCGCTTTCTATATAGCTGCCCCAGAACGAGTGCGTCACGGTGTTCTCCGTCGTAACCTCAAACACCGACGGCGCGGCCGCTTCCGCGACCCACGCGATAGTCCCCGCTTCCTCGTTCGGGTTTGCGGCGGCCGTCGGCGACGCGACCTCTATAGTCACGGTCTTCGCGCCTAAAAGCGGAAATGGCTTGTTTGTCGCGAGAGAGAACAGACCCGCGCCGAGCAACGCTCCGAGCGCCAGGTATATCAATCCCGCATGAAGCGGATGAATCCGCCGTGTCGGTTTGCTTATTGGTCCGTCGTTATTGTCAAAATAATCCATAAGTCAATCCTCCGATTGACCTTATTGTTTGCAAAAACCGCGCCGATTATCATGCGCGGTCTGTTTGTTTACATCTTTTATACTTGGATTCCCAGTCGCTCAAATATTGTATCCACATGCTTCATGTGATACTTCGCGTCGAAGCACTCGTCAATGTCCGCGTCAGACAGAACCTTGCGAATCGCGGGTTCCGCTTCAACCAGCTCGCGGAATTGAAGCTGCTCGCCCCACGAGGTCATCGCGAGACGCTGAACCATATCGTACGCGGTTTCGCGAAGCAAGCCGCGCTCGATAAGCTTGAGCAGCACATGCTGGCTGAACGTGAGACCGAGGCTCATCTTCATATTGCGTTCCATATTCTTGGGGTATACGTTCAGGTTCTCGATGATGCCCGTTATCTTGTTCAGCATGTAGTCCAGAAGCTGACACGCGTCGGCGAGGATGATTCGTTCCGCCGAACTGTGCGATATGTCGCGCTCGTGCCACAGCGGAATATCCTCCAAAGCGGTCACGACATATCCGCGGATTACGCGCGCAAGCCCTGAAATCTGCTCGCAGTTGATGGGGTTGCGCTTGTGCGGCATGGCGGAGCTGCCCTTCTGACCCGCCGCGAACGGTTCCTCCAGCTCGCGGATCTCCGTCTTTTGCAGACCGCGAATCTCTGTGGCGTACTTATCAAGACAGGAGGCGATTATGGCGAAAGTTGAAATGAGCTGCGCGTGGCGGTCGCGCTGGAGCGTCTGCGTACTGATGGGAGAGGGAGCAAGCCCCATCGCTTCGCACACTTGCTTCTCGACGAACGGCTCGACGTTCGCGTATGTTCCGACCGCGCCTGAAATCTTTCCGACGGAAATCGTCTCGCGCGCGGCAAGCAGACGCTCGCGGTTGCGCAGGTTCTCCGCGTACCACAGCGCAAACTTAAGCCCGAGCGTCGTGGGTTCGGCGTGAACGCCGTGGGTGCGCCCCATCATAATTTGGTCCTTGTACTTCGCGGCTTGGCTTTTCAGAATTGCGGACAGCCTGTCGATATCCTCCAGAATTATCCCGCAGGCTTGGTTCAGAACGGACGACAGTGCGGTATCCACTACGTCCGTTGACGTAAGCCCGAAGTGCAG
>JAITHB010000051.1 GCA_031280145.1 Oscillospiraceae bacterium | reverse complement strand
CGCGGTCAAGCATCCGCAGCACTCTTGCTTTTGTTATCAATCGCGCGCAATGCACTCCCGTTTTCGTAAAGACACTAAGTTCCTCTCGCTGCGCCTCAGTTAGTGTTATCTCTCCCTTTCTTTGGATACCTTTTATTGTTAGGGGGTACTACAAACGAACGATTATATTCAATCGGGCGATGCATTGATAACCACGGGCGACCGTCCTCGGTCGCCCGCCATTTAAATACGAACGGTTTTGTCGACAGCCTGCGGCGCGCATTCGGTCGTCCGTACGGATTTTTAAGACGCAACCTCCAAATATTGATGATACAAATCGTAATACGCCCCGCGCTTGCGAATCAGCTCATCGTGCGTTCCGCGCTCCGCGACGCCTTCATCCGTCAGAACCCAAATTACGTCGGCGTTCCTTATTGTCGTGAGCCTGTGCGCAATCGTGAACGTGGTGCGTCCCTTCGCCAGGCGTTCCAGCGATTGCTGAACGACCCACTCGCTCTCGTTGTCCAGCGCGGACGTGGCTTCATCAAGAATGAGTACGGGCGGATTCTTCAGGAACACGCGCGCTATAGACACGCGCTGCTTCTGTCCGCCCGAAAGCTTCACGCCGCGCTCGCCGATATGCGTGTCGTAACCGTTCGGCATGGCTTCGATGAAGCGGTGCGCGTCCGCAAGCTTCGCGGCTTCTATCACTTCTTCGCGCGTCGCGCCCGGTCTGCCGTACAGAATATTATCGAGTATCGTGCCGGAGAACAGGTATACGTCCTGCTGAACCACGCCGATATGCGTGCGAAGCGACTTTATGGAAATATCGCGCACGTCATGCCCGTCGACTAAAATTCTGCCGTCCGTCACGTCGTAGAACCTCGGTATGAGGCTTAACAGCGTCGTCTTGCCGCCGCCCGAGGGACCGACTATCGCGACGGATTCACCGGGAGTGACCGTCTGGTTAATCCCATGCAGAACCTCCGCGCGTTCGCCGGGATAGCTGAACTTCACATTCTCAAACGTGATCTCGCCCTTCACGTCCGCAAGCTCGACCGCGTCCGGTGTGTCCACAATCTCGACAGGCGCGTCGGTCAGTTCGCAGAAGCGTTCTATGCCCGTCATGCCGCGCTGGAACAGTTCCACGTTGTTGACCATCTCGCGAACGGAGCTGAGCAGTGTTGTTATATATAGAAGATACGCAACCAGATCCGCCGCGTTTAGTCTGCCCGTTCTCATGAACAACGAACCGACTACGACGACCATTATGTACATGAAACCTTGAATGATGCGGTTGATCGAGCCGAAGCCGCCCATGTTCATCGCCCAGACGCGCTTCACGTTGAGGAAGAGTTGGTTGCCGCGCTCGAACTTCTCCTGCTCTATCGGCTGGTTCGCGAAGCTCTGCACGACGCGGTGCCCGAGCAGACTGTCCTCCACGGACGCGTTCAGCTCGCCTATCTGTTTCCTTTGTGCGCGCGACGCCGTAATCATTCTGCGATAGAAGAAGCGCGTGGACAGCACGGTCAGCGGCAGGCACGCGAACACGATCAGCGTCAGCCACACGTTCATGCCGAGCAGAATCACGAACGACGCGACGAGCTTTATCGTGACGACGAACATATTTTCGGGGAAGTGGTGCGCGAACTCCGTCACCTCGTTGAGGTCGGACGTGAGCCGCGCCATGACCTGACCGATTTTGGTTTCGCTGTAGAACGAGAAGCTCTGGTGCTGCATACTGCGGAACAGGTCGGAGCGCATGTTGGTTTCGATGTAGCTTCCCATAATGTGCCCGTAGGAATCCATGTACCAGCTCGCGGCGGCGTCGACGAAGCGCAGCGCCATGTACAAGACGCCGGTGCGTATGATGTAGGACACCGTGAGCGCCGCCATGTTTGACATGCCCATGTTCGTAATGTCGCGGATTATCAGCGGCAGAACCAGTTCGCACAGCGTCGTCAGCGACGCGCACAGCAGGTCGAGGAAGAACAAGCCCGCATACGGCTTGAAGTACGGAAAGAATCGTTTTATCAGATACGCCGCTTTGAGTTTCCCTTCGGTGTTTTTCCGCGGTTCCATTCTATGCAAATTTATTTAACCTCACATTTTGAATAGCAATCTATCTTACACTTCACTTTATTCAGATGGTTCTGAAGCTCTTGTATCTGCTCCTCAACGTCGCTTTTGTGCCGGCGCAGAATCTCAAGCCGTTTGCCGCTGCTGTCGCCGCTTTGCTCAAGCTTTATGAATTCGCTTATGCGCTTTATCGGCATACCTGTATTCTTGAGGCACTGCACGAGCGAAAGGCACTCCATTTCGGCTTCGCTGTAGCGGCGCGCCCCGCCGTCCGTTCTGCCGACGCCGGGAATCAACCCTTCCTTCTCGTAGAAGCGCAGAACGTGCGGCGCGATGCCGCATATTTGAGAAGCTTCCTTTATCGTGTATGTCATCAAAGCCGCCCCCTCTCAGACACAAAATCAGCCTCTGTTATTCTAACACAAATTGAATTTTTCGCAAAGCGGAAACATATCTTTTGTCCATATGGAAAAAGAAGGTGCGCCAATGATTAATAGATTTGCCAAGAATAATTTGCCGGGGTCCCCGCCAAAACCGCAGTTTTGGCGGGGTGGTTTACGCTGGATATCAGGATGTTTGGCCATGCTCGCGGTCGCGTGGCTGCTTGCCGCCGCGCCGTCCGCGATTCGGGCGAGCGCGACTCCGACCGAATACACAAAGAATCAAGCGCCTGTTTATGACGACGACTTCATCGGTCCCGCGCCATATAAAACGCCGCTCTATCTGCCGACGGCGGACGGCGCGTTGTCGGGCAGAATCATCGCGATAGACGCGGGACACGGCGGATATGACGGCGGCGCGAAAGGCGGCGCGGGCCTCTGGGAGAAGACGTATAATCTGCAAATCTCGCTCGCGCTGAAAGACCAACTTACAGCGCAAGGCGCGACCGTCATCATGACGCGCGACGGCGACTATTCCCTCGCGGACTTCCGCCCCGCAATCCGCAAGAAGCGCCAGGACATGGAACGCCGCGCGCAGCTTGTTCTCGCGGGCGGAGCGGAGCTGCTCGTCAGCATTCATCAGAACGAATACCGCAAAGCGTCGGAGCACGGACCGCAAGTGTTCTACAGAGCAGACTGCGCCGCGGGCAAGGCGTTCGCCGCGCTTGTGCAAACAAACCTCAACGCGGAGCTTCTGCCAAGCTCGCACCGCAAGGCGAACGTCGGGGACTTCTACACAAACTCGCTCGGCATTCCGTCCGCGCTGATCGAGTGCGGATTCCTCTCAAACCCGACGGAGGAAGCCAATCTGCGCGATTCCGCGTATCAGCGGCGCATCGCTTCCGCTATCGTCAAATCAATTACGGAATGGTTCGCGCAGGAGAACCCGCCCGCGGCGGCGGCGAGGGAGAATCGGTAGGCTTGCGCCAAACCCCGCAATCGCCTATAATACCCACATGACCGTAGAACAATGGCTTGCAAAAATGAAGAACGACGCGGCGTTCACGCAGAACGTCAGCCATTGGCGCACGATTCCCGCGCGCGCCGCGTGCTGCGCGGACTTCCCCGATTGGCTGGACGCGCGAATCCCCGATTCGCTGCGCAAGCTTGGCGCAGCAAAGCCATATACGCATCAGCGCAAGGCGTGGGACGCGATACGCGAAGGGCGGCACGTCATCATTACCACGCCCACCGCGTCGGGCAAGACGATGTGCTACAACATTCCCGTGCTGAACTCCATCTTGAAAGAGGGCAGCCCGCGCGCGCTGTATCTGTTTCCGACAAAGGCTTTGGGAAGCGACCAGGTCGCATCTTTATATAACATTATTCAGACGCTCGGCGCGGACATTAAGACGTTCACGTTCGACGGCGACACGCCCGCGGCGGCGCGGCGCGTCATCCGCGAGGCGGGGCACATCGTCGTGACAAACCCCGATATGCTCCACGCAAACATTCTGCCCGCGCACACCAAATGGGTGAAGCTGTTTGAGAACCTGAAATACATAGTGATAGACGAGCTGCACACATACCGCGGCGTGTTCGGCTCAAACATGGCGAACGTCATGCGGCGCTTGACGCGCCTGTGCGAATTCTACGGAAGCCGGCCGACGGTCATCTGCTGCTCCGCCACTATCGCGAATCCGCTCGAATTCGGCAGAACGATTGTCGAGCGCGAACTGACACTGATAGACTGCAACGGCGCGCCGCAGGGCGAACGGCACGTCATCTTCTATAATCCGCCCGTTATTAACAAGCAGCTTGGCATACGCAAGGGCGCAGTAAACGAGACGCGCGGCATAGCCTGCGACCTGCTCGCGTCCGACGTTTCTTCAATTGTGTTCGCCAGAAGCCGCCTTCAAGTGGAAGTGATAACCCATACGCTCAAGACGCGTGTGCGCGACCCTCTGGGCAACAGCGGAAGGGTGCGCGGTTATCGTGGCGGCTACCTGCCCAGCGAGCGCCGCGACATTGAGCGCGGTCTGCGCGACGGTTCCGTGAAAGCGGTCGTCAGCACTAACGCGTTGGAGCTTGGCGTTGACATCGGCAGCCTTGAGGCCTGCGTGATGTGCGGATACCCCGGCACTATCGCAAGCACCTGGCAGCAAGCGGGACGCGCTGGGCGGCGCAAAGGCGCGTCCGTCGCGGTTATGGTCGCGACCTCAAGCGCGCTCGACCAGTATATCATAACGCACCCCGATTACTTCTTCGGGCAGTCTCCCGAACACGCGCTCTGCCAGCCCGACAACTTCCACGTTCTTGTGAACCATATAAAGTGCGCGGCGTACGAGCTGCCGTTCGCGGACGGCGACTCATACGGAAACGTCGACGCGGAATCGACGCGTCAGCTTCTGCAGAACCTTACGGATAACCATTTCCTGCGGAGCGTCGGCGGCCGCTTCCATTGGATGAGCGAAGAATTCCCCGCGTCGGAGGTGCATTTAAGAAGCGCGGGCGAGGAGAATTTCCTCATCGTGGACATAACCCGCCCCGACCATCACGCGGTTATCGGCGAGATGGACAGGTTCACCGTGCCTATGCTGCTTCATGAACACGCGATATATCTCCACGAGGCGCGGCAGTTCCAGGTTGAGAAGCTGGACTTCCCAAACAAGAAGGCGTTCGTCAGGCAGGTTGACGCGGATTATTACACCGACGCGGATTTGGCGACGAGCCTGCGGGTGATCGACAAGTTCGACGAAACCCCCTTGCTGTCATCCGAGGATGTGCGCAAGAGCATGGGCGAAGTGCTTGTAACATCCATGGCGACCATCTTCAAAAAGATGAAGCTGGACACGCACGAGACGCTGGGCTTCGGCATGATAGACCTGCCCGAATCGCAGATGCAGACCACCGCGTGTTGGATTACCTTGTCGGACGCGGCAACCCACGATGTAAACCAGGATAGATTGCAGAACGGGCTGGTCGGCATAAGCCACATACTGCACAACATCGCGCCGCTCTACCTCATGTGCGACAAGCGCGACATAGCGGTTCACTTCCATATGCGCGACCCGTTCTCCGAGCAGGCTACAATTTTTCTGTATGATTCAATACCCGGCGGCGTCGGTCTTTCCGACAAGGCGTTTGAGCTTATGCCCACAATCCTTTCACACGCGAAGGACACCGTGCTATACTGCCCGTGCGAGAGCGGCTGTCCGTCGTGCGTCGGGGCGGGCGCGTCCGTTCCTTCCGATATGGGCGGCGGGATGAAGACGGACACGCTCTCCGCGTTCCGTCTGTTTGGGGTTGAATAATGATAAGAGGACTCGCCCGCAAACTGGAAACCGTCTCTGTAGGGGCTACCGTCCCCGGCCGCCCGCCGTCCCCTCCTCAATCCGAATCCGTCTGCAAGGTAATTGAGGAACGCGAACCGCTGGCAAACTACCGCGGACTTTCTGACATTCTGCCTAAAACGCTGTGCATCCTCGGCCTTCCCCGCGAAGCGGACATCCGCAGCGCGCTGTTCGTGGACACGGAAACGACGGGGCTTGGCGGCGGAAGCGTCGCGTTCCTCATCGGCACGGGGTTCATCGAGGGCGGCTGCTTCGTCACGCGCCAGCTTCTTATGCGCGACTACGATGAAGAACCTTCCAGCTTGAGCGTGTTCGCGGATATGCTGAAAGACTTTGAGTTTCTTGTGTCGTATAACGGAAAGTCGTTCGACATGCCGCTGCTTAAGACGCGGTGCATCATAAACAAAATCAGTGCGGAAGGAACGCTTATGCGTTCCCCGGATTCGCGCGACCTCCGTCCGCGCGCCGGTGCGGAACCGCCATGCCATTTGGACTTGCTCCACGCGTCGCGCCGCATATGGAAGAAGCGGCTCGGCGGGTGCTCTCTCAAGCGCATTGAGGAGGAAACGCTGGGTCTCGTTCGCGCGGACGACCTGCCCGGCAGCGAAGTTCCGCGCCGCTACTTCGATTACCTGAAGGCGAAGGACGAGCGGTTGCTTTCCGATATTCTGCGCCACAACGCGGACGACGTGCGCGGCATGGCGCGAATCATCGCGCTGCTGTCCGCAATCTACACAACGCCCGCGCTGCTTGCAGACCCGCTCGATATTCTGTCGCTGTCGCGCTCGCTGGAACGCCGCGCGGTCGCGCTGGAACACCGCGAGAATAACCCGAGGCGCGCGCTGGAGTGCGCGGATATGGCTATCGGGATTGCGTCCGACGAGGATATGCCAAGGCTTGCGCGGCGCAAGCTGAGGCTTGAAAAGAAATTTGAATAGAAACTTAAACAGAAACTTAAACAGAAACTTGAAGTATGAAAGGAATTTAACGATGGGATTCAGATCAAACATAACTTCGCGCAAAGCGGTGCTGGAACATCAGAAGGGCAATCTCGAAGCCGCGAAGGTTCTTTATGAGCAGGCGATAGCGCAAGGCGCAATCGACGCGGCGACGTTCATTCCGTACGCTTCGCTTCTGACGCGTGTGGGCGAATACGAAAAGGCGGTCGAGTATCTGAAGAAGGCGGAGAAAGCGCCCGGAGTTACGCCTGAACAAAAGCGGCAGATATTCATGCATTACGCGGCGGCGCAGTATAAGCTCGGCAACCTCGACCGCGCGCTTGAGATTCTGTGGGAGATACACCGCAAGAACCCGACGGGGACGATATATCAGACGCTTGGCTATCTGCTGGTCGAGAAGGGCGACGCCGAAACCGCGCTCGCCTTCAACAAGGAAGCCGTCGACTATGACGACGAAGATTCCGTCGCGCTGGACAACCTCGCGCAAACCTACTATCGTCTGCTTTCCGACAAGGCGAGCGCGAAGGAATACTTCGACAAGGCGTACAAGATAAAGCCGACGCAGGTTGACACGCTCTACTTCCTCGCGATGTACGATGCAGACGACGGCAACCTCGACGACGCGCGCGAGAAGCTTGAGACTGCGGGAAGCGGACGCATATCGCCGCTGAACTACGCCACTAAGGAGCGCATTGCGGAAGCGCTGGCAGGTCTCTCGTCACAGAGACAGCCAACAGGTGTTTAAGTTGAAAAGCCCGCGCGTTTTGCAATGATTTACTTAGAGAGCATAACATTTCCCGATGCGGACGCAGAGTGGGATTTCCGTGTGTACGAGGTCAAAAGAACCTGCTACAACACGCTGTATCCATTCTTTGTGCTGTCTGAGATCGGTCTTTCGTGCGTTAATTTTGAACCGATAACGATTTTGTATGGCGGCAATGGATCCGGTAAGACCACGGTTCTGAACATCATTGCGGAAAAGCTCGGCGTTAAGCGCAGCGCGCCTTATAACCGCTCGAATTTCTTTGAGGATTACGTGAAGATGTGCCTCGTGCGTGTTGAGGAGAAAATTCCTCAGCACAGCGCCATTGTGACAAGCGACGACGTTTTTGACTATATGCTGGGCGTGCGCAGCCTAAATGAGGGCATCGACCGCAAGAAGGAACTATTGTTCGACGATTACTTGGAGGCGAAGTATAACGGGTTTCGAGTGCGCTCGCTTGAAGACTATGGGGAGCTTAAAAAGCGCAATATCGCGCGAAGCAAGACGCAATCTGAATTTGTCCGAAGTCAACTGATGGAGAACGTTCGGGAACAATCCAATGGCGAAAGCGCAAGTTTCTACTTCAGACAGCGGATTGAGGCCGACGCGCTGTATCTGCTGGACGAACCTGAAAACAGCCTTTCGGCAGCGAAACAGATCGAGCTTGCGGGGTATTTGGAAGAATCCGCGCGATATATGAATTGCCAGCTCATCGTTTCTACGCACTCGCCGTTTTTGCTCGCGATGGAAAGCGCCAAGATTTACGATTTGGATGAGCATCCCGTGGATATCAAACGCTGGACGCAACTTGAAAACGTGCGCATTTACCACGATTTCTTCCTGCGGCATAAGGAAAAATTTGAAAAGCTTAGATAACCAAAACGCTTAACATGAAATAATAAAAGAAAATTCGCAAGGCTGTTTTCAACGCCCCAATGACTGCGTACGGCTTTCGCAAACAACTGCGCGTCTACCAGCTTTTCTGTGCGCGGCTATTAAGCGGATGTATAAGATTTAGCCGACAGTCTACGCTTGTACCTTTTTCCGAGAATAATCAGATTTTTCCAATTTGACGGTTGTATTCCGTTGAACTCCGTGATATACTCCTGCATAACATATAATACATACAAACATTATATGATTTATGAGGTGCATTCTGAATGACAAGCGATATATCGTTTAACCCGCAAGGAGCCGCCACGCTGCAATCGGATAATTATCCGCCGCGGTCGTTATCGTTTGTTCGGAATCGTATGCTTCCGATTATCGCGGTTCTGCTCGCGCTGTTGCTTCAAACGCAAATACCGAAAGCGCCCGCTCAGCCAAAAACCCTGCATCCCTATTTCACTTATTTTCTTCTTCTCGCGCTCGCGCTTTGCGTTGTTCAGCTAACGCTGTCCTTCTTCCGTGAAAAGACGCGCCGAAAGCTTGCGTACAAAGGTTTGTTCGTTGCGGGCGTGTTCCTGTTCTTAAGCCTGTTGAATATATTAACAAGCAAACTTGCTCTGCTTCCCCCGCTTTACTTTCCGTCGCTTGACAGAATCGTCGCGGCAATCGTTGAAGACCGCGCGCTGCTCGTCAAATGCGTATTATATTCGCTGCGCTTGCAGTTGGTCGGCTATTTCTGCGGACTGCTTGCGGGGCTTATAACGGGAACCCTTATCGGCTTCAGCAAATCCGCTTCATACTGGATAAGTCCGCTGGTGCGCGTACTGGGTCCGATTCCAAGCACAACATGGATACCGCTGACGCTGATCGCGTTCCCGTCCGCGCTCTCCGCAAGCTTCTTCCTTGTGGCGCTTGCGGTATGGTTTCCGACGACCATCATGACTTCGTCAGGCATATCGAACGTACCTCAAACATACTTCGAGGCGGGAAGCACGCTTGGCGCGAGGCGATTCAGCCACATTTTCAGAATCGGTCTGCCCGCGTCCATGCCGCATATTTTCCTCGGTATATTCAACGGCACCTGCGCTTCATTCATCACGCTTGTCACCGCCGAAATGGTTGGCGCGAGATATGGAATCGGATGGTATGTAATATGGCAAAAGGATATGATGTCTTACTCGAACGTATACGGCGGGCTTATCATAACCGCGACATTGTTTTCTATATTGATTTCACTGTTATTCAAACTGCGCGATAAAGCGCTTCTCTGGCAGAAGGACGTGGTGAAATGGTAAATTCAGCGTATGACAGCCTCAACGGCAGGCGCGGGCAGATAGAGCTTAAGAACGTCGGCAAGAAGTATAAGACGAATATCGGCGAAGTTCACGCGTTGAGCGACATAAACCTGACGATTGAAGCAGGTTCCTACGTCTCGCTGATAGGCGCGTCGGGGTGCGGAAAATCCACAATGCTGCGGGTCATCGCGGGATTAACCCCGCTGACGGCAGGCAGCGTCACTCTCGACGGCAAGGAGATAGACGGACCCGGCAGCGACCGCGGGTTTGTGTTTCAGGAACACGCGCTGTTCCCTTGGCTCACGATACGCCAAAACGTCGCGTTCGGGCTTAAAGAGGCGCGGAAACAAAACGCCAATGATGAAGCGGATAAGTGGCTTGAAATAACGGGGCTCACAGGCTTCGGCAACGCGTTTCCGCACCAGCTCTCAGGCGGCATGTGCCAGCGCGCTTGCCTTGCGAGGTCGCTTGCCATGAACCCCGCCGCGCTGCTGCTCGACGAACCTCTCGGCGCGCTTGACGCGTTCACGCGAATGTATATGCAAGACGAAATTCTGCGTGTGTGGGAAAACCGTAAAACGACAATGCTTATGGTGACTCACGACGTAGATGAAGCCATATATATGTCGGACTGCGTGGTGCTTCTTTCCCCGCGTCCCGGTCGAATTGAAAAAACCGTGGAGATTGAGCTCCCTCGTCCAAGGGATCGCAACGATGACCGGTTCATCTCGTATCGCAAGACTATACTTGAGAGTTTGCATTTCGCAGGGTTCCGGCGCGAACCTGATTTCTACATCTAGATAACGTGCATCGCAATCTGTTATTGTTAATTGAGAGGAGGTGAAGAGCCGCATGAAGTATACAAGGGCTAACATGCGATGTTGATAGTCCCATGTACGAATGACGTCAAGAAGACTAAAAAGAAAATCAAAAATAATGCGCAAGAAGAAAGGAATAAACCCATGAAAAAGACTGTATCTTTTATCATCACCGCTCTGTTGCTGGCAGCCCTCTGCATTCCCGCTGTTTCCGCTGCGGAAGCTGCCGCAGTTGACGATTATGTCGTCCGCGTCGCTTACGGTCCGGGGCTTTGCCACGCGGCTCTTCACGCGGCAATCGAAAACGGATTCTTCGACGAAGAAGAAGGTTTCAACTATGTGTTGATTCCGCTTGATATTTCACTCATACCCGACGCCGCGGCGACAGGCACAATCGACGCCAGCCAAGGCATGGTAGGCAAGTGGGGCGTGCCGCTTGAAAACGGCTTGGGTATCCAAATAACCAACGGTATCCACAGAGGCTGCTCGAAGATAGTCGTTCGCGCGGATTCCGACGTCAATTCCATCGCAGATCTCCAAGGCAAGAAAATCGGCGTTCCCGCGCTGTCCGATCCTATCGTGCTAACCTTCCGCCGCGCTCTGGCAGAAGTCGGGCTGGATTACGGCGCGGACAGCCGCGACGTCGAATTCGCAGTGTTTCCAAGCGCAGACCTCGCGAACGCGCTTAACCAAGGCTTTATCGACGCGTACGCGGGCGGCGACCCCGCCATCACCATCACGAGCGAGGAATACGGCTTCAGAACGCTGCTCGACACCGCGCTTGACGAACCGTTCGGTCACGAATACTGCTGCGTTGGTTTCGTATCCAACGACCTCGCGCGGAACCATCCGACGCTTGCCGCGAAATATGTGAACGCGCTGCTCAAGGGCGGTCAATATGTTAAGGATCATCCTCTGGAAACCGCTGCGTTCCAGCTTGAAAAAGAGTATATCGTCGGTGGAACGCCCGAAGAAAACGTGAAGTATCTGCTTGACTACGACTACAAGCCTTCCGTTCAGGGCGGATATGACGCGCTTCTTAACGTTCTTATCGCACTGAAGGATGTCGGCGTTCTGAAGGCGGCGACCGACCCAATCGAGCTTACGAACGCTTCCTTCACAGCGTACGGCGCGGAGATAACCCGCGTATATACCCCGGACGAATATGAAGCCCACAAGATTACTGCGGTACACTTTAACTGATTTCGTTTTGCCTTGCCTCCGTTTTACCCTGCCGGCGGGTTCATAATCCGCCGGCAAGTATTCATCAACAGGAGAAGAGATATGGATTGTTTCTCATGCGCGCACTGTCGCACCCAAGGCTGCAAGACTGCGGACGGACGCTATCCGGATTTCTGTCCGACAGCGGCGCTATCCAAGGAAAAGGCGGACGCTGTCACAAAAAAGATGAACAAAAGCAGAAAAATCGGCAAAATCGCGCGCATCGCGGCAGAAGTCGAGGGTTTGTTCTACTGTCAGATGACGCGCGTTGAAGAAACAGTCGAATTCTTGCAGAGAAGCGGCGCAAAAAAGGTTGGCATTGCGACATGCGTCGGGCTGATAAACGAGACGCGGCTGCTGACAAAGATATTCGATAAAAAGGGCGTCGAATACTATGTCGTTTGCTGCAAGGTCGGCGCGGTTGATAAGAGCGAAATCGGCATACCTGACGAGCATAAGGTAAATAAGGGGCGAACATACGAATCAATGTGCAATCCCATCATGCAAGCGGAACTGCTGAATGAACAGGGAACAGACTTCAACATTATTATGGGCTTATGCTGCGGGCATGACATGCTGTTTACGATGCATTCCAAAGCGCCCGTCACCACTTTGGTCGTCAAAGACCGCGTACTGTGCCACAATCCGGTGCTTGCGCTTTACGGCAGCGAAACGATGTATTCGCGGTTCAAGGATAAGCCTGTTGATACTCCTGCGGATAAGTCCGCTGTGAAATAACAGGTTACGTTCGATTCATGGATTATGACAAAAGTTTTACGAGGAGAGAATCATCAAGCATGGCGCGCGGCATATTGTTTTTCAGAGAAGTCATGAACAACCCTCCTCGCAAATACCATAACACATGATGAATTATTTGTGGGCGATAATGGGAATAGCGGGTATCGCGTACGGCATTGCGACGGGCCGCGCCGCGGACGTCTCCGATTCCGCCATGAAAAGCGCGGTCGAAGCGGTGCAGCTTTGCGTAAGGCTCGCGGGCGGGTTCGCGCTGTGGAGCGGACTCATCGCCATATTGGAGAAGACGGGCGCGATGAATCGCTTGGCGCGCCTGCTGAATCCCGTTCTGTCGCGGCTGTTCCCCGCCACGTCGGGCGAAGCGCGGCGATACATCGCGCTCAACTTCACGGCGAACGCGCTGGGATTGGGCAACGCCGCGACGCCGCTGGGGCTTTCCGCAATGCGTTCCATGTCGTCGGAAGCTGCGGAATACGCTTCCGACGCGATGATAATGTTCCTCGTGATAAACGCGTCTTCGCTTCAATTATTCCCGACGACGGTCGTTTCGCTTCGCGCCGCCGCGGGGTCGTCCGCGCCCGCGTCAATCCTTGCCGCGACGCTGGTTTCGACTGGGATTTCCACGGCCGCGGCAATCGCTTCGTGTCTCATTTTCCGCGCGGTGTGGAAGAAGAGGACGGCGCTATGAGCGACTATGTCGTCCCGCTGATGATACTCGGTATAATAATATTCGGGCTTGTACGCCGAGTGCCTGTGTATGACACGTTCCTCGAAGGCGCGAAGACGGGTCTTGACACCGCGCTCGCGATTCTGCCTACGCTTATCGCCATGCTGGTGTTCATATCAATGCTGGTGTCGTCGGGCGCGCTTAACGCGCTCATGCGATTCATGTCGCCGCTGCTGCGCTTGCTCGGCATACCCGAGGGCGCGCTTGCGGTGATGATTGTGCGTCCGTTCTCCGGTTCCGCCGCGCTCGCGATGCTGGAGCAGACGTTCCGCGCATACGGCGTGGACAGCATAGAATCGCGCGCCGCGTCCGCGATGATGGGTTCGAGCGAGACGATATTCTATACCCTGCCGCTGTATCTCGCGGCGGCGAAGGTGAGAAAGTCGCGCTATGCCGTACCCGCCGCGCTGGTCGCGTGGCTGGTTGGGTGCGCCGCCGCCGCGTGGGCTTGCAAAATTTGGGTTTGATTGATATTATGGGATTAATGGATTCTTTTTTGCAGAATTGCCTTGTTTCTGTATAATTGCGTTGCTGGCGAAGGGCGGGCGATTGGAAATCGCCCCTACAATGTTTGTTTGATTTGTTCAAACCGATCATTATTTGGAAAAACACTGTTTGGCAAACTACCCGCCATTATTGTAGGGGCGATTTCCAATCGCCCGCCTGTCACGCGTACGACCCGCCTGAATTGCCGCTGACCCGCCCGCCGCGCCGCCGACACGCCTCCAACGAAAGGACAACCATATGAAAAACCCGACCGAAATCGCGGACAAGCCCAAGGAATTGGGCGTTATCCAAACCGACGACTGGCTCATGCCATACAAGCAGGACATTCTGCTGCGTCTCAATAAATACCGCGAGAAGAAGGAATATCTGCTGCGCGGCGGCGGAACTCTCGCGGACTTCGCAAGCGGCCACGAATGGTACGGAATCCATAAGGACGCGCAAGGCTGGGTCTACCGCGAATACGCGCCCGCCGCGTCCGCTCTGCACTTCTTCGGCGAATTCAACGGCTGGAACCGCGGCAGCCACCCGATGACGCGCACGCCTTCAGGCGATTGGGAGCTTCGCCTGCCCGCGGACGCGCTCGCGCACGGTCAGCGCGTATTGGTTCGCGTGTCGGGGCGCTTCGGCGAATCTGTGGACAGAATACCGCTCTACATAAAGAAGACCGAACAGGACAAGGTGAGCAAGACGTTCACGGGCGTAGTTTGGCAGCCCGACAAGCCGTTCAAATGGACGGACGGCAATCGCGGGAAGACGCCGCCCGAGCCGCTTTACATATATGAAGCGCACATCGGCATGGCGCAGGAGGAGGGCTGCGTCGGAACATACGACGCGTTCCGCGAGAACATTCTGCCGCGCATAAGGAACGAAGGCTACAACTGCGTTCAGCTTATGGCGGTGATGGACCATCCGTATTACGCCTCGTTCGGCTATCAGGTCGGAATGTTCTACGCCGCGTCGCAGTGGTTCGGCGACCCAGATGGATTGAAGCGATTGGTCGACGCGGCGCACGCGTTAGGTCTGTACGTTCTGCTGGACGTGGTGCATTCCCACGCGTGTCCCAACACCTGCGAGGGAATCGCGAACTTCGACGGCACGGACGAGATGTTCTTCCACCCCGGCGCGCGCGGCTGGCATCAGGCGTGGGGAACGCGCGTGTTCGACTACGGCAAGCCCCAGGTCGTGCATTACCTTCTGTCGAACCTCAAGTTCTGGCTCACCGAATATCACTTCGACGGTTTCCGCTTCGACGGAATAACGTCCATGCTGTACGTGAACCACGGTCTGGGCAACGACTTTTCTTCTTATAACCAGTATTTCAGCATGAACACGGATATAGACGGCTGCGTCTACCTAATGCTTGCGAACGAGCTTATCCACACCGTGCGCGAAGGCGCGTATACGATTGCGGAAGACGTGTCGGGTATGCCGGGGCTGTGCCGCGCAATTGAGGACGGCGGGTTCGGCTTCGACGCGCGCCTTGCGATGGGCATTCCCGACCTCTGGGTGAACATGGTGAAACGGCGCGACGAGGACTGGGACATGCAGCGCATATGGTATACGCTCACCAGCCGCCGAGCGTTCGAGCGCGTCATAGGATACTGCGAGTCGCACGACCAGGCGCTGGTTGGCGACAAGACCATCATGTTCCATCTGGCGGACAGCGAGATGTATTTCAGCATGACGAAGTCGTTTGAGAACATGAAGATTGCGCGCGCGATGAATCTCGTAAACTGCATCAAGCTGCTCACGCTGTCGCTCGGCGCGGACGGCTATCTCAACTTCATGGGAAACGAGTTCGGGCATCCCGAATGGATAGATTTCCCGCGCGAGGGCAACGGCTGGAACTACCACTACGCGCGCCGCCAGTGGCATCTCGTGGACGACCCGGAGCTGCGCTACAGCCAGCTCGCGGCGTTCGACCGCGACATGCTGGAATTCGCGAAGGAGACGGCGCTGATTCCGCATACGGATTGGGTGAACCCGACGCAGCTTTGGATAGACCAGGGGCGCAAGATATTGGCGTACCGCAAGAACGGGCTGGTCTTCGCGGCGAACCTTCATCCGACGGATTCCGTCGCGGAGTTCTATCTGCCCGTGCGTCAGGCGGGCAGATACAAATCGGTGTTCACCACGGACGCCGCGGAATACGGCGGACACGGGCGCGTTTCCATGGACGCGGCGTACGAAACTACCGAGGGCGATCCGCGCGGCGCGGGCTTCTTCGTGTATCTGCCGAATCGATGCGTGGTGGTGCTGGCGAAGGGGTGATTATAATGGATATATGTTGCCATTGAGAAAACGGGACGTACGACATACGGGTGGGCGACCGAGGCGGTCGCCCCTACAGGATGTATGCTATCGGTATACAGGAACGCAATATG
>JAITHB010000174.1 GCA_031280145.1 Oscillospiraceae bacterium | reverse complement strand
TAATATTCGGCTTTGATCTCAAACGACCGCGCTTCCTCAATGCCCGCGCCATTCATTGCGAGATTGGCGTAAACGAGCGCCAATTCGTCAAGGTTCAGCTCTATAGCACCGCCCGCCTTTACCTGAACGCTGTGAAGTTCGAGAAAATTTTGATCCGAATCATCCGCAGATATACCCGCCGTATTCAGCAAGCTGAACGCGTCCACGGTAATCTTCCCGTCCAGCGCCACCGCCTGTCCGTAATTGGCAAGCGCGAACCTCCATTCGGGGTCTTCCGCCGGAATAACCTTGCCGTTATCAACCTTGTACTTCAAATCAATCCCCTGCTGCTCAACAACCAAGACCGGCAGGTACGACAGCTCCGTATCCCTTTTCATTTGATTAAGAGTCGTGAGCGCAGTGTAAACACCCCAGCATGTCACTGCTAAGCAAAGAAAACTTATGATAACCGCAAGCCATTCTCTTATATTTTCTGCCTTTGCCTTCTTTTCCGCCGTATTCTTCAACCCCTGCTCGGTCGGGGCTTGAGCATTGTTTCCGTCATATGCTACTTCACTCACGAAATTCTCCTCCTTCACGAAAGCGTGGATTATGAAAGTACGGGTATTGTATCGCGCATCAACCGCAAGGCATACTGCATCGGCAGCAGTGAGAAGTTTGTATACAGACTGTAATCTATAAGCCAGCACGCGAAAACAACCAGCAGCGGCGCGAACTGGTTCTTTATAAGAACTCCGCACAGAACACCGATCAGCGCGTAGATAAAGAAAGGTACCATAACAGCCATTGAGTTGGGCAGCTTCATGAAAACAGCATTTGCGGACGTAAACATCAAGCTGAGCAGCAGAAGAACGGCAAAAATCACGGCGGCTTTGCCAAAGATAAGCCGTCCCTTTCCCGTGTGCGTTATACGGATAGCAAGCATATTATTCTCGCGCTCCACCGCAAACAAACCCGCCGCGAACAGCCCCAGCACAAGGGACATAAACGACATCCACTCCGACGCCAACAAGAAACGCGTCGTGTCCGACCATCCCCTTATTAAGCCGGGAGAAAAGGTGGCAGCGTTTAAGCCTGCGGACGCGGCTTCCGCCGTGCCCGCGGCGGAGACGGAGCGAACACCGTCTTCAAACTTCGGGTCGGCCGCAAAGATAAACGAGGACGACAGAACCATTATAATAACAAAGCCAATAAGAATCCACATTGTCAGCGGATGCTTCCGACAAACCAGAAGCTCCGCCTTTATAACGGGACCAAATGAAGTCATACGGCGACCGCCTTCCGCGGCGCTTTATGTTCCTTGCGCTTCTTCCGCCTCTGTCTGTCATATATCGGGCGCGTTCCGAAATACATAATGCCCGTCAGCAAAAACGCGGTTATGAATACACCGATAAGCGCGACGCGAAGCTGCGAAACGTTCCCGCCAAGCTCCGGTATCGCAAGAATCGGCATCACGCCGTCCGCAAAAGCGAACACTCCAAGATACGTTATCGCGGTTATTTTGGTCATTACGATATACGCTATTATAGAAAGAAAAATCGAGGAGACGACGCTCCTGACGACGGTCGCAATCAGAACCCCGATCAACGCGATAATAAACGCCATGCTGAAACAGACGAAAAACTTTCCGAAAAGATTCCAAATTATACCATCAGGAATCAAGAAAGTGAACTGCGGATTGGTCAGATCCCAATATGCTTGAGCCGCCCAGCCGACTATCAGCGCCGCCGCCGCATACATCAGCGAATGCACGAAAGCCGCGGCTATCTGCGTAATAACCGACTCCGCTACGCCGACGTGAATACGCCGCATAAGAATCGCCCTCGACTCGAATTCCACGGACGTCATAACAGAGCCGATCAGCAGCATAAGCGGGCTCATGAAAAAGGTGGCGTACTGAAGAATGTTGGCGATAAGCGGCGGAACCGCAGCGTTTCCGAAAATGCCGGAGGGTATCGCAGCCTCTGCGTCGAGCATGTTTATCGTTAAGAATGCCCCGCGTATAAAACCCGCAAGTGCGCCCGCGAGTATCAGCCACATGGGTATTTGGCGTAAAGTGCTGCGGATGTATGTACCCATTTTTGAATGCTTCAATAACTTCATTTTTGCGCCCCCTGCTTCATGCGATACAGAAGGGCGGCGCGAATGTCAAAGTGCCTGTCAAAGTCTACGCCCGATTCGTCAAGCGCCTGCCTTGCGAATTCTTTTTTATCGCCCGCGAACAATATATCGGAGCCGCGAACGCGCTTCTCATTGCGCTTCTTATAATCCTTAAGGAATATGAAATGGTCTGTTATATCATACAGTAACTCGATGTGCTGTCCCGTGATGAGCACTGCCGCGCCGCCTTCCGCGGTCGCTCTCAGTTCTTTCGACACAATATCCCATGATTCGGGGTCAAGTCCGATATCGGGCTCGTCGAGTATGAGAAATTTCGGACGGCGTAACAGCGCGCCAAGCACTGCCAACCGATGGCGCTTTCCGAACGACAGATGCGAAACACGCTCCGACATGTAATCCGCAAGCTGGAAATTCTCAACGAGATCGCCCCTGCTTTTTATGTCGGCTTCGGAAATGTCATATACACAGCGCAGGTTATCGCGCATACTCATATGCGGATAGAACGGCGGATTATCCATCACTATGGAAAAATTCCGACGAACTTCGTCGAGAGACTTTCCCCCGTATGTAACCTCGCCGTGCGCAGTCGGCAGCAGCCCGACGGCAGCCTTAATCCACGTCGTCTTGCCCGAGCCGTTTTTGCCCGCAAGATAAGTTATCTTTCCTGCGGGTGCGCAAAAAGACACGGAAAATATTGTTGCGTCTTCCGGCAATTCATCTTTAACCGCGCGGACTTTGCTTCTTCTTGTGTATGTAACAGTCAGCTCGCGGCTGACGATATCTTCGCTCATAGAGACTCACCAAACCAAACAAAAGATACTCATGTATATGGGGTCGCGGCACTTGGGATTACAGCGCCTCAAGAATACGGACAAACCGTAGCCTGGCGACCGCTTCGCGCTTAACTTACAGACGCTAAAGACGGTTGTCCGTTCCCATATGGGCGATAATCAGTACACACAATGCATCATGTTCCCGCGTACCGTATGAAATCGCGGAAAGCGGCTCGCCTATTTCACCGTCATATTGTTGACGTTTATGTCTACCGCAATCGGCATGAAGTTAGCGCCGGTCTTCTCAACCGCTCCGCCAACGCCCGGCCAGCCGAGCCAGCCCGCGTATTTTGTTGTAAAGTTTTTATTATCGGTGTAAACAACACCGTTATACTTTGCGTAGTTTTTATCTGTCTTCTTCATTGGAATATATGCCAGCGGAAGGATAGTTTTAATGCTGACGTAGCTGTCGCCAACCAATGTGACCGAATCCTTCGTATTCTTAAGCTTGTACGCGGTTTTCCCGGGTTTTGACGCCGCGGGGTCAACGTCCTTCTTCGCCTTATAGTCTTGCATTATCGTCACTGTGCCGATGGAACTGTAACTATAGATTTTGTATTTCGCAACATATATTGTATTGTCGTTCGTCGCCAATCCAATTCCTGCGGAGAAAAAAACTGACATTGATAATAACGCCGCCATCAACACCGTTGCAAAAATGCGGGCGCGCCTGTTGTTCTTCGTTTTCACAGCTTGATACGCATCCTTCTTTTGTCATATTCACCTTATACAGAAAAGAAATCATTCTGTTCGCCAAGGTGAACGCGAAATAATAGTATGGATACATTTACCATAAACCGAACATGTTGTCAAGCGTTTTTTACTGCATTTGGGCGATTTCTTGATAATTCTTGATAATTTGATGCTCAGAAACACAGCGGGCGGCAGACCCGCCCCGCCAAATCTGCGGATTTGGCGGGGACCCCGGGAACGCCGCCCGCATAAACACGAATATTCTGTTTGCTCAGCCGAACTTCAACGGGTTCAGTTTGATTCCCGGTCCCATCGTGGACGAAACCACGACTGACTTAAGGTAGGTTCCCTTCGCGGCGGACGGCTTCGCCTTCACTACCGCCTCCATCAGCGCGGACAGGTTCTCCTGAAGCTTTGCGAGGTCGAACGAAGCCTTGCCGAGCGGACAGTGGATAATCGCGGTTTTATCTACGCGATACTCAACCTTACCGGCTTTGATATCGCTTATCGCGCGGGTTATATCCATCGTTACCGTGCCGGACTTCGGGTTGGGCATGAGTCCCTTCGGACCCAGCACGCGGCCGATGCGTCCGACCACGCCCATCATATCGGGTGTGGCTACGCAGGCGTCGAAATCGAACCAGCCGCCCTGAATTTTCGCGACCATATCTTCCGCGCCGACGAAATCCGCGCCCGCGGCTTCCGCGTCGCGCGCCTTGTCGCCCTTCGCGAACACCAGCACGCGCACCACTTTGCCCGTTCCGTGCGGCAGAACCACCGCGCCGCGAACCTGCTGGTCCGCGTGGCGCGGGTCTACGCCCAAGCGTATGCTTATTTCGATTGTCTCGTCGAACTTCGCCTTCGCGGTCTTCTTTATAATGTCAAGCGCTTCCGCGGGGTCATACTGAACGCTTCTGTCGATGAGCTTCTGACTGTCGACGTATTTCTTGCCGTGTTTCATCTCTTCATCCTCCTCAGTCCACAGCCACTATGCCCATGGAGCGGGCGGTGCCTTTTATCATTGAAACAGCGGCCTCAAGGTCTGTCGCGTTGAGGTCGGGCAGCTTAATCTTCGCGATCTCTTCAAGCTGCGCGCGGGTTATCTTGCCGACCTTATCCCTGTTCGGCTTCGCGGACGCGGTTTCCAAACCGAGAGCCTTCTTGATGAGGATAGGCGCGGGCGGAGTCTTGAGGATGAAGTTGAAGCTGCGGTCGGAATACACGGTGATGATCGCGGGGATAACCATGCCGACCTGCTTTGCGGTGCGTTCGTTGAATTCCTTGCAGAACGCGGGGATATTGAGACCCGTGGGACCCAATGCGCTGCCGACAGGCGGCGCGGGCGTCGCTTTGCCGGCGTTAATCTGAAGCTTAACGACGGCGGTTACTTTCTTTGCCAAGGTAGTTTCCTCCTATATATTGTGGTGATAGCGGAACGGCTGCATTGCGCGCGCAAACGTTCCTCCCACCGGACCGCCTCCGCGGTCGGGTAAACCATATTGGGATTCCCGCCCGTTACGTGTTGACCTGGTCGCAACATAGGCAACATACAACATATGGTATACGACCGTCTGCGATGAAACGGGACGTACGACCATCGGGCGGGCGATCGGAGATCGCCCCTACAAATGAAAGGTTGCATCCAATCGGGTGATATATTGCGAATCGCGGGCGACCGCCCTATGCAACGGCCGCGCGATTGTCGGCACGGAATCCCTGTAGGGGTGATTTGGCGGGGTGGATCCTGTCGCCCGCCTGCGTCGCGTTCGACCCTTCTGCAACGTAGGATACGTGTGTACATCGGCGATGAAACGGAATGTACGACCATCGGGCGGCGTATCGTGAACCGCGGGCGACCGAGGACGGTCGCCCCTACAGGGGGTTATTCAATTCAATCGGGGAAGGTATTGGAAACCGCCCCCGCAAACGTCACTTGTCGTGCGCTATCTGGTCGAACTCCAATTCGATCGGCGTATTGCGCCCGAACATCGACACGACGACGCGCACCTTCTTGTGAAGCATATCGATACTCTCTATTGCGCCGCTGAACTCCTCCAGCAGTCCCGACAGAATCTTCACGGTGTCGCCAACGTCGAAGGACAGCTTGCTCTTTTGCAAATGTCCGCCGGAGAGCATTCCCGCAACCTCCTCTTCCGTCAGCGGAATCGGCTTGCTGCCCGGCCCCACAAACCCCGTAACGCCGCGCGTGTTCCTAACGACGGACCAGCTCTCGTCGGTCATGATCATGCGCACCAAAACGTAGCCGGGGTATATCTTATGGGAAACCAGATGCCGCTTGCCGTTCTTTATCTCCTCAACCTCTTCGACAGGCACGGTTATCTCCCGCACCAAGTCCTGCAAACCGTTATTCTCGACCGCCTTCTCAAGGTTCACCTTAACCTTGTTCTCGTAGCCGGAATAGGTATGCGCGACATACCAAAGAAGCTCGTTCGGGGCGTCGATGGTCATGCTGCTCATCTCATTCGTCCTTATACCTCAATTATGAGCCTTATAAACGCGGACGCGCCAAGGTCAAGCAATCCGACAAGCACGCCGAGCAAGGCGATAAACACCAGCACGACGACCGAATAGTTTATAAGCTCCTTCTTCGTCGGCCACGTAACCTTCTTAAGCTCGAACCACGTCGCCATGACGGACTTCTGTATGCGCTTGGGTATTCCCGCTATGCCGGACAGAAACTTTTGAAAGCCGTTCTTCTTCGCGGGCTTATTGGTAGTCTTTTCCTTATTCTCGTCAGCCATTGCCGCAACTCCTCGCCTAACCGGAGGTCGTCCGGTCTGTAAGCTTTTACCTGATACCTTATACCTGTTACCTTGTTTCCTTGTGCTCCGTGTGCTTCCTGCAGAAGCGGCAATACTTTGAAAGCGTTATTCTGTCGGGGTCGCTCTTCTTGTTCTTCGAGCTGATATAGTTACGCTGTTTGCATTCGCCGCAAGCGAGTGTGATCTTAACGCGCATATGAATTTTCCTCCAGTCCTCAAGACGACATTTCTGTTTCCGAGCCCGCCAAATGCAGACAGAAAAAACAGACCCGCGAAACAGCAAGGCAATGTATATTATCATATGCATTCTTGTTTGTCAACGGGGGACCGGGGCGAAATCACAGTCAATTCACAGGAGACGTTACTGTTCAGTCCCTCACCTCAAAAGAAGAGCGAGAGTAGAGAAAACAGGCTGATTGCGTCTGAAGGCGGTAGCCAAGACGGTGGAAACCACCGCATAACGCTTGGCGCCATTCCA
>JAITHB010000069.1 GCA_031280145.1 Oscillospiraceae bacterium | reverse complement strand
TGAACGGCGTTATATACGGGAAACCCGCGAACAACGAAGACGCGTACGAAACGCTATGCCGCCTGTCAGGCAGGACTCACGAGGTGCATACAGGCGTGTGTCTGCTGGACGCGAAAACGGGTATTGTCTCATCAGAAGACAGCGTAACGCGCGTGACGTTCGCCAAGCTTGCGCCGTCCGAAATCCGCAGATACATCGAGACGGGCGACCCGCTGGACAAGGCGGGCTCATACGGCATACAGGGCATGGCGCGGATGTTCGTCGAGCGCGTCGAAGGAAGCTGGGATTCCGTGATGGGTCTGCCGACCGCGTTGGTGCGCCTGATGCTGATTGATATGGGGTACTATAAATTATAAGAATTGTAATGCGGGATGATACAGAATGAGCGTACTCTCACCCGATTTAGGCGTTGACTTAGGCTCGGCAAGCGTCGTCATGTACGTGGCGGGACGCGGAATCGTTCTGCGCGAACCGTCGCTCGTTATCGTGCGCAACGATCAAAGCCGCGAATGCGTCGCCATCGGCTCGGAAGCCCTTGAAATGCTCGGCCGCCTTCCGCCGGACCTTGTGCCCGTTTATCCGATATTGCAAGGCGTTGTCGCGGATTTCGAGATGACGGTTCTGATGATTAAATATTTCCTTCGCCTCGCAATCGGTGTGAACCGTTTCGGCAAGCCGCGCGCAGTCGTCGCCATTCCCGCGGAAGTGACGGAGATGGAACGCCGCGCGGTCGAGGAAGCGTTCCGCATGGCGGGCTTCCGCTACGTTCATATGGTGGAAGCCGCGGTCGCGGCGGCGCACGGAAGCGGCCTTGCGGTCTATGAACCGCAGGGAAACCTCGTCGTGGATATAGGCGGAGGAACGACCGAAGTCGCGGTTATCTCGATGGGCAGCGTCGTAGCGGGTAAGAGCGCAAGGCAGGCAGGGATGGCTTGGGACAACGCAATCGTTAATTATGTGAAGAAGAAACACAATCTGCTGATCGGCGACAGAACGGCTGAACAGTTGAAGATCGACCTTGGCAGCGCCATACCGATTCCCGAGGCGCGACGCACGCAGGTTCGCGGACGCGATATCGTAACGGGTCTTCCGCATACCATCGAGCTTTCGTCGGACGAAGTGTTCGACGCCCTCCGCGACAGCGCGAAGCAAGTGTTGGGTCTTCTTACATGGACGCTTGAACGTACCCCTCCGGAGCTCGGCGCGGACATAATGCGCAACGGAATCTATCTGACAGGCGGAAGCGCGCAGCTTCCGGGCATGGATCAGATGCTCGCGACCGAGCTTGGTCTGTCCGTTTCGACCGCAAGGAACGCAATGGATTGCGTCGCGCTTGGCTGCGGCTATCTCGCGACCAACATCGACTTGCTCGGGCGCATATGGCGCAGCCATCCCTTGACGGAATGAAAAATTAAAAATGAACAATGAAAAATTAATGGTTATAATCTTTATTAACAAACCAATAATTGTTCATTTTTCATTGTTAATTGTTCATTCACTAAAATAACGCTATGGTGAACGATTAATGATACAAACCCGGCGGCGCAAACATCACTGGCTGACAATACTCTTAGCAGTCGCGGCACTGTCGTTAATGCTCGGTACAACCGCTCTCCTGATGATTGAGCGGTTCATGCCTGAGCAGGACTTCCTGCCGTCCGCGATTGTCGCCGCGCCTCGTCAAGCGGTTATGCGCGTTCTTACGCCCATCCAATCCGCTGCGTCGTGGGTCGGCGCGAGAGTGTCAAAGGCGGTGCAGGACTGGGCATTGCGCAGCCGTCTTGAAACGGAATACAACCGCGTGGTAAGCCAGAACGAACAGCTTGTCTATCAGTCTCTTCTTTATGAAGAGCTGGAAGCGGAAAACATAATGCTGCGGAACCTCATGGAGGAGCATAACGCGAAGATTGCGTTAAACCCCTTGCTCGCGCGCGTCACCGCTAAGGAATCGGGCAACTGGTTCTCCATGTTCACGCTGGACAAGGGAACAAACGACGGCGTCGCGGCGGGCATGGCGATAATCAATAAGGACGGGCTGATCGGCGTCGTCTACGAAACCACCGCGACCACCGCGAACGTAGTTTCAATAATAGATTCGCGCTCGAGCATCGGCGCGCTTCTGGAAAGCAGCCGCGACCAGGGCATAATAAAGGGTTCGCTCGGCGTGGAAGACGCGGCTCGCTGCCGCATGTATTATCTGCCCGCGGACTCCGTGCCGCGCCCCGGCGACACAGTCATCACGTCGGGCGTTATGACGACGGGCGCGGATGCGTCGTCCGTCGCGGAACACATGCCAAAAGGTCTTAAGATAGGCACCGTGCGCGAAAGTATGCGCCACACCGACGAAAATAAGAGCTACATAATCGTCGAGCCGTATGTCGACTTCATGCATATCGAGTATGTACTGATTCTGCGCTACACCGCAAATCCCGAGCAGATGCAGTTCGCGGACGACGGGCAGGTCGGCTATCCGACGGTGGTTCTTGATACATATATACCGCCCCCCGTTATCGGAGAAGAAGACAAGGCGCTCATCGGAGCGACGCCGACGCCGATTCCGCGTCCGTCGCGCGTGCCGGGTGAATCCGAAGGCAGCGTAACGGAACTTGACGAAGGCGACGACCTGAACCTTCTTGATCCGGATGAAAACGGCGACGCGGAACCGACTCCGACGCCTCCGCCTGACGACCCGCCGCTCGAACCTACGCTATTCGACTGGGGAGCGGACGAGCCGTGAAGCGAATAGCGTGGCGCAGTCTGCGCGTTGCAATCGCCGTAGTCGCGGTGTATGTCGTTCAGACTACTCTTCTGCCTTATGTGAAGATTGCGGGAGTTTCGCCTGATCTACTGCTCGCAGCCGTCGTCGCAATCGCGTCGGCGTTCACGTATTCCGACGACCACATACTCTGGCGCGCGCTCGTCGGGCTGGTAATCGGTCTGCTCGCCGCCATTCTGGTGGAATCCACGCAGCGCGAACCGCCGGGACTTACGTCGGTCATCTTCGCGATATCGGGCGTAGTCTCGACAATCGTCCCCGGCTATATGGAACGCAGGCTCTCGCCCGGTCGATTCTCCAAGAAGATGCGCGAGCGTATAATGCGGGTACAGCCATATGTATTGACACTCATATTGGCGCTGTCCAAGGAAGCGCTGATGATAGTTTACTTCTACCTGCAAGGCGTGGCTATAACATCCATGCACTTCATCCGCCTTGTCTTAGGCGCGGGGCTGACGTTCGCGATATCCGCCGCCGCGTCCGCCGCGTTGGTCTCATGGGTGATGTGTATGCCCGACGGTACGTTGTTCGCGCAGTACTTGCGCTCGCGCGAGAACAAACGGCGCAGGAAAGCGCTGCGCGGCATACGCCGCAAGGCGGCGGAAAATCCCGCCGCGGCAATCGTCCCCGCGACGATTAAGGCGAAACCGATTGACGACTAGGGACTGACGGAGTGAAGCGTTAAAGAATGAAGAACACCAACATGAAGCTGCGCTTCGCGGCGCTGATATTAATCGTAATCGCGGGCTTTACCGCGATGTTCTTGAAGCTCGCCAACCTTCAACTGCGCAATTACGAGATATACGGTCAGAAGGCGGCCTCCAGTATGACGAAAACCTTCACGCTGAAGGGCGTACGCGGGCAGATTCAGGACGTAGACGGCAACGTTCTCGCCTATAACAAGGGCATCTACAACATTCAGTTCTACCGCGAGCCGAGCCAGAAGAAAGCGCCGCTTACGGTTTCGGCTTACGAAGTGATGAAGATTGTCTCCTATTCGGAAAAGTCCACGATAACGGACTTCTGGATGCGCAAGCTTGAAACGGGCGATTGGGTTTACGACGTCGGCATGGGAACTCATATGGGCGAAGACGGCGTCTGGCGGTTCAACAGCGTTCAGAAGCCCGACGGCAACGGAAAAATCGCGACAGAGCCTTCAGCCGAAACCATACGAATATGCAGCGAGCGCGTCGCTATGCTGCGTTCCAACTTTTACGCCTCAAACCCCAAGTACGACAAGCCGAACGACTTTGTCGCTTATCTGATGAGGGAATACGGCGTCGACGCGCTGGAAGAAAAGCTCGCCGCGGAAGGCGATGGCGAAACGCTTGACGACGCGACGCGAGTAAAGCTTCTCGCAATCTGGCAGGCGATGCAGATGAACGCGTATTCCTCGCGGCCTGTCACAATTGCGCAGGACGTGCCGTGGGCAACGGCGATGGAAATAGAAATGCGGCAGATCGTTCTGCCCGGCATTTCCGTCGATATCGGGAGCCAGCGCGTCTACCCGCAAGGCGCTCTCGCGTGTCACATTTTGGGCTACATCGGACCAATTCCCGCCAACTGGTGGTCGGCAAGCCGAACGGAATACTTGGCAAGCGGATACGCCATGAACGACTGGATCGGGCTGGACGGCGTCGAGCGTTCGATGGAGGAGTATCTGACGGGCGCGACCCTTCAGAAGCAGGGCAGCAAGGTTGTGGAAGTCGATTACGAAGGCAAGATAATGAAGGAGCTTTCGCAAACGCCCGCGCAGAACGGCTCGACCGTTCGCCTGACAATAAGAAGCGACCTGCAGAAGGTTGCGGAGGAACAGCTTGCGAGCGTTATCACAAGCATACGAAACACTCAGGAAAACACGATAAAGGACCCCAAGTGGCTTGAAGCCAACGCGGACGCAATAAAAGACCGCAACTTTGAAACATATCCGCTGAACCTCGCGCAGAACGGCGCGGTCGTGGTTCTGGATATGCAGGCGCGCGTACTCGCAATGGCAAGCGCGCCAAACTTCGACCCTAACCTGTTCATCACGGGAATGAACGAGGAGCAGCGCGAAAGAGTGCTGGTCGACCCGCGCCATCCGCTATTCAACAACGCGATCGGCTCGCGCGATACCCCCGGTTCCATCTTCAAGCTGACAACCTCTCTCGCTGCGCTTACCAACGGCGCGATCACTCCGACCACGGAAATATCCGACAGAAGTCCGTTCAAAGCGTTCGACTCCGTCAGCCCTCCGTCATGCTGGGCAAACGCGTCGACGCGCGCGCGCGACCATCAGCACCAAACAATCATAGAAGGACTTATGCACTCGTGCAATTACTTCTTCTTCAGTCTGTTTGACCCGCTCGCAAACGACCCCGCGGCGCTGCAAAGCCCCGAAGCCTCCGTTCGTGAACGTTACCGCGGGCTTAGTCCGCTTTCATCGGACGGCGAGCAGTTATATCAAATGGCGGTGAAGCTTGGGCTTACCAGCAAGACCAACGTCGACTTGCCGGGCGAAATGCGCTCAATCGTCGGCAACCAGCGTATGCTTTACGACCCGACCAAGCCGCTGACAGAATACGACCAGGAGACGGCGGTTCCCGTTATCGTCAAGGCACAGCTCAAGAAACACCTGAAGGCGGTCGGAGAACGCTACAGCTACACATACAGCGAGGAACGCCTTGATAAGTGCATAAAGGCTCTGATGGATATGGCCGTCGCGAAAAATCAGAACGACTGGGTTTCCGAAATACGAATCATCCTCATGCGCGAGCTCGGTATGCCGCGCGAGGTCGTCATTCTCGCAGCGACCGTCAACGACATCTACTCTTACCTAAACGATATCAAATGGGGCGGAAGCTTGACAATCCAAACCGCTATCGGTCAGTCTATTACGCTTCTCACGCCGATCGCCGTGGCGCGCTATGTCGTCGCCGTCGCGAACGGCGGATACGTCTACAACGCGTCGATAGTCGACGCGATAATAAGCCCCGACGGAACGGTGCGCAACCTGCCCTCCAGCATGACGCTGGTGAACGACTTATCTGCGGAGGTCGCCCAATACATCCCGTACGTGAAGGAAGGCATGAAGGGCGTTGTCGAGGGAGACGGAACGGCTGAAAAATACTTCAAGGACTGGAAATATATAGACCAAATCGCGGGAAAGACGGGAACGGCGGAAAAGTCGCGGCTCGACGTCGAGAACAACGCGTGGTTCATAGCGTTCGCTCCATACGACAATCCCGAAATAGCGGTCGTGGTGTACGTGCCCAACGGCATGGCTGCGGGCTACGTTACGCCTGTCGCCAAGGCTGTCATCGAAAAATATCTGGACACGAGGCAGGAGCTTCCCGAGGAAGTGATTCCCGCGCCGAACTCACTCGCGCCATGAGTCAGATAATCACGCTGCTGTCAGCGTCGGGCGGGGTTGGCAAAACGATGGTCGCGTGCGCGCTCGCGGCGGAGTTCGCGCGCTCGGGCGAGACGGCTCTGCTCATAGACCTGAACGCGGGAAACCGCGCCGCTGATCTGTTTCTGGGGCTTGAGGGAAGAGTTCTGTTCGACCTGTCGGACGTTCTTTCAAGCACCAAAGAATCCGCCCCTCAACTGATAATCACCCACCACGCGGCGGATAAGATAGGCTTCATCGCCGCGCCATACAACGACGAAGTTCTGCCCGAGGATAAGTTTTATTCCTTTATAAAGCAGATGAAGCATAAGTACGGCAGGATTATTCTGGACACTGCGGCGGGATATGGCGGCGCTGTTGCCGCTGCATTATCCTGCTGCGATAAATCGTTTATTATCATGACGGCGGAAAACTTGGCGGTAAGAAGCGCGGAGCGCCTGTTATCGCGAATGCGCGAAGCCAAGCTTGCCGCGCCCGACATAATAATCAACCGCGCGATACCCGAATACATGCTGGACGACGTTCAGCTTCAGCCGAACGCAATCACAGCCGCGCTTGACGCGCGCGTGATTTCCGTAATTCGCGAGAACGACAGAATCTACCGCGCCTGCGTGAGCGGCACGATCGCGCAGCTTGAGGAACGCGGGGAGGAGTACGCGGTATTCCGCCAGCTTGCGGGACGCGTGCGCAGCGGGGTTGTGCCTAAGGGTTTTCAGGTAAAGAAGAAATTCTTGCAGCAGTCCGCATACATTAACGAAATCATGTAACACGACATAGAGGTAGCCACTTGAACTATTCTTCGGCAATATCCACGCGCGACCTCCGGCAAGGCAGCCGACTGGCGAAGCCTCACTTTGACGTGCCGCTTCTTCTTATAACGTACGCAATCGCGATATTCGGGCTTATCGCAATCACGGCGGCTTCCTACACACCGGGTCAGACGAGCGCGGTTGATACGCTGTTCGCCAGAATAACGCAGACGCGCAACGGTCAGAAGCAGGGCATATTCCTTCTGATAAGCCCTGTCGTTATCGCGGGCGTAATGTCTATCGACTACCGATTCATCGGCAACCGCCTGTTCGCGAATCTGCTCTTCTGGGCGATATGCGGCGTTCTGTTCATGACATACGTCGTCGCGGACACGTTCCAGGGCGTTAAGGGCTGGCTGAACGTTATATACGACTACACGGTTCAGCCTGCGGAACTGGCGAAGATCGCGATAATAATAAGGCTTGCGCAGATGCTGTCGCACAAGGAAAAGCCCGTGTCGTCCGCGTGGGACTTCATGAAGATGATGATGGTCATCGGCATTCCCGCGGGACTCATCTTGGTCGCGGGCGAAATGGGAAGCGCGGTCGTTATCATATTCTTCTTTATGGCGATGATAGTGGTCGCGGGCGTTGACATGCGCGTTATCGCGGGCATTATACTGGGCGGGCTGGGCGCGCTGATCCCGCTTATCCTTATGATGCGCAACAGCGGAAGCTACCGCTTCAACCGTTTGCTGGGCTTCATTTATCCCGACCTCGCGTCAGCGGACATAACGTATCAGCAGCGCAACAGCCAGACCGCGGTCGGCGCGGGCGGATGGTCGGGCGTCGGCATGTTCAAGGACGGCTCGTATACTTCGCTGGGTTACGTTCCCGAAGGCAGCACAGACTTTATATTCGCGAGCATCGGCGAAACTATGGGGTTCGTCGGCGCGGCTGGTCTGCTGATTCTGTATATATTCCTTATAATTCGGATGCTGATTCTCGCGTACAACACGCACGACCGATTCGGGCGGCTGCTTATCACGGGCGTTGCGGCAATGCTTACGTATCACATATTCCAGGGCGTCGGAATGGCGATAGGGCTGATGCCCGTCATGGGCATTCCTCTGCCGTTCGTCTCATATGGCGGCAGCAACTTGACTACCAATATGGCGGGAATCGCGCTTGTATTAAACGTGACGCTGCGAAAGCCTCAGCAAACGATAAACACCGAAGGCGCGATATCAAGGCGCGGCAAGCTGCCAAAGCCCGCGCGCAAAGCGGCGTAGCTCTATATCAGCCACTTCTCAAACACGTCCGGCTTGAAGCCGATCACCGCTTGGTTTCCGTTGCGCACTATCGGAAAGCGCAGCATTCTGTTGTTCTGCGCGGCGGACTCAAGCAAACGCTCCTCCGAGTCGGAATAACGGGCGGGCGATTCGCGGAACGCAGCCGAGTCTCTGTTCACAACGTCGCCCGCGGCGCGCTGAATATTCTTCAGCATATTGACGGTCAGCGGAGCGCGGGTCGCGTCTATCTCCTGCACTTTCACTCTGCGTTCCTTGAAGAATCGCAGAACCTTCTGCGTGTCGAAGTCTTTTTTCATGTAGTAGACAATAACGTTCATGTTATTCTCCGATATGCCGCGCGCAGATTTGCCGCGCCGCGTCCACATCGCTCGCAATCTGCCTGCCAAGCTGCGCGACGCTCTCAAACTTTCGTTCGGACCGCAGATACGCAAGCAATTCCAGCGCAAGCTCTTCGCCGTAAAGTTCGGCGGATTCATCCAATATGTGCGCTTCGACGGACGGCGCGCCTTCAGGCAGCGTGGGATGCGCGCCTACGTTCACGACGGCGGGATAACAACCGCCCTTGATTATCGCGCGGGCGGCGTATACGCCATACTCAACGCCTTGCGCGCAGTCTATCGGCAGATTCGCGGTTGGGAAACCAATCTTGCCGCCTTGCCCTTTGCCGTGGGCTACTCGTCCGACTATCATAAACGCGTTATCTCCAAAACAATTCGATTGGGTATTGCATAAAACCGGAAAAGGTGTATAATATAATTAACAGCGGGGTGTGCCTTTGTGAGACTGGGTTAGCCTCTGCCAGACTTAGACCGGTTGCCGCCGGTCTTTTGCCTGTTCAGGCTTCTTATGTATGCCTTTGTCAGCTTCGAGTAGTACCTTACATACTCATACGCGTTCCAAAACATAAACATAATACGTCCAAGCATAAGCTTTACCTCCTTCCCTCATTAATCCAAGTGATAGGGAACGAAAGGCAACAACCCCGCTTCAGTTATACTACCACATATTTACATATTCCTCAACGTTATTTTCTTGTTTGCACCTGTGCCGTACAACTTGAAAACGCCTTCCCGGTTTGCATTTCTTCATTAGATATGCTATAATAAAGCGTTAGATATTATGGGGGGGAACGCATGGAAAAAACCCACGCGGCTTACGACGAAACCCAAATTCAGGTGCTTGAAGGTCTCGAAGCGGTGCGCAAACGCCCCGGTATGTATATCGGCAGCACCGACCATCGCGGGCTTCACCACCTTGTATATGAAATAGTCGACAACGCGATAGACGAAGCTCTCGCGGGATACTGCGACACGATAAACATAACGCTGCACAAGGACGGTTCCGCAAGCATTCTGGACAACGGGCGCGGCTTCCCCGTCGGAATACATCCAAAGCTGGGCAGACCCGCGGTTGAGGTGTGCCTTACGATTCTGCACGCGGGCGGCAAGTTCGGCGGCGAGGGCTATACCTTCTCCAGCGGGCTTCACGGCGTCGGCGCGTCGGTCGTCAACGCGCTGTCAAGGCATCTGCGCGTTGCGGTGTTTCAGGACGGTAAAATCTACGAGCAGGAATACACGCGCGGCAAGCCTGATTACGACCTGCGCGTAATCGGCGAGACGGCGGAGCACGGCACGCTCATCCACTTTTGGCCTGATGTAAAGTCGGAAGAAAACCCCGACGGAATATTTGAAACGGGTGAATTCAATTACGACACGCTCAAGAGCCGCATCCGCGAGATGGCGTTCCTTAATCGCGGCGTCGCGCTTCGTCTGACCGACGAATGCAATGAACACGACCATCTGTTCCACTATGAGGGCGGAATAATCGAGTTCGTCAAGTATATCAACAAGAACAAAGAGGTTCTGTTTCCCGAACCGATATTCATACAGGGCGGGCGCGAAGACACGTCCGTCGAAGCCGCGTTCCAATATAACGACGGCTACAGCGAAACCATTCTCACATTCGCCAACAATATAAACACCGTCGAAGGCGGAACCCACCTTGTGGGCTTCAAGTCCGCGCTTACGCGCGTCGTGAACGACTACGGCAAGCGATATAAAATTCTTAAGGAATCCGACAAGCTTGAGGGCGAAGACATCCGCGAAGGTATGACGGCTATCATCTCCGTCAAGCTGATCGAGCCGCAGTTTGAGGGGCAGACCAAGACGAAGCTCGGCAACAGCGAGATTCGCGGGCTGGTTGAATCGCTTGTGGGCGACAAGCTCTCCGCGTTCATGGAAGAGAACCCCGCAATCAGCAAAGCGATACTCGAACGCTGCCTCTCCGCTCAGCGCGCGCGCGAAGCCGCGCGCAAAGCCCGCGACCTCACCCGCAGAAAGACCGCGCTCGAATCCGCCTCGCTTCCCGGCAAGCTTGCCGACTGCTCCGAGCGCGACCCCGCGCTCTGCGAAATCTTCCTCGTCGAAGGGAACAGCGCGGGCGGCACCGCCAAGAGCGGCCGCGACCGCCACTTTCAGGCGATTCTTCCGCTGCGCGGTAAAATTCTGAACGTAGAAAAAACGCGCGTGGATAAAATATTGGCAAACGCGGAAATCAAGGCGATGATAACCGCGTTCGGCTGCGGCATCGGCGAAGACTTCAACGCCGCCAAGCTGCGCTATCACAGGATAGTCTGCATGACCGACGCCGACGTGGACGGAAGCCACATACGCACGCTGATGCTCACGTTCTTCTACAGATATATGCGTCCGTTGTTGGAGCAGGGTTACGTATACATCGCGCAGCCGCCGCTCTACAAGGTGAGCAGGAAGAACTTCGAGCGCTACGTCTTCGACGACGACGCGCTCGATACGACGCTCGCGGAACTCGGACCCGACGCCAAACCTGACGTTCAGCGCTACAAAGGTCTGGGCGAGATGAACGCGGAGCAGCTGTGGACCACCACGATGAACCCCGCCACGCGCTCGATGATGCGCGTTTCGCTGGACGACGCGCTCGCTGCGGAAGCGATCTTCACGCTGCTGATGGGCGACAAGGTTGAACCGCGCCGCGAATTCATTATGGAGAACTCCAAAATGGTTGTGGATTTGGACGTATAGTAGACAAACATATATCCTGCGTTGTTTCAGGCATCTGCGACAGAAGGCGGGCGAGCAGGGGGCTCGCCCCTACAGCGCATGGCATTCTTGCATACCGATAGATTACACCATGTAGGGGCGACCGCCTCGGTCGCCCGCACGTTTCAAAACCGATCGTTTCATCACGGCGTAAAGCTAATTAACCAGAGGTACGTATGGACGAAATCGAAATTATAGCCCCGCACCAGGACGAACCAAGACTAACCCCGACCAACATCGAGGAGGAGATGAAGAAAAGCTTCATCTCCTACGCGATGGCGGTTATCATAAACCGCGCGCTGCCCGACGTGCGCGACGGTCTCAAGCCGGTCCACAGGCGCATTCTGTATACGATGCACGAGCTTTCCGTAACGCCGGACAAACCGTTCCGCAAGGCGGTGCGCGTCGTCGGCGACGTGCTGGGCAAATTCCACCCGCACGGCGACAGCGCCGTCTACGAAGCCATGGTGCGTTTGGGGCAGGACTTCACGACGCGTTATCTTCTCATTGAAGGGCAGGGCAACTACGGAAGCGTTGACGGCGACGAAGCCGCCGCGATGAGATACACCGAAGCGCGCATGGCGAAGATGGCGCTTGAGATGCTCGCGGATATCGACAAAGAAACAGTCGATATGTATCCAAACTTCGACAACACGCTGATGCAGCCGAGCGTTCTTCCGTCGCGTTTCCCGAACCTGCTTGTCAACGGTTCAAGCGGAATCGCGGTCGGTATGGCGACGAACATTCCGCCGCACAACCTTAACGAAGTGATAGACGCGGTAGTCCATCTCATCGACCACAAGGACGCGACGATAGACGATCTCATGCTTCACATAAAGGGACCGGACTTCCCCACAGGCGGAATCATCCTCGGCAAGTCCGGCATATGGGAAACATATCGCACGGGCCGCGGACGAATCGTAACCCGCAGTAAGTCCGAAATCGAGCCGATGACCGCAAACCGCCAGCGTATCGTCGTGACGGAAATTCCGTATCAGGTGAACAAGTCGAAGCTGATAGAGAAGATTGCGGACATGGTTCACGAGAAGCGCGTGGACGGAATCTCCGACATCCGCGACGAATCCGACCGCAACGGAATGCGCATAGTGATTGAGCTGAAACGCGACGTAAACCCGAACGTCGTGCTGAACACGCTGTACAAGCACACGCAGCTTCAGGACGCGTTCAGCGCAATCATGCTCGCTCTGGTGAACGGCGAGCCGCGCGTACTCAACCTGCGCGACATTATCTACTATTACTTAGAGCATCAGAAGGAAGTAATCACGCGCCGCACACGCTACGACTTGGAGAAGGCGGAAGCGCGCGCGCACATACTGCGCGGCTTGCTTATCGCGCTCGACCACATCGACGAAGTAGTGCGGATAATCCGTTCCAGCAAGACGACGCAGATAGCGAAAGCAGCGCTGATGGAAGCGTTCGAGCTCTCCGACGCGCAGACGCTGGCGATACTCGACATGCGTCTCTCCCGCCTGACAGGTCTCGAACGAGAACGCATTGAGGAAGAACTGGCGGAGCTGCTGAAGTCCATCGACTATTACAACCAAGTGCTGGCTAACGAGTGGATGGTCCTCGATATCATAAAGAACGAGCTTGCGGAAATAAAGCGCAAGTTCGGCGACGCGCGCAGGACGGCGATAGAGCTTATCGACGGCGAGATTGACATTTCCGACATGATTCAGGAAGAAGACATGGTCGTAACGCTCACCCACTTCGGCTATGTTAAGCGGCTGCCCAAGTCGACATACAGAAGCCAGGGGCGCGGCGGCAAGGGCGTTTCGGGAATGTCCACGCGCGAAGAAGATTATGTGGAACAGTTGGTCGTGGCGAACACGCACGACGACATTCTGTTCTTCACGAACCGCGGACGCGTCTACGGTCTCAAATGCTACGAGATCGGCGAATCGGGACGCACCGCGCGCGGTTCCGCAATCGTCAACATCCTCCAGCTCGACGGCGGCGAGAAGGTTTCCGCGATGATAACCATTCCGCAGTCGCTGCCCGAGAACGACAGCCACGCGTTAGTCATGGCGACAAGCCGCGGACTCGTCAAGAAGACGCTGCTCTCCGAGTTCAGGAATCTGCGCAGCCGCGGGTTGATCTCAATAATTCTGCGCGAGGAAGACGAACTGATAGGCGTTGAGCTGACGGACGGCGAAAGCCAAATTATGCTCGGCACGCAGAACGGAATGGCCATCCGCTTCCGCGAGGATAACGTCCGCGAGATGGGACGCGCGTCAATGGGCGTGCGCGGCATCGATTTGGCTGACGACGACCGCGTAATCACGCTGTCCGTCGTATCGCCCGACGATAAGATTCTGGCGATAACAAGCTTGGGTTACGGCAAAGTTACGCCCGCGGAAGAGTACAGGCTTATCTCACGCGGCGGCAAAGGCGTAATCGCGATAAGCCTGTCCGAGAAGAACGGCAAGCTTGTATCACTTCTGCCCGTTTCAGGCGCGCAGGATCTTCTTCTTATGACGGACGACGGAACGATAATCCGCACCTCGGTTGATACAATCCGCGAGTGCGGGCGCTCCACGCAGGGCGTGCGGCTTATGCGCATCTCCGACGAGCAGCGCATCGTGGCGGTATCTCTTGCGGAACCCGAGGAGGAAGCGATCGATGAATCCGCCGCAGCAGACATAACCGCGGCGCCTGACGACAGCATATAATCCGTCATATAAGATGTCCCTTTTCGCCGCGTGAAGCTCACGCGGCGTTATTTCTGTTCAACAGAACGGCGGTGTTCGCATATACTTTAATCAGTCTGCTAAAGCGGCAGTATGAGAATAAACAGTCTGTAAAGCCCACAATATGAGAATCTGGAGGCATTCTGATGCCGGAAATCTGCGGATTCATAGGAGCGGACGGGAAAGCGAAGCCGATGCGCCTCGATAACTTGCAGTTTCAGCCTGCTCGTGTGCGCGATAAACCGGCGTTCGACCCATCGCGCCGCCACAATATAAACTTCACGTTTGACGGTCAGCAGTTTATGATGCGCGTACGCGGTCTGCCGGGCAGCGAAGCCCTGCGCCGCGCCAGGCAAGCGGAGGAAATCGCGCTGGCAAACTCACTTAAAAAGAACAAAAATTATGATATAAAGAGCGAGGATAAAACTGTGATTACATATAGAAAGTCCAGCAGAAGCAGACTCTACGCGCCGCTGCCGGCGACGCCCAGAAAGCCCAAGAAACCCGCGCCGATTAAGGAACAGACCGCGAAAACCGCCGCGGAAGAGAAGCCCAAACTTGCGCCTCTGATGGGTCCCCCAATCAAAGACGCCGCCGCGCCAGCGCCCGCACCCGCTCCGATGCCGAGGATAACGCAAGCGCCGGTCTCCACTGCGTCGCAGGCACGCAGGGTGAAGGATCGCGAATACGAACCAAAGGTGCCTTGCATGCATGTAGCTGAGATTCTGCGCGAGCGCAAGCGTATGCAGAACAGTATGTGGTGAGCGCAGCTTCACATAAGCGGGCGGTCGAACCCACCCCGATGGCGGCCGCCCCTACAGGTTTTGCGTTTCTCCGAAGATTTCTTTCAAATCTATCTCAAGGTCGTCGAAAATGCCGACTTTGACTTTGTCTATGCCTGCATATTGCACGGGAACAGGCGTTTCCCTCCAAAAGAAAACTTCAACCGTTTTGTGAATCGGGTCAACAATCCAATATTCAAGAACACCGGCGTCTCTATACGCATTGAATTTCAACAAACGATCATACTTCGCAGTCGAAGGGGCTTGAATCTCGATAACCAGATCGGGCGCGCCTATTACATAGCCGTCAGTTATCTTTTTGGGATCGCAAACCACCACTAAATCCGGTATGAACACAGAATCTTTATGCTCTTCGAGTTTAACGGCGAACCCTGAAACAGCCTTGCATTCTTTCCCTTTCAGGTACGTTCTGAATTCCGTAATCAACGCATCGCAAGCGTCTTGGTGGGGAAACGACGGACTCGCCAGCATAACCGCTTCGCCGTCGTGAAGCTCATATCTCGGAAATTCAGGAAGCTTCTCCCAATCCGACACTGTATACGTCTTCCTGTCCGCTCTTATTGATTGTGCCTGCATGTCTTTCCTCCGGCTTTATCCTTCCGTGAATATCGTCTTCAAATCAATCTCAAGGTCGTCGAATATGCCGACCTTGATTTTATCGGAACTATCGTATACAGAATAATCGGACGTCTCCGACCATAAGAGAACCTCGACGGTTTTTTGAAGCGGATCGACAATCCAATATTCTCGAACGCCGGCGGCTTTGTACGCGTTAAGCTTTAAGAGGCGGTCATATTTTGCGGTTGAGGGCGACAGAATCTCGATAACCAAATCGGGCGCACCGATTATGTAGTCCCCTTCAATCTTTTCGGGATCGCATAATACGACTATATCCGGAGCAAACACCGTGTCTTTATGTTTGTCAAGCCTTACCGCAGGTTCACCATATGCTTCACATGTCTTGCCTTCCAGATAACTGCTGAACTTTCCGCCCAACGACAGCAAGATCCTTTGATGCTTAAGCGCGGGTTGCGCCAACATAACCAATTCCCCGTCAACCAGTTCGCATTTGGGGTGTTCGGGCAATTGCTCCCACTCTTCAATTGTTAATTTTTCGGACGCCGAATCCATCGCTTGTGCCTGCATATTCTTCCCTCCGCGTTTGATCTGTCGCAGTGTTATGTTTCCCTGAATATCGTCTTCAAATCAATCTCAAGGTCGTCGAAAATGCCGACCTTGATTTTATCTGTGCTTTCATATTGGAACGGAACTTGCGTCTCTTTCCATAAGAAAACTTCGACGGTTTTATGGACGGGATCGACGATCCAATACTCAAGAACGCCCGCATCCTTATATGCGTTGAGCTTTAGGACACGATCGCGCCCCGCGGTTGACGGAGAGAGAATTTCGATAACCAAATCGGGCGCGCCGACAACATAATTGTCAGTTACTTTCGCAGGGTCGCAAACAACCACAATGTCCGGTTCAAAAACTGTTTGTCTGCGCGCATCAAGCCTCAAGTTCGGCTCGGGAAGCACTTCGCATTTCTTTCCCTTTAGGTAGGCATAGATCTCGCTCGCCAGCGCGATTTCAATTCTTATATGCACAGTAAGCGGTCGGGCGAACATAAGCAGTTCCCCGTCGTATAGTTCATACCTTGGGCTTTCCGGAAGCTGTTCCCATTCCTCAACTGTGTATGTCTTCTTTACGGGTATCGGATGACGCGTCTTCTTTACGCGTTTCTTGGGCTGTGATTGCGGAAGTGCCTGCATATTCTTCCCTCCGTACGCCGCGGCCGCTTTTACTATTATGCGCTTACGCTTGTCGCTTAATACTAGCATTTGTATAGGAAAGAATCAATCCCGCAGGGGTTTACTTCTAATCTTAACCGACTTGCAAATATAGTTTTATTGCCTATAATATATAATATACGCATAGGAGGAATACATGGAAGAATCATTCAGGCAGAACACGTTCTTTGACAGGGTTACGCTGTGCAGCGATATAAACGAAATATATAATATTCCGCAGGAAGCGTTCGACAGCGAAAACATAAAGCGCGGACTGCGCAATTCCGACGGAACAGGCGTTATAGCGGGCGTGACGCGCGTTGGCTCCGTGCAGGGATACACGATGGTGGACGGGGTTCCACAGGCTTGCGAAGGGCGGTTGTTCTACCGAGGAATCGACATGGTCGACATCATTAAGAAACACGCGGGCGCGGGAACGTTTGGGTTTGAGGAAGTGGTGTACCTGCTTTTGCTCGGGAGACTGCCCGACGAATATCAGTCGCGCGTATTCAACGAAATGCTCGCGCAGGCGCGGAAGCTGCCCGACGGCTTCGTTGAGGATATGATTATCAAGTCGCCAAGTCCCGACATAATGAACAAGATTGCCAGAAGCGTTCTTGCGCTCTACAGCTACGACCAGCACCCCAACGACACGCAGCCCAACAATATGGTGCGCCAATCGGTAGAGCTTATCGGGCGGCTGCCCGTGCTTGCCGCGGCGGCGGACGCCGTTCGCAGACGCTACTATGGCGGCGAATCGTTAATTCTGCACGTTCCGCAGGAAGGTCTCTCGCTGGCTGAAAACCTGCTGCATATGCTGCGCCGCGACAACACGTTCACGCGCGAGGAGGCGCTGCTGCTGGACGCAATGCTAATCATGCACGCGGAACACGGCGCGGGCAACAACAGCGCGTTCACCTGCCGAGTTATCGCGTCCACGGGTTCGGATACATACGCGTGCATCGCGGCCGCGCTGGGCTCGCTTAAGGGGCCGCTGCACGGCGGCGCGAACGCGCGTGTCATGGCGATGTTCGACGACGTGAAGGCGAATGTCCGCGACACAAGCGACGACGCAATGCGCGAATATTTAAGACGGATAGTCGCAAAGGAAGCGTTCGACCGTTCGGGCAAGATATACGGATTGGGACATGCGGTTTATACGCTGTCCGACCCGCGCGCCATTATGCTGAAGAAGTACGCAGCGCACCAAGCGGAGCGCACGAGCATGGCGGACGACTTCGCCCTGATGGAACGCATAGAGCGCATAGGCACGGAGGTTCTGTATGAGAAGCTCGGTGACCGCAAGAAAATTTGCGCGAATGTGGATATGTATTCGGGCTTGGTCTACAAAATGCTGGGCTTCCCCGAGGAGCTGTTCACGCCGCTATTCGCCATCGCGCGCATCGCGGGCTGGTGCGCGCACCGCATAGAGGAAGCGATGACGGGCGGGCGGATAATTCGTCCGGGATATCGCGCGATTGGGTAGCACCCGCGCAGTTGCGTAATTTGTGCAGTCATATGTATTTTATATGCGTTTTTCAATATAACTGCACAAACTGCGCAACTGTACACCTGTGTGCACATAAATATAACAAATGCCCACAAAGCTTTACACAGCGGCAATCATATACACATGCCGCGTGTACGCCATGCAATTACTTAACAACCCTCATTTGGCTGAGCGGCCAAACGACCAATCTGACATGCCCGACAATCATATCGCGCGCGATAGGTCCGATGAGGTGCGAATCATTGGAATTATGGCGGTTGTCGCCGAGAACGAAGTACTCGTCGTCGCCCAGCGTCCATGTCCCCGTGTAGGCGGGACGGCGCGCGTCTTCAACGTATTCCTCCTCGTATTCTACGCCGTTTACGGTGAGATAGCCGTTCTTCATCTCGACGGTGTCGCCGGGCAGTCCGACAAGCCGCTTCACGAAATTCTCCGTTCGGTTGGGATAGTGGCAGATGACAACGTCAAAGCGCTGCGGACCGCCCAGCAGATACTCGGGTTTGGTGACGATAACATAGTCGTTATTGTTAAGCGTGGCAAGCATGGATTCGCCGTCGACGCGGATAGGTTCAAACAGGAACGTGCGTATTATGAACGCCAGCGCGATAGCTATCAGTATTGAGACTACCCATTCCAATATCTCACGCCCAATCGTTTTTTTAGGTGCGGAAGCCTGCGCGTCAGCCTTTACTTCTCCCTCGACGACGATGGGAGCCGATTCTTCCGCGGCGGTTTTTTCTTCGGTAACGGCTTCCGTGACGACAGTCTGATCAGTATCTTCGGATTGATTGGGCGCGGTTTGGTTCAAGACGTTCTCAGATTCCATTCTGTTCTCCGATCGAATTATAATGTTTATGTTTCGCCTCTTTGCGCGGCGTCCGCAATCTTGGTATTGGTGCGCGAACGAACGAACGCCGCCCGCTCAAGCATAACGATTGCGCCGCATTTCTCGCACCGCGCCTTGATATCCGCGCCGACATATGTCACGCGGAAGATATCGCCGCCGCACGCGTGTTTCTTCTTAAGCCGCGCAAGCTCGCCTATGCTGACGCTCATATCCATATGCGTATTATACGTCATAAAAGAACGCATTTCAATGACAGAAGATTGGCAGGCAAACAATTCACGGTTTTATCACACGCGCCCAAGAGTTTTTGCGCAGCGATACATAATATAAATGTTGTTCAGGAGGTTCTGCCCGCGTATTCAAACCTAATGCTTATGAACGTGATGCAAATCCGGCGTATGCGCGTGTTTGTGTATTACCGCAGTATGTACGTGGGTGTGGTTGTGCTCGCCGTCGATCGGCTGCGGATGAATATGGTCGTGATGACCGTCATCGTGGCGGTGACGATGCTCGTGTTCGACCTCGGTGTGCGAATGGATATGTTCGTGTTTCTCATACGCCGCGAAATACGCGCCGACAGCCATAACGGCAAGCGCAATCGCAAATGAAATCGTGGGTGCTTCACGGAACAGCACAAAAGACAATCCAACGCCGACGAAGGGAGCGAAAGCATAAAACGCGCTTGTTCTTGACGCGCCAAGTCCGCGCTGTGCGAGTATATAAAAGTAAACGCTAAGCCCGTATGCGAAAAAGCCGAGCAACAGAGCGGGAATGATAAAATGCAAGCCGGACGCGCGCTCGCCCGTAAGCAGCGCAATCAACAGCGATACAACACCGGAGCCTATACCCTTAATCACAACAATTTGCAGAGGGTCTTTCAGCGAGAGTTTGCTTGTGCAGTTATTCTCTATGCCCCAACATATGCAAGCTGACAAAACTAATATAGAGCCGAGAGAAAACGACAGTTTACTGAAATCCTCAACAGATAATATGACGCTTGCCGCGGTGATAAACAGGGCCGCAATCCACATTCTTCTGCCGACGGCTTCTTTGAACGCTATCAAGGCGATTGCCGTTGTAGCGACGATCTCAAAATTGCCGAGCAATGAAGCGGTTGCGGATGTTGTCATTGTAAGACCGAGCATAAGAAAAATAGGGGCGGCTATATCAAGCGCGAGCATGGCAAAAGTGAACGGCAGCTCCTTTTTGGTAATCCGCGCTTCTTTTTGCCGAGTGCGCTTGGCGCGAAAAACATTGACCGTCAACATTCCAAACCCCGCCCCAAGATAAAGCATTGAAGCCATAAGCAGAGGCGGAACGTCTTCAAGTAAAATTTTGGCAATCGGCGAACTGATCCCATAGCAGATCGCGGCAAGCACGGCAAAGATGATCGAAATACGTTTCATTGGGCGTATAACTCCGTGTAAGGCGTTAAGATAAAGATTGTTCCAAAACTTATCATATCATATTCCGCCGCGTTCTCATAGTTCCGCATTGAGCTTCGCCGCAGATATAAGACCGGCCGCCCGTTCCCGAAACTCGCGGCGGCTTGAAGGATTAACGCTTTTGTGGTATCATGTGTTCGGTATGCCGCGTTTGCCGATTCTTAATAAGGATTATGTTATATGAAAATAATTAACGGAAACGTATATATAGACAAGGGATTTGAGCGGCTGGAGCTGTCTTTCGGCAAAACCATCAAGTCCGCAGCGAAGGTTCTTCCGCCCGACGAAAGCTTTGACGCGGCGGGAATGTATGTCGTGCCGGGATTCATAGACACGCACATCCACGGCTTCGGCGGAGTTGACACGATGGACGGCGCGGACGCGGTCCGCACAATGTCGCGCGAGCTTGTGAAGCACGGCACGACCGCGTTCCTGCCTACCACGATGACGGCAAGCGTCGCCGATACCCGCGCCGCGCTCAAAGGAATCGCGGAAGTGATGAAGGAAAAGCCGCAAGGCGCGGCGGTCCTCGGCGCTTATATGGAAGGACCGTGCTTCGCCGCGAACAAGCGCGGGGCGCAGCCGATAGAACATTTGCAGCTTCCGGCAATAGAATTGTATGACGAGATAACGGACGGGCTTGACGAAGCGGTGCGCAGGTTCGCGATTGCGCCTGAACTTGACGGCGCGCTGCCGCTCGTTCGCGAATTGGTGAGACGGCGCGTTCAGGTGTCAATAGGTCACACCGACGCGACATACGAGCAAGCGATGGCGGCGGTGGAACAGGGCGCGTCGTCCGTCACGCATATGTATAACGCCATGACGCCGCTCACGCACAGAAACCCCGGCGCGGTCGGCGCGGCTCTTTCAAGCAAACATATCGTCTGCGAGTTCATAGCGGACTTAATACACCTTCATCCCGCGGCTATCCGCACGATGTTCGCCGCGAAAGGCGAGGATTTGTGCTGCGCCGTAACCGACAGCATGATGGCGGGCGGAATGCCTGACGGCGAGTATGCTCTCGGCGGACAGAAGGTATATGTCCGCGAGAATGCCGCGCGCCTTGCGGACGGAACTCTCGCGGGGAGCGTGCTTACGCTGCATCGCTCGCTCGTCAACATGGTGAGCGTCGTCGGCGTTCCGCTTGCGCAGGCGCTGCCGATGTACACCGAAGTACCCGCAAACCTTATTGATGATGAGGACAGGGGGCGGATCGAGGTCGGCTGCGCCGCGGACATCGTTCTGCTGGATACCTTCCTTAATATAAAGGCGGTCTTTGTCGGCGGAAAGAGGATGGTATAGTGGGATATACATCAAAGCTGCTGAGCCGCCTGACCCCGTACGTCGCGGGTGAACAGCCCGCGGGGCGCGTAATCAAGCTCAACACGAACGAGAACCCATACGCGCCTTCGCCTAAGGTGGCGGAAGCGATTCGCGCGGCCGCGCAAGACGGCGAACTGCGCCGTTATCCCGACCCTGCTTGCGCGGCGCTTCGCTCCGTGCTTGCTTCGCTTCACGGCTGCAAAGCGGAGAACATCTTCTGCGGCAACGGTTCCGACGAAGTGCTTGCGTTCTCGTTCGCCGCGTTTCTTGCGGAGGACAGAGCCGCCACGCCTGAAATCGGATATTCTTTTTATCCGAGCTACGCCAAACTCTTCAACACTGAACTGATACCGACTTCCGTTTCCTCTGATTTTGAGGTAGACACAGCCGCGCTCGCACGGCTCGACATGCCCGTCATTCTCGCAAACCCGAACGCGCCGACCACCCTCGCTCTGCCGCGCGATTCCATTCTGTCGATAGCGGACGCGAAGGCGAAGCAGGGACGGCTCGCCATAATCGACGAGGCGTACGCGGATTTCGCGCCTGAGTGTTCGGTAACGGATGAAGCGCCAAGGCGCTGCAACCTGCTCGTCGTGCGGACGTTCAGCAAGTCGTACTCGCTGGCGGGGCTTCGCGTCGGATACGCGGTCGGACGTCCCGCGCTCATCGCCGCGCTTGAGACGGTTCGCGACAGCTTCAACTCATACACGCTGGATACTATAGCGCAAGCCGCCGCGACCGCCGCCGCGCTTGACCGCGATTACTTCAACGATACAGTCGGCAGAATCAACGCGATCCGCGAGCGTTTCCGCAGCGCGTTGTCGGAGCTTGGCTTCATAGTACCCGATTCGCGGACGAATTTCCTGTTTGCGCGACATCCGAGCATAGCGGGCGCGGAATTGTTTGGCAAGCTGCGTGAGCGCGGAGTTATCGTGCGGTATTTCGCAAAGCCGCGCATAGCCGACTACGTGCGCATAACGATAGGCGCAGGCGCCGAAATGGACGAGGTCGCCGCGATTATCAAGGAAATCGTCTCATGAACGAGGAATTACTCCTCTCAATGCTTCGTCATTCTTTGACGGGCGAGCCGTTCGCGGTTCCGCAGGAATGCGACCGTGATGAATGGGAAGGCTTGTTCAAGCTTGCGCTGTCGCATCGCATAGAAACGCTGATACTTAACGAAGCGCTGTCGTGCAATCCGCCGCCCGCGATTGCGCAAGCGTGGCAGGAGCGAGCGATGGCGCAGACACTGCGTCAGATGCAGATTGTGGACGAGCTGCACACAGCGCTTGCGGCGCTCGACGAAGCGAAGCTGCGCGTTGTCGTTCTGAAGGGCGTCGTGTTGAAGGCGTTGTATCCCGACCCTGACGCAAGGCAGATGTCCGACGCCGACCTGCTCATCGGCGCGGCTGACTTCGCGGCAGGCCGCGAGCTTCTTCTCGCGAACGGTTTCGCGGAAGACACGGCGGACACGCATGACGACACGTTCGTGTGCGCGAGCGAAGCGGGTTTGCGAATCGAACTGCACAAGCGTCTGTTTGAGCAGAAGAAACAGGGCTTCCTTGCGGGGCTTGACGAGGATGAGCTGTTCAAGGCGTCCGCCGCGGTTCGCTGGGTCGCGCACGGCGGCGAAGGCGAGGTGTGGTCGCTTCCGCCGACGGAACACGCGCTCTTCCAAGTTTTGCATATGGCAAAGCATATGATTACAACGGGATTTGGCCTGCGGCAGGTGTGCGACTTCGGTCTCTTCACCAAAGCGTATGAAGACCAAATAAATTGGGGCAGTCTCACGGACGAACTGAAGCGGCTCAATCTTATGAAGTTTACTTCCTCCGTAATGTGGATATGCAAAGAGAAGCTCGGATTGAGCCTTTCAAACAAGACCGAATTTTCGGAAGTAAGCGCGGATAAATCCGGCGCGATGCTTCTTTATGATATAATGGACGCGGGCGTGTTCGGCAAGTCGAGCGGCGAGCGTCAGCGAAGCGCCGCGATAACGCTTCGCGCGTTCGACAGCGAAACGACGCCCGAAGGTTGGTTTGAACGTTTCCGCCGCGCGGTGTTCATTCGCGCGGACGAGCTTCGTCCGCCGTTTGAGTACGCGAAGGCGCGCAAATTCCTTCTTCCTGCCGCGTGGATTCACCGGCTTGTTCTATATATCCTCCAAAAGAAAATGTCGGACGCGGCAGGCGGAATGCGCGTCGCGGACGAGAGAATCACACTGCTCCGAAGCCTGGACATGATGAAATGACACCGCAGAAGTGAGGTATACAAAATGGCGTATAAACTTACATATTTGGAGAGACGAAGCGGATTCGTGGTTCGCAAGGTCGGCGAGGCGCATATGGTTGTGCCGACAGGCGCGCGAATGAAGGAATACCGCGGAATGATTACCATAAATGAAACGGGGGCGTTCCTGTTTGAACAGATAAAGACGCGCCGCAGCACGCAGGAATTGGTTGACGCGCTTATCGCGGAATACGGAATAGACGATAAGACCGCGCTTGAAGCTATCGAATCCTTCGTCGACCAGTGCAGCTTCGCGAATCTGCTTGTTTCCGAGGAAGTGGAAGAGCTGCCGATAGATAAACAGATGTATATAAGAGACGACATCCGCGAGCAGGTTGAGAAGGAACGCGCCGAAAAGCTTGAGCAGAAGAAGCGCGAGGATCAGGAAAAGCTTAAGGAACTCAACGACAGGGTTCTTCTCGCGTACGGCAAGACGCTCCAAGAGTATGTTGAAGAGAAGAAGGCGGCCGGCGAAGTCGAACCCGACGGTTCAATAAGGATAGAATTGCCGCCCGACCCTAAAGAGGTAAGCGAAGCGGAAGCGTCGGAGAAGACAGATGGCTGATTCCGTTCAATCGATGGAAAACACCGAAGTAATAGATGAAGTAACGGAAAGCGCGGCGGAGGAACTGAACCCGGTAGAACGCTGGGACAGGCTGCAAAAGGCGCTGCGCGATTACGCCTCTGAGAACCACGTTCCGTATAAGGCCTCGTTCGAGCTTACGGCGCGCTGTTCGCTCAAGTGCAAGATGTGCTACATGCGCCTTGACGAAGAGGATATAAAGCTTCAAGGGCGCGAGCTTACGACCGACGAATGGATTAAGCTGGGCGAAATGGCGGCGGAAGCGGGCACCGTCGACCTTCTTCTGACGGGCGGCGAGCCCATGCTGCGCCGCGACTTCAAGGATATATACACCGCGCTCACCGACATGGGCTTCCTCATACGCGTCTACACAAACGCTACGCTGGCAGACGACGAGATACTCAAGCTGTTTGAGGAACGCCCGCCGCACAATGTTGAGGTTTCGATATACGGCGCGTCGCGCGAGACGTATCACGCGATAGCGGGCTGGGCGGACGGCTACGACAGGATGGTTCGCGGCGTGGACGGCTTGCTTACCGTTCTGCCGTCCATTAAACTTAAGACCACGATAATTCGCGACAACGCGCACGACTTCGCGGCGATGTCCGAGTTCGCCCGCGCAAGAAACGTTCTGCTCTCGACGGTATCTCTGCCGTGTCCCGCTATTCGCGGCGCGCGCGCGGACGTTATCAGCCATCGTCTCAACCTGTCGGAGCTGCTCACGTTCCACGCGAAGAACAACTTCAACATGATGAACGACGGCTGCACGCCGCCGCCTGCCGAAGCGCGTACGGGAATCTACTGCGACGCGGGGCTTTCCTCTTATTCAATCCTGTGGCACGGCGCGATGGTCGCCTGCATGACGGACAGCGACCCAAACCCGGTAAAGGCGTATCCTCTTGAGATTGGCTTCGCCGCCGCGTGGGAGAAAATGAAGGATTTCCGCTGCGGCAAGGAAGTCATACCCGAAGAGTGCAAGACATGCGAGGTGTACGCGGAGTGCAGCTGCTGCGCCGTTCATCACCATATGGAAACGGGCAGCTACACGAAACGCAACAAATACGGCTGCGACTTCTACAGGATTTCGCACGGTCTTCCGCTGATTAAATGAAAAGCCAGAAGGTATCAGGTATGAGGTACGAGGTATAAGGTAAGAGGTATAAGGTATTATGCGAGTCTTCTCACCTTATACCTTATACCTCGTACCTCATACCTTATACCTTTCAGCTTTTGTGAGGTTGTATGTTTCAAACTTTGCCGTTCCTTATGCTGATTTGGGTCACCGCGATAACTCCGGGGCCTAACAATATCGCGTCGATGGCGAACGGAAGCCGCGTCGGGTTCAGGCGCGGTCTTCCGTTCAACTTCGGCGTGCTGGCGGGGTTCGTGTGCGTTGCGAGCGTCTGCGCATTCTTCACGACGCTGCTCACGCGCGTATTGCCGCAGGTTATGATAGTTCTGCGCATACTCGGCGCGGCGTATATGCTGTACCTTGCATACTCCACCTTGTACAAGAAGAAGCACGGAGCGAAGGAATCTTCGGTAAGCGCGGGATTCCTGTCGGGCGTCCTGCTCCAGTTCATGAATCCCAAAATAATAATACTCACGTTCACCGTAATGTCGTCATACGTCCTGCCCGTCTACACACATCCGCTCATCATATTCGCGTTCTGCTGCGTACTCGCGGTGAACGGCTTCACGATGACTTTGCTGTGGTCCGCGTTCGGCTCGCTGTTTCAGAGCGTGTTCGAGAAGCATAACCGCGTTGTGTCAATCGTGCTGGCGCTGCTGCTGGTTTATTGCGCGGCGTCGCTGTTCTTATGACAAATGATGTTTACAAATACGACTTCTGCCCGTAACGAACGGTGCAGAAGTCTACAGGCTGTCGACAAAATCATTCGTGTTGTAAAGGGCGGGCGACCGGGGACGGTCGCCCCGACCTTATGTTTGCTATCGGTATGCAGGAACGCAATATGCTGTAGGGGCGACCGTCCTCGGTCGCCCGCGGGTATATCAAACAACCGTTTGTCGACAGCCTGAAGGCTTCTGCCCGCAATGAACGGAGCAGAAGCCTATATTTATCTTTTGTATACTATGCTAAATGTCTCTTCTTCGGCGCGGGCGCGACCTCGTCAAAGCATGAGAAGCAGTGCGCCACCAATTCCGCGTCGGGCTTCTTGGTGAAGGCGCTCGCGACGGGTACGATAACGAACCCCGCGAGCATTGCGAACGCGCCGCAGTTTATCGGGGATTGCAGAATCGCGGGGAACGACGATTTCACCAGAATGTTCAGCACCATTATGGTTACGGAGAACGCGAAGTTCACGGCGACCGCCTGCTTGGTCACGCGCTTCCAGTACAGCGAGAACAGGAACGGCGCGAGGAACGCCCCCGCGAGCGCGCCCCAGCTTATGCCCATCATCTGCGCGATGAACGTTACCGCGCTCTTGCTTTGGAAGATGGCGAGCGCGGAGCTGATTACGATGAACACGCCGATGAACACTCGAATCAGGAACAGCTTGCGCTTTTCGTCCATTTCCTTGATGAAGTTGTCTTTAAGGAAGTCGAGCGTCAGCGTGGACGAACAGTTCATAACGAGCGACGACAGCGTGGAGATAGACGCGGCGAACACTACGACGATGGCTATTCCTATGAACACGGGCGAGAAGTTTGAGAGCATCGTCGGAATGACCGCGTCGAAGCCTTGCTTCGCGACGTCCACGCTGAACAGTCTGCCGAAGCCGCCCAGGAAGTAGCAGCCGCCCGCTATGACGACCGCGAATACTGTTGATACGACCGTGCCTGTCGTGATGTTCTTCTCGGTCTTGATGGAGTAGAATTTCTGCACCATTTGCGGAAGCCCCCATGTGCCGAGCGACGTCAGCAGAACCACGCCGAGCAGGTTTATCGGGTCGGGACCGAAGAATGAGGCGAATGCGCCGGGGTTCGCGGACGCGGCTTCATCCGTCACCTGCGAGAGCGCGGCGAGCGAGCCCATGAATCCGCCGTTTATGCGGAGCATCGCGGCGATGATTGCGATAATTCCGCCTATCATTATGAAGCCCTGCACGAAGTCGTTGACCGCGGTCGCGGTGTAGCCGCCCGCGATAACGTATATTGCGGTCAGAACCGCCATCGCCAGTATGCACCAGATGAAGTCGATATTGAACGCCATAGAGAACAGGCGCGACAGCCCGTTGAACAGCGAAGCGGTGTATGGAATGAGGAAGACGAACGCGACGACCGACGCCGCGAGCTTCAGGTTTTTCGAGTTGAAGCGCGTGCCGAACAGGTCGGGCATCGTTTTGCTGTCCAAGTGACGCGTGATGAGGCGCGTGCGTCTCGCCAGCACAACCCACGCGAGAAGCGAGCCGATGAACGCGTTGCCGATTCCTATCCACACGGCGGAGATGCCGAACTTCCAGCCGAACTGACCCGCGTATCCGACGAACACGACGGCTGAAAAGTAGCTGGTGCCATATGCGAACGCGGAGAGCCACGGACCGATGGAGCGTCCGCCCAGCACGAATTGGTTTACCGAATCGTTGCCGCGGCGCGTCGCGAATCCGATCGCGATTGTGATTGCGCAGAACACGAGGAGCATGATCAGCGTGATTGACATGTGAGTTCCTCCCTGATTATTTATGATAAATAAAAACGCCCTCATTCCATATATCATATGGAACAAGGGCGATGTATCGCGGTACCACCTTGCTTCGCCGAACACACGGTTCCCGTGTATTCAACCTCTTCAGGCACTATTCCGCTGACGATGCACACGGAAGACATGCCGCAGCGTTATAACGGACGCACCCGATGCCGCCTAATAACCGTCTTAACGCCGCAAAGTATGCGCTTTGCTTTCTAACGTAAAAATGGTGTTCGGTTGCATAGCTCGCGGGATGTATTCGGCAATCATTCAGCTCCGGCTCGCACCAACCGCCGTCTCTCTGTCTCTTCCAACGGAAGAGTTTGCGGTAACGAATCGCTTACTTGTTCCCGGTCTCAGCAGATAAAATATAAAACACATACCGAATAATCGGAAAGGTTTGTAGTGCATTATATGCGAGCGCCGCGGTTTTGTCAACACTTTTTTGCAAGGTAATTTTTTGCAGTAATTTGTAATTTATAACATTATAATACTCGCCATCTGTTTCAATGGCGAGTGTTTCAGACTGCCGACAAAGCCCGTCGGGGTTGTAAACAGCGGGCGACCGAATCCCAACCCGAGGACGGTCGCCCCTGCATGGTGTAGACTGTCGGTATGCAGGAACGCAATATGCTGTAGGGGCGATCTCCGATCGCCCGCCTGTATCACGTACGCCCCCTCTGTTGCGGCGGGATGTACGATAACAAGGCGGGCGATCGGAGATCGCCCCTACAATTATTATTTACATATATTTAACGCAAGCACGATTTCAGTCATTAACGCAAAGGGTATTTTCTTTTTTCCGGGTTTTCCTCCTTCAATTTCATCATTGTGCATAGACGTGGCGGGCATACATCCTTACCCATGCGGACCCGGCTGCGGCGTTGGAGATGGCGTAGGGACAGGCATTCCGGGATTCCAATCAAAACGAGGTACCGTATCGTCAAGTTCGCCTGATGTGTGCCCGACTGATTGAGTTAATTCAAATACAGCTTCTATGCTGCCATTTAATGCGTTGATATATACCGACCCGCCATATGGAATAATTTTTTGTTTTTGCATGTCCAGAACAGCAGCGTACTCTTCTCTTGACCACTCATAAGGATTGATGCCAAAATAATAACCAACATGCCAAACATGGTTATTCCCTTCGTATATGCGGTACGATATCGCGGGTTCCCTGAATGTCTGAAACAGTTCATCCGACCAATCGTATTGCGTCCGTAACGCCTCTTTTGCAATCGCAACAGCTTCTTCAATCGATATTATATCGTCGCTTTCAGACGGCAAAGAGTAAGGTATCGCAGATATCAAAACGTTATAAGGTACCGGCCAAAAATGCTCCTTTTCCGGATGCGTCAGGTAAAATTCCTTGAAACACGGGGCGTACTTATCAGCGAACAAAGCAAGCCCTTCAACGCTGTAAAGACTTACGCCGGCGAGGGAAATATCCGTCGGTTCATATTGATGATATCCTGTAATTGAATAAGTCTGCCATTTACTGAACTCCTCTCGCAGAGTATGATATTCGTCCCACAGAGCATTATTTTCTTCGCCGTCCGCATTTGCGGGTTTACACATAAGCGGCGCAAGAACAGTAACCGCGAGTAAGAGTATAAACATCCCGAGTAACGCTTTATATTTTCTTTTCATACATTAATGTTCCTTTCAGCCTAATTCTTTGTTACACAACTATTAAACGACTTCCCTCCGCGCTTTCGTCCCATTTCTTAACAACTAACCGTAATTGCCGATTTGCCACGGTAGAGACCTCAGCATGGTCTACTTGATAATTCGCGCGAATAGTTTACACTATGGATAACGCGAAACGGAAGATTTGCATTGGAGGAGTTTATATGAAAAAAAGCGTCGGCGCAAGAAGCCTTATTTATCCCAACCCCGTATTGGTCGTATGCACCTATGACGAGAACGGCAAAGCGAACGCCGCGACGCTCGCGTGGGGCGGCGTCGCAAGTTCGGGACCGTCCGCCGTGTCGATCGCGGTTCAGCCGATACGCTACACATACGGCGCGCTGATGAGCAGGCGCGCGTTCACCGTGAACCTTGCGCCCGCCAAGTACGCGGAGGAAGCGGATTACTTCGGCATGGTTTCGGGCCGCGACTTTGATAAATTTGCGGAGACGGGACTCACGCCCGTGAAGAGCGAGCTTGTAGACGCGCCGTACATCGCGGAATTCCCGTGCTCGCTCGAGTGCGTCGTGACGCATACGCTCGACTTGGGCGTGCATACGCTGTTCATCGGCGAGGTGAAGGATGTGAAGATGGATGAAAGCGCGTCCGATACGTGGAGCGAATTCGATCTGCTTACGTTCGACGCGTTGACGCGCGATTACCGTGCGCCCGGCAAGTCTGTGGCGAAGGCGTTCGAGGCGGGCAGGAAGTTCATCAAGTAATACATTATAATATTATAAGGAGATAAACAGTGTCGATTATCGGTATTAACGGCAGCCCGCGAAAGGGCTGGAACACTCACTTGCTTGTCGAGAAAGCGCTGGAGGGCGCGCGCTCAAAGGGCGCGGAAACCGAGCTTATCAATCTGTATGACCTGTCGTTCCAAGGCTGCATAAGCTGCTTCGAGTGCAAGCGCAAGGGCGGACACAGCGAGGGAAGGTGCGCAGTTCGAGACGCGCTTCGTCCGATACTTGAGCGCATCGCCGCCTGCGACGGTTTGATTCTGGGTTCGCCA
>JAITHB010000057.1 GCA_031280145.1 Oscillospiraceae bacterium | reverse complement strand
CGTTGACCTGTATTTCAAGGTCGATCAGCCGCCCATCAACCTTCATGTTTATATCCAAGTAACAAAACTTACTGCCGATAACCTCCGGCGGCATCTCTGAATTCAGTATCCGGAAGTCGACAATGCTGTCCAGCGGGATACTGAGCATCAACGCAACCAGCTTCTTCAGCCGTTCCGGATGCTTGACGAAATACATCTTGAACACAATGTCGTTCTTGAATGTGTACCGAAGTTTCGTCATTGCTTACCCCCATCTGCCCTAGGTATCCCACCTATCCGCTACAATCCTATCACATCCACGCCCGATAATCAAGCGCGGGTTCGCCCTGATTTTTTCTTGTTAATAACATAATCGGTATGGTATAATACCACCATGAAAAAACGTTTCGCCGCAATCCTCATATGTTTCATACTGCTCGCGGTATCCTCCTCCTGTCTGTCGTTCGAGGTGCTTGAGGATTTGGGCGAGGGTACTGTTGACGCGCCGCCCATTGCAACCGATATTGCGGACGAGACCGACGGCACGCAGGACGTTCCGCGCGAACCCGCGCGCGAGATAATCATCTCCGCCGTGGGCGACGTGACGCTCGGCGGGAACATGAAGGGCAACCCGAAATCCACGATATACTCGAAGGAATTCGCCAAACAGGGCGAAGACTACGGCTTCGCGTTCCGCAACACCCGCTCTGTGTTTGAAGCGGACGACGTGACGATCGCGAACTTTGAAGGCACCTTCACAAACAGCACGAAGGCGGGCAACAGCAACTCATACAACTTCCGCGTCGCGCCCGAACACGTGAACGTGCTCACGCAAGGCAGCGTGGAGATGGTGACGCTGGAGAACAACCACGTGCTGGACTTCGGACAGACGGGTCTTTCGGACACCCGTGATACGCTGGATTCGGCGGGCATTTCGTGGGCGTACGGCGACCAATTCGCGCATGTGAACATAGGAGGGTTCGTCGTCGGTATGCTGGCGTATCAGACGTTCGGCGGAATCCACGACCAAATTATCGCGCGGCTTCCCGAGGACATCGCGCGCGCGCGTTCCGCCTGCGACTTCATCGTGGTCTATTACCACTGGGGCGCGGAGGAAGACTACTACCCGAACAACAACCAGATTCGCCTGGGACGCGCCACAATCGACGCGGGCGCGGATTTGGTGCTTGGCGCGCACTCGCACCGCATCAACCCAATCGAGCTGTACGAGGGGAAATACATCGTCTACTCGCTCTCAAACTTCAGCTTCAGCGGCAACGTGAACCCCAGCGACATGCGCAGCTTCATCTTCCAGTGCAAGGTGAACACCGAAACCGCGGAAGTGACAGACATGCGCATTCTGCCGATCCGCATTTCCAGCCGTTCGGATACGAACGACTTCTGCCCGACGCTGCTGCCGCCCGGTTCCACGGCGTATAAGAGCACCATCAGCGATATGATTAAGTATGGCGCCGAAAAGCTTAAATACGGTTTAACGGAGTACAAAACAGAATGGACAAACTGATAAAGCGCTTCACCGCCGCGCTCGCAATCCTCATTCTTCTGACGGCGATTCCCGCCTACGCCACAGACGGCTTCGAGTCGATGGACGACCCCGAGGAGCATATCTCCACAAGCACGGAGGAGATATTCAACGCCGACGAGATACGCATAGTTATGACGTTCGGCGGCGACGTAACCTTGGGCGGCACGGACGACCAGCGCAAGTCACAGCTCGGCTTCGACGCGGTTGTCGCGGAGCAGGGCTACGACTGGCCGTTCTCCGCAATCACGAACGTTCTCGCGGACGACGACCTGACGCTCGTCAACTTCGAGGGCGCGCTGACGGAATCCAACAAGAAGACGGAGAAGGAGTTCAATTTCAAGGGACCCGCCGACTACGCGTTCATGCTGACAGGCGCTTCCGTTGAAGCCGTGAATCTGGCGAACAATCACATTATGGACTACGGCGCGCAGGGCAAGCAGGACACGATGGACGCGCTGGACGACGCGGGCGTGGTCTACTGCGCGGCGGGGCAGACCGCGATAACGGAAGTGAACGGCGTTACGGTCGGGCTTATCGGAAACACGTTCCCATACGCGAGCGGCAGGCGCGACATCAGCAAGGATGTGCGGGACCTGCGCGCGAAGGGCTGCCAGATAATCGTCGCCTCGTTCCACTGGGGCAGCGAATATGAGAAGGCGTTCGGGCGCGACCAGCGCAATATCGGGCGCGCGGCAATAGACGCGGGCGCGGATATCGTCGTGGGGCATCATCCGCACATTATACAGGGTATCGAGATTTATAAGGATAAATACATCCTCTACAGCCTGGGCAACCTCGTGTTCGGCGGAAACCGCGACCCCGAGGACCGCGACAGCTTCCTCGCGCGCGTAACGTTCACGATGAACGATATGAGCGGCGCGGTGAAGTCCACGGAGTTTGAGATGATTCCCTTGCGCGTGACGGAGCTTTCCACGGACACGGATTACAGACCCGTCGTCGCGGAGGGCAGCGCGGCGGAACGCATTCGCGACAGGGTGCTGAATCTGTCTTACAATGTGGATAGGATTATGATTCACTAATCCGGCGAGCAACGTGCGGGTTATGTAAAGGGCGGGCGACCCAGGGGGTCGCCCCTACA
>JAITHB010000046.1 GCA_031280145.1 Oscillospiraceae bacterium | reverse complement strand
CCTACACGACGCTCTTCCGATCTATAACGGAGCCCAGCAGTCCGCCGCCGAAGTTTGAGTAGTCGTAGACCGTTCCGGGGCGAAGCTTAGTGAAGTTTCCCGACGCGTACGGACCGTTGAACACGCTTTCCAGCCGCACGACGTCGCCGTTCAGCGCGCGTTTATAGTGTCCGTCGTCCGCGAGCGAGGCGGTGTGCGTCATAATTTGGCGAATCGTAATCGGCTCGCTCTTGTAAAACGGACTGCGTACTGAAAAGTCGAAGTAATTGTTCAAATCCGCGTCCAAATCGAACAGTCCGTCTTCCCACAGCTTCAGCACGCCGATCGCGCTCACCATCTTCGTCACGGAAGCGATGCGGAACAGCGTGTCTTGGTCGACCTTTATCTTGTCCGCCCTGTGCGCGTATCCGAAGCAATATATATCCGCAATTTTTCCGCCGTGAATCAGAACCACCTGCGCGCCGACCGCGTCGTGTCCGTCGAGCGCGTATTTAAGCTTCGCGGCGTTCTGCTCGTGTTCCGCCAGGCTTGCGCAGAAGCAAACGAAATCTGCGGGAACGTTCGCCGAAGCGGCGTTTCCGAAGGTTTGCAATATCAATGCGAGAACCAATATAAATATTGTTATATAGTTTTTGTGTTTCAGGTAACTAATCATAATTCTGCCTTATCAGGATTATATCACTTGTTCATCGAAAAGTAAACGAAAAGTCAGACTGTCGACAAAGCCCATCGGGGTTGTAAACAGCGGGCGACCGTCTCGGTCGCCCGCCCGCATACAAAATAATCGTTTGTCGACAGTCTGAAGCAAATGTTGGAGAATTATGGAACAACAGCGAATTTGTTAAGTCTTTCATAAAAAAGGAATGGTATAGTAGTATGGAAAAATTTCGCCGCATCGTCGTTTTCCTTCTGATTATCCTCATGAATCTTCAGTTTGCGAGCGCACTCGAATTGGATACCGCCGATTCCGCGGCGGAAGTGATTGCGGAAGCGATTACGGAAGAAGCGGCGGAGGAGAACGCGGAAGAAATCGTAGATGAGGAAATCGTCATTCAGGACTCGCAAGAGCCGGAAGCGGAAACCCCGGAGGTCTCGCCGCAGGAAGATTTGTCGGATGAAGTTCTGTCTGACGAGACCGCGGATACTGCGGGGGAAATCATTGACGGCGTTACCGATGAGGAGAATAAAGAGGATGAAGAAAATGAAGAGAATAATGAAGAAACGGAAGCCGAGCTCGGTCCGTCGGAGTCTCCCGAGCCGATAGCGGATACGTATTCGGCTCCCGTGCCTGTCGCTGCGATGGCGTTGCAGCTTGTCAACGGGCTTGACGTCGCTTCATTATCTTTTGCGAACGGCAGTATATCGGTGGGAATAATTGCGGCGACGCGCGATCCGTGGCTGGTTTCGCAAGAACCGACCGTAGCCGCGCTCGGAGTGAGCCCGCAGGGTACGTTCGCGTGGACGTCCTCCGCGCCGACCGCAGCATCCGTAAACGGCGAAACGGGAGCGGTGACGCCGCTTAAGGTCGGCAGCACCACCATAACCGTGACATACAAATACGGCGGGAAGTCGCTGAGCGCGAAATATAAGCTTACGCTTACCAACGATACATTGCCCGACAAGGTCGCGATTTCACCTCCGCTTTCGACCGCGCTGAGGCTGGGGGATACGCTGAATCTCACGTGCGGCGCGTTCCTCGGCGGCTTGAGGGCGGACGCGCTGTTCACTTGGTCTTCGTCCAACGAAAAGGTTGCGACGGTCACGAAGACCGACGACACAAAGGCGGTCGTAACCCCGATAGGGCAGGGGAGCGCCGTAATAACCGTAAAGTCGCACAACGGCAAGACGGACAAAATCAAAGTGACCGTCACGAATCAATATCTGCCGGCCGCCATCGCCGTTTCGCCGTCAGGCACGGTTCAGCTTGATCTTTGGGCGGAAGCCGCGTTCACCGTGTCGTTGCAGCCCTCGACAGCCAAAGGCGCAATCACCGCGACATATCCCAAGAACGCGGCGGCGGACGTCTATCTTGTCTCCGAAACCGAGAATTCCGCGCAATACAGGGTCGTTCCCAAGAAAACGGGGCAGATAAAGATCACCTTTAAGGCGGCGGGTTTGGGCAAGTCCGCGTCGGTAACGTTCAAGATATACGACTCCAAGCTTCCCGATTCCGTGAAGCTTGCGTCGGGCGGCGTCGAGTTTGCGAACAACGCGATTATCGGAACATACAGCATGCTTGAGCCCGTCTCGCTGACCGCGATACCGCTCAGGATGGACGGCGGCGAAGCCAAGTCAGACTTAAAATGGACGGCAAGCGGCGCGACCGTTTCAAACGGGGTCGTCACGGCGAACAAAGCCGGAACGGCGACGGTCACCGTGAGGACGCACAACGGAAAGACGGCTAAAGCGAGGATTGTTTTCTTCGACCCGCGCAGGGCGACCGGCATTGAGCTTGACATAGACCCGACGTTCAGAATGCCGCTCGGCTCCGCCCTTGACGTCTCCGCGGAGGTATATCCGTATTCCGCCGTCGCATTCACGACCGTCGAATGGTCTTCGTCAAACAAGAGCATCGTAGACTTCGACGCGAAGACGGGCAGGCACGTGAACCTTATCATAAAGAAAAAGGGGACTGTAACGATAACCGCAAAGTCGAAGGAGACGGGAGTCAAGAAGTCGTTCAAGCTTACAATATACGAAGATAAGTGAGGACGAATTGCGCAGAATACTTGAAATTACGGGCGGCAGCATGTAAAATGTCTGCATGAATATGATAGAATCGCATGTGTTAAGCTCGCTCCGCCGCATACAGGCGCAAGGACACTCCATTCACGGCAAGACCATCATCGCGGCAGTATCAGGCGGCGCCGATTCTGTCGCGCTTCTTTTTATCCTTCTTTCGCTTCGCGAGAAGCTGAAGTTTACGCTTCGCGCCGTGCATGTCGAACATGGCATCCGCGGCGCGGAGTCTGTCGCCGATCAGCGCTTTGTGGAGGAGCTGTGCGCCAAGCTGGATGTTCCGCTCGACGTATACACCGTCGACGCCCCTTCCTTCGCCATGCAGACGCAGGAGAAAAAGGGCATCGAGGATGCGGCGCGAACCTTGCGTTACGGCGCGTTCGAGAAGGCGCTTGAGAAAAACGCAGGGGATTACGTCGCGCTTGCGCACCATAAGGGCGACCAATCGGAAACCTTAATGCTGCATATAATCCATGGCACCGGCATCGCGGGGCTGTGCGGAATGCAGGAAGTGCGCGACCGATTCATTCGTCCGCTCCTCCATGTGACGCATGAGGAGATGAAGGACTATCTGAATCAGATTGATCAAAAGTGGTGCGAGGACGTAACAAACCGCGATGAAGCGCAGGTTCGCGCGTTCCTTCGTATGAATGTACTGCCCGCGATGAGGTGCGTAAACCCAAGCGTCGACGAGGCGCTCGCGCGTCTCGCCGTCATCGCAAGCCGCGACGATTCCTATTTGAGCCAAATAACGAACGGTTATATAGAAAAAAACTTGACGGAAGCCCCGTTCGGCTATGCTGTGAATATTGAAGAAACGCTTCACGAGGCGATACTGTCGCGCGTAATTGTCTGCGCCATCGAGAAGGTTTCGGGGTTCTATCTCGGGAAAAAGAAGAACGACGAGATAATTTCCATTATCCATGACGGCGATTCGGGCAAAACAGAAGTCAGCAAGGCGTGCAATGTCGAATGGAAGAAGCCGAATCTTTATATTATTGTGAACAATAGCGCAAAAGTACTTGACGTGCGCGTCAATAATAATGATAATTTTGATATGGCGCAATCAAACGGAAAGACGGCGCAGATTGTGCCCAAAGCGCTTATCGCAAAGGCGGAATGGCGTTTCAGACAGAACGGCGATTGGATTCAACCGTTTGGCGTCAAGGGAACGGTTTCGCTTTCCGACTATCTGATAGACAAGAAGACCGCGCGTCCGACGCGCGATTACATCCCGCTGCTTGCGTTGGGAAACGAGGTTCTGTGGGCGGTCGGCGTCGGAGCGTCGGAGAAGCTTCGCTTTTCCGCGCGTGATGAAAGGCGGGAGTTCACGCTGCTTACATGGCGCGGGAACGATTAAAGTATATTAGTCCGCTAAAAGCTAAATAAAGGAATGATTGTTTGGACAAACTTAATTGGGAATTCACCGGCATGGAGCACGATCTGGAAAGCATCCTGCTGACAGGCGAGCAGATTCAATCGCGCGTTCGCGAGCTCGCCAACCTGATTGCGGAAGATTATATGGCGGACGGCGGAATGGACGCGAGGGGACCCGTCGTCGTGTGCATACTTAAGGGCGCTGTAATGTTCTACGCCGACCTCATCCGCTTCATGCCGATTCCGATTTCCATAGATTTCATCTCGATTTCAAGCTATGGAAGCAAGACCGCGTCCAGCGGCGAAGTGAGCTTGAAGAAGGATCTCGACGGCAAGATTGAGGGCCGCGTCGTACTGATTGTGGAAGATATAGTCGATTCGGGGCTTACGCTGTCGTATCTGCTTCGTATGCTTTCCGCCAGAAACCCGCGCAGTCTGAAGGTTGCGGCACTGCTGGATAAACCGTCCAGACGCCGGGTTCCGTTTCAGGCGGACTACATAGGGTTTGCGATTGAGGATAAGTTTGTCGTGGGTTACGGCTTGGATTTCGACCAATTGTACAGAAACCTTCCGATGATAGGCGTATTGAAGCCCGAATGCTACGAGCCTTAAAGCCTGCGGAAACTCAGGATAGAATCAGGATAAAACGAGTACAACCAAGGAGGATATTTAATTGAAGAAACCAATGCGCGGTTTTCTTGTTTGGGCGTTGATAATGGTTGCGCTGGTAACGTTGTCACAGCTTTTCAGCAGCGCGAACGCGCCTGACAACACCGACATTAAATATGACCAACTGCTGGAGCTTGTATCGGAACAGCAGATTCAGCGCATAGCAATCGTCGAAACAACGCTGGTCGGTCTGCGCAAGAACAGCGCGATCCCCGTTTCGGAGTTCCCGAACACGCGCTACGACTTCAAGTGCGTCATCGACCGCGACAACTTCTTCGATTCGGTAAAACAGATTCGCGCGAGGCAGCTTGGCACGTCGCCCGACCTCATCAGCGAGCAGGATTTGGGCTTCGCGGTGGATTATCTGCTTCCCGCCGTTCTGCCTTGGTATCTGGAATTTTTGCCGTACATAATCGTAATGGTGCTGATGGCGGTGTTCTGGATGTTCATTATGCGCCAGCAGCAGGGCGGAAGCTCAAAGATGATGAGCTTCGGCAAAACCAAGGCGCGCGTTGCGGACCCCGCGTCAAACAAGATTCGCTTCGGCGACGTGGCGGGCGCGAATGAGGAAAAAGAGGAACTGGAAGAGATAGTCGAGTTTCTGAAGAATCCGCGCCGCTTCACCGATGTCGGCGCGCGCATACCCAAGGGCGTACTGCTCATCGGACCTCCCGGCACGGGCAAGACGCTTCTCGCGAAGGCTGTCGCGGGCGAAGCCGGCGTACCGTTCTTCAGCATCAGCGGTTCCGACTTCCTTGAAATGTTTGTGGGCGTCGGCGCGAGCCGTGTGCGCGACCTGTTCGACCAGGCGAAGCGCCACGCGCCCAGCATTGTCTTCATCGACGAAATAGACGCGGTCGGCCGTCACCGCGGCGCGGGGCTCGGCGGCGGACACGACGAGCGCGAGCAGACGCTCAACCAGCTTCTCGTTGAGATGGACGGCTTCCTGCCGAACGAAGGCGTTATAGTTCTCGCGGCGACAAACCGCCGCGACATACTCGACCCCGCGCTTCTGCGTCCCGGCCGCTTCGACAGACAGGTGACAATCAACTATCCCGATGTGCAGGGCAGAATCGATATACTCAAGATTCACAGCAAGGGCAAGCCGCTTGACGAGGATGTGGACTTCAGCCTTGTGGCGCGCCGCACCCCGATGTTCACGGGCGCGGACCTTGAAAACGTGATGAACGAAGCCGCGATACTCACCGCGCGCGCGAAGGAAAAGAAGATAACCATGCGGCTTATCGACGAAGCGATAACGCGCGTAGAGGTCGGCCTTGAGAAGAAGAGCAAGAAGATTTCAGCGCGAGACAGAAGGATCACGGCAATACATGAAGCGGGTCACGCGATTGTCGGCATGTTCACCGACGAAGCCGACCCCGTACAGAGCGTGACAATCGTTCCGCGCGGCGATTCGGGCGGACACACGCGCATGATGCCCGATGAGGAGCGCTCGCACGTTACGCGCAAGCAGCTTGTCGCGCGAATCAAGACGGGCATGGGTGGGCGCGCCGCGGAACAGATCGAGTTCGGCGACGTGACGACGGGCGCGGTTGCGGACATTCAGTCGTCCACCGCTCTGGCGCGGCGTATGGTGACGCAGTTTGGCATGTCCGACGAGCTGGGGCCCGTTTATTTGGGCGGCGAGCAAGAGGTGTTCCTGGGGCGCGACTTCACTTCCAGCAAGTCGACGTCGGAAGTTATCGCCGCGAAGATTGACAACGCCATTCACGACCTCATAGGCTCATGCGAGAAAGCCGCGCAGGAGGTCATCCGCACGAACTACGATAAACTCAAGCAGCTCGCGGAGCTTCTGCTTGAGCGCGAAACCGTGGATAAGGACGCGCTGGACGCAATCCGCGACGGCAGCGCAGTTCCGCCGCCAAGACCAATCGAGGTCAAGCCGAGGGAAACGGCGTCGCCGCAGATTGAGATTGCGGTGCAGCCCGCGTTATATAAGAATTGACAGTCAAACAGAACGGGCGGCAGATTGCCGCCCGTTCATTACATTATAACCTGTTCAATCTTCCACCCGTTTTCGGTTTCTGACAACACAAACCCTACCGCCTTAATGTGCGCGATCTGCGGCGTGATGAGCTGCAATACGCCCCACTCTACGGGCGCGAGACCCTGCACGGGCGTTTTGAGCGTCACTATCTGCTCAAACGCTCCGACAAGCTGCGCGTATCTGTTCTGATACATGGGATACAGAAGCAGCTCCGCGGCGCGGTCCGTCGCGCCTTCGTGCGTCGCTTCAAGCCACGCCTTCGCGGTTTCAGACGCTGATGTAAACTCCGACTTCAGTCTGTTTCCGGAAGGACCGTAGCCGAAGCCCGTTTGAATGAGCAGCGGCGGATTATCAAGGCGCACGAGCAGCGAGAACGGACCGTCCTCGCCGTTGCCCGATATTACCACAAGCGGCATCGTGGGGTGCGGCTGCGTGCGCACGTTTATTTCCGTGAACGGACCTATAGCGGGAAGCTCCGTCGCGGGCATATCCTCAAAACCGACGAAAAGAGAGTCGCCGCGCTCCATGATAAGCAGCATCCCAAACGGAGTGTGAAGCGATTGTATCGTTGCGGGCTGCGCCGTTTCGTCCTCCTGCGTATGTATCTCAACTTCAAGAAGACCGCTCGGCCATTGCACGGCATAGACGTCGCGCGGCAGTCCGTCGACGAGCAAGCCGCCCTTCATCACGAGCCGAAAGGCGATATCGGTTCCCCATCTGTCAAATTGTTTGTATTCGATGTGGCAGATTCCGTCGCGCACGAGCGGCGTCACGGGACCTCCCGCTTCGCCGACGAACCGCCCGTTCACATAAACAAGACCCGGCGCGGCCTCTATCAACAGCATAGGATGCATTACTAAGCCTCGCTTTCCCAAAGCACTAAGGTCAAGATGGCTGACTTTAGTTTTCGCTGGGAAAGCATATGAATTGCGGGTATGAAATATGTGAGAAAATGATGAGGACGACGATGGTCGCCTATTGACCATCGACCAACAATTGTTTTGGAAACCCGCGGGCGACCGCGGCGGG
>JAITHB010000187.1 GCA_031280145.1 Oscillospiraceae bacterium | reverse complement strand
TCGGGAGCCGAGGCAAGCCTTAGCCCGCTGTGTACCTTAAAAGCGGGAAGCATCGCGCCCGCTGCGGAATATGAGTCGCCGCATCCTGTGATGATTACGCGTTTGATTTTCCGCGCCGTGTCATAATCAAGTATTCTTTCAAGCTTATACAAGCTGAAGCACTTTTCCGCTTGAACGCCGACCAGCTCGCGCAGCTCTTCTATTTGCAAACCGATTGTGTTTTTATAATCGTTCTTGTTCAATCTTCATCACTCCTTATTTAACGTCGGAAGCTCCGAATGGAGCAGCGCCAATTGCCTTGCCTTTTTCTTCTTCATCCTGTCTTCGGCTTTTGTTCTGTATCCTGAGATAAACAGATATATTATCGTTGAAAGAACGAATGGCAAGCTCATCAGCAGGTATGAATCGTTAACGACGGTCTGCAGATAATTGGAAGCGGCATATGCAAGACCGAACACGAAGCTCATAAGCAGCGCGCCGAAAGGCTGGGAGTTTCCGATAGTCGCGGCCGCCATGCCGATGAACCCGCGGCTGCCCGTTATACCCTTCGAGAAAAAGCTCTGGTAGCCCATCGAGAGGTACATCCCGCCCAAAGAACCCACGATAGCCGCGATGACGAACGCTATTGTGTAGATCTTGTTCGTGTTGATTCCCACAGACTCCGCAGCCTTCGGGTTCTGCCCGATTGCGCGTATGCGAAGGCCGAGCTTTGTGCGGTACAACAGGAACCAAACGATGAACGTCGCCAAGATTGCCAAGTAGGTGAATACGTTGTGACCCGACAGTATGGTTCCTAAAATCGGTATTTTCTCAATCAGCGGTATATTTATGTTGCCGAGCGAAAGACCGTTGATCGCGCCTGCCGTGTTCGCTTTCGTTCCCGTCATTACCCACATGACGAATATCACGCCGCCGCCAAGAGCCATGTTCATAGATATGGACATTAGGTATAAATCAACCTTCATCACGAACGCCGCGAAGCAGATTATCAGCGTGATAATCACGGCGACGGCGGCTCCCATAATGATGCCCAGCCACACATCGTGAAACAGCGCGCTGAACACCACGCCCGCGAACGACGCGGCAAGCATCATGCTTTCGCCCGCCATATTGAGCAGCCCCGCCTGCGCGGATAGGGTGGAGCATATCGCGACGAAGATTATCGGAGTGGAAATACGTATAACCGAATACAGAAAGTTTGAGATATATTCTGCCACTTTCGCTCTCCTCCTTACGCCTCGGCGCGGGAAGCCTTGATAATAGCCCTTTGACGGCTCTTGCCAAGAAATTCTTCCGCCGCGACGAAGAATATGATAACGGCCTGAAGCATGGTAACAAGTTCGATGGGTATCTTTGTATTGGTGTTGAGAACCGACGCCGCGGTTCTTATGTACGCCAGAACAAACGCTGTGATGGGAACGAATATCGGATGCTTCTTCGCCATAACGGCGATGATGAGACCGTCCATGCCGATGTTTGTGAGCATCGTCATCTGATATTGGTTATACGCGCCGAAGTTTTCAACGGCTCCCGCAACCCCCGCGAATATGCCGCCCAGCACCTGTCCCATAAACGGCGTGATGCTGGTGTTGATGCCCGCGTATTTGGCGAACGTAGGGTTTGCGCCCGTTATGCGAATCTCCGCGCCGAGCTTTGTTCTGTAGAAGATAACGCACGCGATGATAACGCCGATAACGGCGACCCATATGCCTTCGCTGAGGTTGGTGTTGCCGAAATACCTTGCGAAACGGATTGACGCGGGATAGTTCGGCGTTGCGATAAAGCTTTGCGTTCTGTCGGCCGCGAAATTTCGGATAAGCGCCAAAGCGATATAGACGCAAACGGAGTTCAGCACGATGGAAGTAACGGTTTCCGACGCGCCGAGCTTCTCCCTGCCGTACGCGGGAATCATCGCTATCACGGCGCCCGTCGCGCCGCAGGTAACGATCAGTATCAGTTGGTTTACTATTTTGGGGAGACCGGGCATTATGTTGAGCCCGAAGCTCGTGTTGAACATTACAAGAATGATAGGGACAGGCGCGATGTTTATTATTCCTTCGCTTATAACGCTGAATCTTCCGCTTGCGTATACGAAGCACATTCCGCAGCCGACAAGCATGTAAGGCGCCATGCGCGACAGCACCTGCGCGAATCTGCGCGTGGTGGTAAACGGACCCACGGCGAAGTTGTACAGCGCGTCTTTCCATCCGTCGACGCCTGTCAAAAGAACGATTATTACGAGGCACAGGGCGTATGCGATGAGGATTCCAAGCACGACGCGCAGCGCCTCATACAAGTAATCGATTCGTTGAATCTTTTTCATGGTCGAATCTCTGTTCCCCAACGCGCTCATGACTATTGGCTTACTGTCTTTATCTGACGCTTTCATTAAAAGAGATCCCCCATTTCTTCGGATGTCATTCGGCGCACACCCAACATATACTCGCCGAGCGTGTTATCGGATACGCTCTTAACGTCGGTAAACTGCGCGACTATTTCTCCGTCCTTCATAACCAGCAAACGGTCTGAAACCTCCGCTATTTCAGCCAAGTCGGAGGAGATAAGCAGCACCGCGTTGTCCTTATCGCGGGTGGAGGAAACGAGCAGACGGCGGATAAGGTCGGAAGTACCCACGTCTATGCCGCGCGTCGGCTGGTTGACGACGATGAAGTTCGCGTCGCCGGAGAATTCGCGCGCGACGATAACCTTCTGTATATTCCCTCCCGAGAGGAACTTGACGTTGTCGCTGCCGCCCGAACACGCAATCTCAAACTCCTTGATACAGTTCGCGACGAATTCGTCGAGCTTCTTCATTTTAATGAACTGACCGCTTCTGAACTTATCGCCTGACAGATAGGTGGCAAGAATGTTGTCGCGGACAGAAATCGTTCCCGCCATGCCGAACTTCATCCTGTCTTCCGATATGTGGGCGAGACCTAAGTTGCGGATATCCGCAATGCTCTTGCGGGTTATATCGACGCTGTTCAGCGTGACAGTTCCCGACGTGGCTTTGATAAGCCCCGCGATAATTTCCGAAAGCTCGGTTTGTCCGTTGCCCTCAACCCCCGCGATGCCCACGACTTCGCCCGCCCTGACGCCGAACGACAGGTTGCATACAACGCGTTTGCCGTAGTCGTCCAGATAGTTTATCTTTTCAACATGCAAAACGGTTTGCTTGGGAGCCGCCTTCACTTTATCTATATTGAGATTAACTTCGCGCTCAACCATCATCTTGGACAGCTTGGCGGGGTTCAAGTCCGCAATATCGCCATGCCCCACGACTTTGCCGCGGCGCAGAACCGTAACCCTGTCGCACAGCTCCATGACTTCATCAAGCTTATGCGAGATAAAGATAATGCCGTAGCCCATCGAACGCAGATTCTTAAGCTGAACAAACAGCTCGCGCGTTTCCTGCGGAGTTAATACCGCGGTCGGCTCGTCAAGAATCAGAACCTTAACGTTGCGTCCCAGCGCTTTAAGCAGCTCTACCTTCTGCTTTTGACCCACTGTCAGATCGCGGATAAGGGAGTTTGCACTGACGCCCAGACCGAACTTGTCGCTTACCTCTTGCGTCATCCTAACCGCTTTTTTCGCGTCGAATACAGGCCCGGGGCCTGGCTCCATGCCAAGCACCACGTTTTCCGCGACGGTCAGATTCGGCACCTGCATGAAGTGCTGATGCACCATGCCTACCCCTTTGGCTATGGCGTCGAGCGGGCTTGTTATATGCGCCTGATTACCGCTGATGATAACCTTGCCTTCCTGGCAGTTTTCAAGACCGAACAGAACTTTCATCAGAGATGTTTTACCGGCGCCGTTCTCACCGATGAGGGCGTGTATTTCGCCTTCATTTACGGAAAAGGTCACGTTGCTGACGGCCATGAAGCCGTTGGGGTAAATCTTTGTGATCCCTTCCATTCTAAGAAGTTCTACTGCCATTCTATCGTCCTTCTTTATTTTGTGGCGTTGTTAAGTGTCGTTTCGATAAGCTTTAGGCGGTCTAAAGAAAGCGGAGGGGCGAAGATAAAGCTTCGCCCCGAACATTTTCGACTCTTACTTCACGAATTCCGCGTCGGGGTTGTCGCGGTATACGGTGAACGCCTGATGGCTCTCGAAGTCGTAATAGGAAGGCACAACTATTTCGCCCGCGCCGATCTTCGCTATTACGTCTTTAAGCGTTGCTTGAATTTCCTCGGGAACGTTCGCCAAGAAGTTGTCGTTTTCAAGGTAGCCGACGCCGTTGTCAAATACGCCCCACACGCGGTTTCCGGAAGGTATCGACTTGTCGCCCTTTACGCTGTCGATAATCGCCATGGAGGCGGGAGCGATATTTTTTGTGATTGACGTCAGGATGTTTTCATAGCCGACGGCGGAGGAAGCGTCGGAAGCCGCCAAGCTCTTGAAATAATCCCATTGGTCGTAGTCGCAGCCCATGATGAAGTAACCGTTCTCGATTCCGCCGTGCTCTTCCGCAGCCTGCGCCGCGCCGAGCATGAATTGAGCCGTGATGGGCCATACCGCGTCGCAGCCGTTGTCGTACATAACGTTCATGGCTTCGTAGCACGCCGACATGGAGCCTTCCACCATGTAGCTGTGCAGCCACGAAATATCAAGACCGAGTTCCTTTTTCGCGTACTTAACGCCCGCGAGCCAGCCTGTTGAGAAGTCGTTAAGTATTGGGCTGTCGGAAGAAATGCAGCCGACCTTGCCCTTTTTGGTCAAAAGTGATTGCAGGATGGCCGCCATGAACGCGGATTCGTTCTGCGCGAACGTGATCCCGTAAACGTTCGGCTCGTTGAACACGATGTTCTTGCCGACGTCGTAGTGAATGAACGTGGTATCGGGATAAATCACCGCGGCTTCGTCGATTAAGTCTTCGATGTACCAAGTCGGTCCGAAGAAGTAATCGTAGCTGGTGGTTTCGAGCGCGTCCCAGAAACAGTTGATTGCGAGAGCCGCGTCGTACGCTCCGTATTCAACGAGAGTCCAGTCCATGTCGTACTGTGCCGCGATTTCCTGCACGGCGCGGTATCCCATGTCAGAAAGACCGAAGTCGCCGATGAAGGCTGTAAAGAACAGTATCTTTTCCTTCTTTGCTTCCGCGTTAGCCGTGACCGAGGCAAGGCTAAACACCATAACGAGAACCAGGATAAGCGCGATAGTCCTTTTCATCTTGTCCTCCCAAATAGTTTTCTATATTCACGCATTCCGCGCAAACATTCGCGTAAAGAAACTGTTGAACCTATTTTGAACAATATCGAACAATATTTAGAACATTATGCACAATTTGGCTTTTGTAGAAAAAGAACGCAACAAACCCTTATTTATCAATTATCACGAAAGAAACGCTGCAAATTAGTTTGTTTTACTAAAATGATAATAAGACATTAAGCGTGCTTTGTCAATAAGTAGCGAAAAAAGAAATATAAATCGCATTCGATTTGCACAATTATTGTTCGCATTAAGCGATATTCCGAACAGAAATGTATACTTTTCTGTTCGATGGCAAAAATTTACTAAACAGCAATGCATGTTGACTGCCTTATGCATAACATGTATAATACAATAATCAATCGCATGAAGGGTGACGGCAGTGAATAAGTCCTATCGGCTTGATCAGATATACGCTTCGCTCTTGCGCAACGGCAGCGCGACCATCGAAGAATTGGCGTCGGCGTTTAAGGTTACGCCGACGACTATCCGCAGAGACTTACTGCTGCTGGAGGAACGCGACCTCATATACCGCGCGAGAGGCTCGGCGCACATTAAGGCGCGCGACGAAACATCTCCCGAGATCTTCGTGACGGAAAAGAAGCGCATCGCGATTGCGGCTTCAAAGTTTGTGACGACAGGTTTAACGCTGTCGCTTGATTCAGGTTCGACTGTCAACGCCGTCGTAACCCAGCTGATGAATGACGACCGCATTCATGATTTGGATATAATCACTCATTCGCTGGCGACCGCCCTTCAATCCAGCAAACGATTCAACGTGTCTGTTCCGGGCGGCGCGGTATACAAGCAGATGGATTCAATACTCGGGCTTGAAGTGGTTGAGTTCTACAAGAAGCTTAACGTCGATATAGCGTTTCTGAGCAGTACGGGCGTACACAATTGCGCGGGGCTTACGCTTTCGTATCCTGTCCAGCTTATGGTTAAGAAGGCGGCCGCCGCGTGCGCTGATAAGCGTATCGCGGTAATAGATTCCTCCAAGTTTATAAGACGCGGCATATACGTGTTTTGCGATTGGCACGACATCGATATCCTCGTCACGGTCAAAACTGATGAAAACGAGGAACAATTGGAAAAAATCGAGAAGATGGGCGTACAAATCGTTTTGGCGTAAAAGCGCCGCTTCTTTCGCAAACGTCAACAACGTACTGAAGCCCCGGCGGTCATATGCGACTGCCGGGGCTGTCTGTATCATTCGTATTTTTTTACAATCAATGTGAGGATTCGCCCGCCTTCGTTGTCTAATATATGTAACGCGTTACGGACATGCAACGGAAGGTGAACGGGATGATCGACAAACTGGATTTTGCCGCGCGGGTCGAGAAGAAGAGCGAAACTCTTTACCGAGTAGCGCGCACGATCCTGAAAAACGATGAGGACTGCAAGGATGTTCTGCAAGAAACGGTGCTTCGCGCGTGGGAGAATCGCGGTCAACTGCGCGATACGGCGTTGTTCAGCACATGGATAACACGCATTCTCATCAACGAATGCCACACGTTGGCCCGCAGGAAACGGAAGTATTTGCTCTCAGACACGGTTGACGTCGGCGCAATATCTAACGCGCCTGATCTCGCGCTGCAGCTTGCGCTGGAGGGTCTGCCCGAAAAGCTGCGGCTGCCGCTGGTTCTGCATTATCTTGAAGGGTATACATATGAGCAGGTGGCGCGGATGCTGCGCATACCTCAGGCGACGGTGCGCGGGCGACTAAGCCGCGCTCGCGCCGCGCTGCGGATGGAAATAGACGACGAACAGGAGGCGCAATACTGATGAAACGCTCTGAACTTAAAAACGCGTTCGCTCCCATGCCGAACGATTGCTATCAAGCGTTGACGACAGCGACGCGCCGAATATATGAATCGAAGGAGGATATTGTTGTGAAGAAGAAATTCTCGGTCGCGCTCGCGGTGGCGCTGGTTCTGGTATTGCTTGGAGGTATCGCTCTCGCCGTGTCTTCGTGGCGCGACGCCGCAAGGCAGATCGTCGTAAACGAGCAGGCGGACGGTCCTTATGAAAACTGGCCGACAGCGAAGAAAGCAGCGCTGGTGCGCGCAATCGTAGACCAAGGCTTCATGCAGAAAACCAAGGAGATTGACGATCTTCTGAATGATAAGCTGACACTCGGTCAAGCGGACAAGGTAGCGAACGAAACGCTGGTCGCGTTCACAGGCTTGGAGGTTTCCGAGATAAGCTTCATGATCATCATGGAAGGCGCGTGGGGACCGTTTTCGCAATGGACTCTTGAGGAGCAGGCGTGGTATTCACGGCTGATGGCCGACACGGGGCTGCAAGGCGACGATCACACGCTGTACGTTATGCCGGAGAATCCCGCAATAGATGAAGCGGAGGCAATCGCCATAGCCCGCCGTGAAATAGCCGAAGGCTTCGGCGTTCCCGAAGAAACGCTCGACGGCTACACGCTCACGGTGGCGTACCAAGTCCCCGAGCTTGCGTTCGAGGGCGATGAACCGAATCAACCATACTGGTACGTGTGTTATGAAGCCCCGAGCGATATGTCGGCGGATTCCCGCTTGTTCACTATGTTTGAGTTATTCGTAAACTCGGAAACAGGCGAACTGCCATACACGGTGGAAAGTCAATTGGCGGCGCGCGACGAATGGGAAACGTACCTTAACGACTCGCTGATAAAAGAAATTCAGCAGTTCGGCGACGATCACGGCGTGTACTGGGAAGGCATGAGCGTCGAATCGAAAGCGTTGTGGAGCGAAACGCTTCGCCCCAAGATTCTTGCAAAGCTTGCGGTTGACCCTGACTTCTTCCGCAGCATCCAAATGGAAGCGATGGTCGCGTTCATCTACGGCACTCCCGACGAGACCGCGCTAATCCAAGACCAAGCGATGAAGCTGGCGGAAAACGTTCTGATTGAAACGTTCAATCGCAAGCCCGACGAAATCCGCTTCTACACCGCGATTGTGGATACTTACTACGACGTAACCAATCCCGATAAACCTCTGTGGAAATTCTTCTTCCGCGCGCCACGCCTATGGGGCAATGCCGAAGCGATTGCCTATTACGGCGACCCGAGTGAGATTGACGGCAAAATCAGGACTGTCAACTACAAGGTTGAGATAGACGCGCGCACAGGCGAGCTTGTCACGGCGTTCGAGGTGGAAATGAAGGATGTCGAGACAGTTGAGGATTGGATGAAGATGATGTAGCGAATACGGATAATTGAATATTCGCAGAGATACATTGAGCGTCCGCCGATTCTGTAATCGTTGATAGGGGAGAGGGCGGACGCTCATTTCCGTATTGTTTATGCTAGAATAATATCTCCAATATGGCGATGATAAGTACGGCGGTTACATAGAATATCGCGAGCTTTTTGTAATTGAAAATCACGGCGATGTATTCACGGATGAAAGCTGCGGGCAAATAGTAGAGCGCCGTTTTGCCGCCTATGCCATATGCGTTCATCCTTTCGTTTTTTGCCAGAATTACAGCGCGGAGGACGTGATAGTTGCTTGTGACGACAGCCGCGCGGTAGTCTTGCTTTCGCTCGAGGATAAGCTTCTTTGAGAAGCGGATGTTCTCCTGCGTGTTCACGGATTGGTCTTCCATTATAATTTGCGAATCGTCAATACCATGTTCCAACAAATAGAGCCTCATCGCGAACGCCTCGGAGTTTACCTCGTCGGTTCCTTTGCCGCCTGAAACGACAAAGCTTGCCGTTTTGCCCTCATCCATATACAGCTTAATTGCGCGGTCGACGCGTTTCGCAAGAAGCGGGCTTACCGTGCCGTCGTCCTTAAGTCCCGCGCCAAGCACCACGATGAAGTCCGCGTGTTTGGGCTTGGGCAGCGCGGCGTAGACAAATGAAAGCAGCAGCACAGCGGCGAGCATGCCGGGCACGTATAAGAAGATTCCCCATACCGCGTTGTAGAGCGGCATTATCCAATCGGGAAGAATCAGAAACATAAAGTACATGATAGGCCATGCAAGCCCCATCAAGCCAAAGAAGAGCGGAAGCGCGTGGGCTAACGAGAACCCCTCGCGGCGGGTCACGCCAACGCCGTTTACCAGCAGCGCAATCCCGCCGACGAAGCTTATTGCAATAAGTGCGTACATAATAAAAAGAAGAGTTTCTTCGCCTCGCCCGATAGCCATAGCTCCGTTGTCAAACGTCAAGTTTGGCGCGAAAAGCCGAAGACCGCCCGTGATTGTGCAATAAAGCGCCATAACCATAAGGATTCCGCATGAAATCCGCCGCGGTTCCTTCTTTATGCAGAACACGGACAAGACGGCGCACACCACGCCGAAAGTAAATGTAATGCGATCGCCGACAATGTTGTATGGCATAGCGGTCCTCTTAAAACCTCAGGATTTTCTTAATTGCCGCGCGGCGGCACGGCGTCCGCCGTTTCCGCGGGAGCCTGTTGAATGTAGCGCAGAATTACGCTGCCCGAATCGCTGCCCGTGAAGTCCAGCGTTATTTCGTTTATGCTGTTCATATTCAGGCCGCCGCCCTCGAACCGTTCCATTGGAATGGTAAGGCAAGAGAGGAAAGACTGAATGTTTCTCGTGTAATACTCGCCTACATATGTGGTCTGATTCCACGCGAGAGCCGCAGAGTGTTCATATGCAGCGCTCGCAGACTGCCCCTCGTTATCCGTAAGCGTGACCGCCACGGGTATATCCCGTGTGCTTGTCGATTCGCCGGAAACCTGCATGGCTTCGATAACCAGCGCGCGCGAAGCGGAGAAGTCTTTCATTGTTTCATCTATCGGAATCGTCACCTTCGCGCCGTCGCTCGTCCATGTGATTTTGTAAAGCGGCATATCGTCGTTGCCCGCGAGCTTGACGCCCGCTTCGATGGCGTAGTCAGGGTCGAACATAATAGGGATAGGCGCGTCAACTCCGACAATCTCAATCACTTCCGCGCCTATGCCAATCGGGGCGGCGCTCTTTCCCGCCATCAGCACATCCTTGCCGCTTCCGCTATAGAACGCGGTCAGCGCTTCAAACCCATAGAAATCTCCGTCAGCGCCGTTGGGAAGCCCGCCCAAACTGCCGCCGTTGTTCGCCGCGTCGACGAAATCTATAACAAACTTGGTATAGAATTCACGCTGCCGGGCAGGGTCGATGAACGGCAGCTTCATATAGGCGCGGTCTTGCGGAATGAGGGCTTCGTCGAACGCCGCGTGGTTCGCGCCGCGCACCATAACCATGTAGGTATCCGCCGTTCTGCCGATGGCGCTGCGCGTCAGAGCGTCAAAGGTCGGCGACCCGTCAAACGCGATTACGTCGTCGTCCTGCAAACCTAAGAAGATTGCGACGGGAACGTTTGGACAAGGGAGAGGTTCGTTCATAATACTTGGGCTGATTTCAATGATTCCGTTGACTTTGAATCCCATCTCATCAATCTGCGCGGAAAGGTCTGCGCCGGAGCCTCCGCCTTGCGAATGCCCGACATAAGTGATGTTATGCAAATCAAGCCTGCCTGTCAAGTCGAAAGGAAAACCCGCGTCCTCGCCTTCGTTCGCTTTGCTGAGACGCGTCAGATGTTCCGCAAGAATTCTATCCTGCCTCGTATGCTCAGGCTCTCCGTCCTCAAAGGAATAGTGCATCGCGATATTCAGGCTGAAGCATGCGTATCCCTTGTCCGCCAGCGCGCGCATAAGATACGCAAAGCCAAGGTCGTATCGCGTTTCATCCGCTTTTCCGAACGCGTGGTTGCCGTGCAGAAAAACAACGATCGGAACGGGCTTGTCGGCTTGCGGAACAACCATCGCTCCCGCGATGTCATACAGAACTTCATGTTCATACGGAGTTCCCTCATAATCAATTAATCTGCCAAGCCCCAGGCTGTACGGCGTAACATCTCCATATGTCGCTTTATCCGAAGTGACAATAATTGTTTTCGTATAAATGTCCTTTATGAACGTCAAGCCGCCGGCAAGCTCAAGCTCAAAGAAGCTTGACTCAACCAAAAGCCTATCGTTCTTTTCAACCAGCCGATATACGTCGCCGCCGCAGGTTCCGTCCGCAAGGTCCAAGCGGATAGATTTATTCTTGCGCGTTACGATGCTGACGGCAGTTCCTTCTATAGAAACGCTTGCGCCGTCAGCTTCCAAAATCTCGTATAGGGGAAGCAGCAGTACTCCGTCCTCTGTAACCTCGGGCGGAACGCCGTATTCGTGGTATGCGCCGTTGATGAAGACGCGATATTCCGCGTTGTCCGCTTCCTCCGACGGCGGCGGGAGCATTTCATTGCCTTCGCCGCTTTCACCTAACCATTCGCCGCCTTCGCCAGAGTATTCGCCGCCGCCGAACTCGACTATTGCGGTTTGAGAATTCGCAATGATGAGCAGCAGAACCAAAATCAAACCGATTATACGCTTAAACACTTGTGTATCTCCATTTCTATAAATTTGGTCTGTGGTTTTTTTCGTTAAGACAGCGCAGCTATGACAACCATAATACGGAAAACAAATTGAATATATTGCAGTTGTATCAGATAAATAACGAATTAACCGATTCCGACGCGCGGACAGAGGTCGCGCGAATCCGGGGAACGCGTAAGCGTTCCTTCCGCAATGACGCCGCCGACAGCGCGCCTTGTTGATATATTTGCGGGACGTTTTCGAGTCGCTGATACTCGCGAAACGTCCCGATATTCTATTGCGTATGTTCTACTTGTACAGCGGACCGAACGCCGCGCACGCCCTGAAGTCCGCGCCTTCGCTGTCCCTTGTGCCGAACGCCGCCCACGCGGCGGGTCTGAACAGACTGCCGTCGGGGACGTTATGCATGTTCACGGGAATGCGAAGCATGGCCGCCAGCGTGATGAAGTCCGCGCCGACATGCCCGAAGCTGAACGCGCCGTGGTTCGCGCCCCAATTGGCCATTACGGAGTATACGTCGGTGAACGCGCCTTCCCCTGTCAGCCGCGGCACGAAGAATGTCGTCGGCCATGTCGGGTCGGTGCGTTTGTTGATTATATCGAATACATGTTCGGGTACGTCGGCGCTCCAACCCTCGGCGATTTGCAGTACGGGACCCAACCCATCCACAAGGTTGAGGCGTGTCAAGGTGATGGGCATACCGCCTCGGCTGCGAAGCTGTGACGAGTAACCGCCGCCTCTGAAGTATCCCAGGTCCGCATAACAATATTGAGTGGCGTTCAGGCACTTTGCGGCTTCTTCGGGGCTTATATCCCACCATGGTTTGATTACGGGCTTCCCGTCTGTCTCGCACTGTCCCGAGGCTTCGAGCGTGACGGAGCCTGAATTGATAAGATGGATCATGCCGCCCGATACAATACCGTCAGGCTTCCAATTCGTCACGCGCTCAATCGCTTCCGCCGACCAGTACGTTCGTACGTCGGCAAACCCCTGTGATGTGTTTGTGAGCAGCTTGCCCATCAGCATTGCCATGCCGTTCAGGTGATCGTTCTCGGTAGCGACGACAAACGGTTCGCGTATACCGTTCCAGTCGAACGATGAGCAAAGAAGGCTTTCCAAAAAGTCGCCGTTGGGGAAGTGATCGTTCCAGTGGCGCTGGCCTTGGAAGCCCGAAGCGAGCGCGTTGTGACCCATCGCCTCTTCCGCAAAGCCAAGCTCTGCAAGGCGCGGGTTGCCGATCATCATATCGCGGGCGATAATCATCATCTTTATGTTGGTCAGCAGCGCGGCGCGCTTGGTTGCGGCGTCATGCTGCAGTTCGGGCGGGTTCTTGTCGAACCCGATTGTGATGTTGGCGTCCACCCACTTCACGGCGCGGTCGAATTCATCGGGGTCATATATGCCCTCGTCCCACCGCCTCACAAATTCGGACATATCTACCGACTCGCTGCGCATTCCGAACGTCTTTTCCAACAGATCGGGATTCACCATGCTGCCCGCTATGCCCATGGACGTGCCGCCCATCGACAGGTAGCTTCGCCCGCGCATAGTGGCGACCGCGACGGCGGCGCGGCTGAACCGCAGCAGCTTCTCTTGAACGTCGGCGGGCAGAGCTGCGTCGCCCGCTTCCTGCACGTCGTGACCGTATATGCCGAACGCGGGTAAACCCTTCTGGTTGTGCGCCGCCAGCGCGGCGGCAAGGTACACCGCGCCGGGACGTTCCGTTCCGTTGAACCCGAACACGGCTTTCGGGCGAATGGGGTCCATATCCATCGTTTCCGAGCCGTAGCACCAGCATGGCGTGACGCTTACAGACGCGCCGACGTTGTTCGCCTCAAACTTGGCGGCGCACTGCGCGGCTTCATATACGCCGCCGATACAGGTGTCCGCAATCACACATTCCACGGGAAGTCCGCAGCTATGCTTGAGATTGCCGCTGATGAACGCCGCCGTCAGCTTTGCAAGGTTCATCGTTTGCTCTTCCAGCGATTCGCGGACGCCGCGGCGGCGGCCGTCAATCACAGGTCTGATGCCAATCTTGGGCAGCCCGCCGGCGAGCGCTGCGCGCGGCGGATTCATTTTGAACGCGGATGCTTGAGCCATATGAACTCCTCCTTTATTTTGTTATTCAAACGAAGGTAAGAACGTTTGTCCGCCGTTCAACGCGGGATACGCGCTTGCGCGAACGCAGACAGGCGGCTTCTCGAACTCGAGCGCGAATACCGCCACGCCGGCCGTCTCGTCAGGTGAACGGTCGGGAAGCCCCCGCAGAACGATGCGGCGCGTATCCTGCGTGAAATCGACCGCGGTGCCGCCGAGCAGCCGCGCCGATTTCAGCTTCGTTTGGAATCCTCCGAGAACCAGCTCGCCCGTCCGCGGCCATATCCAATTCCAGACATACGCGGTGTTCCCGTCAAGGCTTATCGAACACAGTCGGTTTGACGTGAAGCTGTTGCTTTCCTTGTGCCCATACATGCATTCGCCGTATTTGTTCAGCCACGCGCCGACTGTTCTCATCGGCGTAAACGCTTCCTGCGGAACAGAACCGTCGGGTGTTGGTCCCACGTTCAGCAGCAGATTGCCGCCGCCCGACGTAACCCGCGCCAGCATTCGCAATATCTGCTGCGCGTTATAACTGTAAGGCAGTGCCTGTTCGGAGTCGATGTACCCCCAGCTCAGCCCGTTGAACGTCATGCAGGCTTCCCACTCGCGCGGCGCCGGTTCGATTTTTTCTTCGGGCGTGCCGAACTCCTCGTCCATACGGCCGCGGGGGTTAATGATAATAGCCGGC
>JAITHB010000183.1 GCA_031280145.1 Oscillospiraceae bacterium | reverse complement strand
GGGCTCGCCCCTACAGGGGTTTGTCTGCGTTCAATCGGGCAGGTATCGAAAAATCTGTAGGGGCGAGCCCCCGGCTCGCCCGCGGGCATCAATACATCGCCCATTTGTATACAACCATACATTTGGCGGGGTGGGTTGGTCCGCCCGCATGCAAAACAATCGCTTTGTCGATAGCCTGTAATTCTTCATTAAAATAATGCGGAGGATAATGTGCTCAGTGAATTATTGACGGCGGGTATAACGTTATCCGCGGTGGGATTGATATTCGGTCTGCTGCTGGGTTTGGCGGGCAAGGTCTTCAAGAGCGAAACAAGCGAGCAGACCCTTTTGATACGCAATGCGCTGCCCGGCGCGAACTGCGGCGGATGCGGCTTCGCGGGCTGCGACCAATTCGCGGCGGCGGTGTGCGCGGGCGAAGCGCCCGTGAACGGCTGCCCCGTCGGCGGAACCGCGGTCGCGAAGAAGATTGCGGCGATTATGGGTCAGGACGCGGGCGAGGTGGACCCGATGAACCGCATGGTCGCAAACGTAATCTGCCGCGGCAGCGCGGAATACTGCCGAACGAAATACAATTATTCAGGCATAACAGACTGCACCGCGGCCTCCACCGTCTCCGACGGAACGAAGTCGTGCCACTATGCCTGTCTCGGGCTTGGCACATGCGTTTCCGCCTGCGAGTTCGGCGCGCTTCATATAAACGAGGCGGCACGGCTTGTCGAGGTCGACCGCGACAAATGCACGGGCTGCGGCGCGTGTACTAAAGTCTGCCCCAAGAAGGTGCTGGACCTTCAGCCGTACAGCAGACCCGTGCGCCTGCTGTGTCACGCCAACGAGCGCGGGCGCGTGATAACGGATAACTGCAAGGCGGGCTGCTTCTCGTGCGGGAAATGCGTTCAGGCGTGCAAGTTCGGCGCAATCGAGATGCAGAGCAATCTGCCCAAGATTGACACGGAGAAGTGCGTCGGCTGCATGATGTGCGCCGAGGCATGCCCGACAGGCGCGATATGGGCGGATTGGGATAACCGCCTTGAAGCCGTAATCAACGGCAAGGAGTGCATCGGCTGTTCCATCTGCAAGAAGCAGTGCCACTTTGACGCGATAATCGGCGAGCGCAAGCACCCGCATTTCGTCACGAACGCCTGCACGGGCTGTTCCGCGTGCGCCGCAAAGTGTCCCAAAAAGTGCATCAGCATGAAGACGCGCCTGCATTACCGCGACCAGGCGGGCGAAGGCGCGCCGCAGGAGGCGTGATTGCGCGAATGAAGAATTAAGAATGAAAACGGTTAGTTGGGGTTCGTTCGTTTGAAGCGCCGTTTCCAACCATTAATTCTTCATTTTTCATTCTTAACTCTTCATTAGCACGGTCTTCTGCCGTATCCCAATCACCGCGCCATTCCCCCGCACCACCGCACCCTCGTCCCTCCGCACCCCCGTCTCCCTAAATTCTGAACACCGAACCGCTGTCAAGAGGAGGGTGGAGATTTTCCCGACTATACGGATGTCGGGAAAATACTACCCGACCTTGACAGCATGAACGCCATCATAATTGATGTGCGGATGATTCCTGACCGCAGTTAGGAATCATCCCTTACCTGATACGTTCCCTCGTTCCTTCGTCCCCTCGCATCCTCGTACCCCTCGTATCCATCGTCCCTCGTCCCTTCGCGTCCCCGTACCCTCCGTCCCCTCTCGTTCCAACCCCCGCGCATAGGTCCGCAGACCTTTGCGCGGGTCGTCCCCACGTTCCAACCCCGCGCAACTGTTCGAGTGAACCACCCCGCCAAATCTGCGGATTTGTCGGGGACCCCAGCCGCAGCGAGTTTTGCGCGGGCGTCCCCAAAAAGCGTTTTTTCCGGTACTCTTTTTGCCGCGGCCGGCAAAAAGAGAACGGACTGCACTTGTACCTCACATCATAAAAGACCATGCCACGCGTACAACACCCCCAAAGAGTTTTTGCCGGCAATCCGCATAACCATGTTGCTTCATTTCAATTTTTTTGATACAATAGAACAATGTGAGGCATGCCGCGGACAGACGTATCTTTCCGCGGGTTTAGAGGAGGTTGGTTATTATGAAAGAATATCAGGCGGAATCCATCCGCAATGTCGCCGTATTGGGTCACGGAAGCGAAGGCAAAACGACGCTCACGGAAGCCATGCTGTTCGCGTCCGGCGCGGTGGACAGGCAGGGACGCGTTGAAGACGGCGCCACGACGACGGACTTTGAACCCGAGGAAACCAAGCGCAGCATATCCTTGTCCGCCGCGGTCGCGCCCGTCGAGTGGAACGACGCCAAGATAAACCTTATCGACGTGCCGGGTTACTTCGAGTTCATCGGCGAGATGATGGGCCCGCTCAAGGTCGCGGAAGCCTCCATAATATTGGTGGGCTCCGTGTCAGGCGTTACGGTCGGCACGGAAAAGGCGTGGGACAATTCCGTGAAATACGGCGTGTCGCGCGCGTTCGTCATAAACCAGATGGACAGGGAACACGCCTCGTTCAATAAGGTTCTGGCACAGCTTCAAGAGAAGTACGGAAGCGCGGTCGTTCCCGCGTTCCTGCCGATAGGCGAAGGCATAGGCTTCAAGGGCGTTGCGGATGTGATTTCCGGCAAGGCGTACACGGGCGCGGGCAAGAACCTGAAGGTTTCCGATATTCCCGCGGACATGGCGGTCTCCGCGAAAAGCGCGTTCGGCGCGATAGAAGAAGCCGCCGCGGGCGCGGACGAAGCGCTGATGGAAGCCTACTTCGAGAACGGCGAGCTGTCGCGCGAGGATACGCTAAAGGGGCTGCGCCGCGGAATCGCGGACGGCAGTATCGTTCCCGTGTTCTGCGTTGCGGGCGTAAACGGAACGGGCGTCGCGGGCTTGCTTGACGCAATCGCCGCGTATCTGCCAAGCCCCGTCGGACGAATCAGCAAGGGCGTGAATCCGCGTTCCGACGAACCCGCGCAGCGCACGGCAGACCCGAAGGAGCCGTTCTCCGCGCTGGTGTTCAAGACTATCGCCGACCCGTTTGTCGGCAAGCTGTCGCTGTTCAAGGTTTGCTCGGGCACGCTGTCTGTCGACATAAACCTGCTCAACGCGAACTCCGACCGCGCGGAAAAGGCGGGCACGATATACTTCCTGCGCGGCAAGAAGCAGATTACGACGGAGAAGGTTTACGCGGGCGACATCTGCGCGCTCGCCAAGCTTCAATATACAAACACGGGAAACACGCTTTGCGACGCGGGCAAGCCTGTCAAATACGACTCTATAGAGTTCCCGCTGCCCTCAATCTCTATGGCGGTGTACGCGAAGAAGTCCGGCGAGGAAGACAAGGTGTTCAGCGGGCTGTCGCGCCTTATGGAAGAAGACCCGTCAATCAGAATCGAGAAGAACCCCGAAACGCTGGAGACGCTGCTCTCGGGGCAGGGCGAACTGCACCTTGAAGTGGTCAGCCGCAAGCTGTCCAGCAAGTTCGGCGTCGAGGCGAATCTGCAAGACCCGAAGATTCCGTACCGCGAGACCATCCGCAAGTCGGTGAAGGCGCAGGGACGCCACAAGAAGCAGACGGGCGGACACGGTCAGTTCGGCGACGTGTGGATAGAGTTCCAGCCGATAGGAGGCGGCTCGACCGATTTCGAGTTTGTGGACAAAGTAGTCGGCGGCGTCGTTCCGCGCAACTTCATTCCGTCGGTCGAAAAGGGTCTGCGCGAGAACCTGCCCAAAGGCGTTATCGCGGGCTACCCGATGGTCGGGCTTCGCGCCATCCTGTACGACGGGTCGTATCACCCCGTCGATTCCTCCGAAATGGCGTTCAAAACGGCGGCGCGCCTGGCATACAAGAAGGGCTGCAAGGACGCAAGCCCCGCGCTGCTCGAACCGATATATCATATAGAAGTGGAAATTCCCGACGAATACATGGGCGACGTGATAGGCGACCTGAACAAGCGCCGCGGACGCATCCTGGGCATGAGCCAGTCCGAATCGGGACAGCAGGTCGTCGGCGAGGTTCCGCTGTCAGAAGTGCTGAAGTACGCTACAGACCTGCGCTCGATGACGCAGGCGCGCGGCTCGTTCACGACCGCGTATGAGCGTTACGAGGAAGTGCCGGGCAACATAGCGCAGAAGATTATCGACGCGGCTAAGAAGGACGAGGAAGAGGAAGAATAATCGCAAAATACAGCGGGCGGCAAGATTGCCGCCCGTTGTGTTTCATGCTTATTTGAGATTGTATTTTTTGCGAACTTCATCAGCGCGGCGCCGTATGTCGGCAAGAAATTCTTCAGTCGTCGCGTCTTTCGTGCGCTCGTAATTCCACTCGCGTATTTTGTGTATGTCTTCGACTGTAAACATGTCGCTGATTTTTGGCTTAGGTATATCGTGTATCATATTCATTATCCTCCAATAGTGATGACGGCGCATAAATGAGAATTTCAGGATACCCTGATAACGCTGTGACAGCCTTTGCGCCTTGTATAGTTTTATGCTTTACTATATGCCTGAAATTCCACGAGACGATTGTATCACACTTGCTTGTAATTGCAGATGCAATATGTATACAATCATACAAACTTTTCTCCGTCAGTATTCCAAAGTCAATGAACTTTTGTGCGATTTTTTGCGTGGCATCATCAACCTTTACTATTTCATAATGAATTTGCCCAAGCTTTTCAAACACAAACGAACGTTTCGGCTCGACGCACTGTCCCAGTTCCGCAATCGTCACATCAGACAATACTGCTTGAAACTTACCGCTCCTGAAATCGTCCCACAAAGCCCGCGTATCGCGCTCTTTTTCAGGCGTGTCAGGCGCGAGCAAATGCGATGGAACTGATGTATCAAGGTACACTCTTGCAATCGGCATATTATCACTCCACCCCGTCCCCGCCGAACACCCAGCTCGACGCATTCTCCTCCTCGGCGTGCCCAAGCTCGTACGCGCGTTCAAGGTTCGCCGCGCATTCCGCGGAATCGCCCTGCGTATACGCGAACTCCGCGGCGGTAAGATAATACGTGATGAGGAGCGAATGGTACTCCGCGGGCGAAAGAACCAATTCCTCGACGGAAAGATTGTCTTTGATATAGCCGAGCAGCTCTTCGGCTTCGGCGGACATGCCCAGCAGCGTGTACACGCTTGCGACGACGCAATTGTCGTACAGGGATTCAGCGGGGTTCGCCTCCACGATTGCGAGCGCGTCGGCGCGTCGTCCCGCGGCCGCCAGCATCGCGGCTTTGTTCAGGATATAGCGTTCGCCGAGGAACGGGAACTGCGCTTCCATCTTTTCATATGCCAAAACCGCCGCGCCGAAATCGCGCAGGCAGGTCTGATACCAAATCTCAAGCCAGAGCGTGTCGAAGCAGTTGGGAAACTCCGTCCGCATAAGTTCGAGGAATCCCGCAGCCATCTCCGCGTCGTTTATCCGAACGTAATATAACCCTCTGTCCAGAATAAAGGCGGAGTCGTAGTATAATTCATCGTAGCTCAGCGTTTCAAGCTCTTCGGTCAGCAAGCCGCGGGTTTTGTAAACGGACGCGAGCAAACGCCAACCGTCGGAATCGGTCGAGTCAAGCTCGACGCATTTTTTGAAGTCCGCTTCCGCCGCGTCAAGGTCGAACATCACTTCCAGTTCGAGTATTCCGCGGTACAAATATCCCACCAAGTTATCCGGATTATTCTCGATAAACCTGTTAAGCTCCGCCATCGCAAGCTCCGCGTCTTCCGCGTAAATGTACGCAATGCCGCGCAGCAGCGTCCCGAAGTTCGCGTCCGCCTTCGCCGCGGCTTCCGCGTCCGCCAGCGCCTCGTCGTATTCGTCAAGCCACAGATGCGCGAACACGCGGTACTGCAGCGCTTCTATGTTATCGGGTTCGCGGCGCAGAATCGCGTTGAGGTCGTTAAGCGCGGTCTTGGGCGAATAGAGCGTCCACAGGCGGTAGCTCGCGCGCTCGACGAAGCCCTCGGTGGAATCATCCAAAGCCAACACGCGTTCGAGCGCGCGCGTCGCCTCGTCGTACATTCCGCCGCGGCTTGCCGCGTCGTATAGCTGAAGATTGAGATAATACAGCGCGGAATCGTCTCCCGCGGAAGCGTCAATCGCTTTCCCTATGAATTCAACGGCTTCTTCAAACCGATAGAGAAAGTCCAGTATTTTTCCCTTCGCGAGCAGCAGCTCCGCGGAATCGGGGAACAGCGAGAGCGAATCCTCCACGGCTTCGAGCGCAAGCTCGGGTTCGTCGTATACGCCCAGAATGTTCGCGCGCTCGTAGTGTACGCTCAGGTCGGTTCTGTTTTGCGCGACATAAATATTGAGGAGGGCGCGCGCGTCTTCCGCCTTGCCTTCCTCGTAGAGGGCGATTATGTCGGTCGCTGTGGAATCGGCGGTCGGCATGGGGATAGCCTGCGCCATTACGGACAGCGGCGCAATCAATATGAAAAGCGACAGAACGGCGGCGATAAGTTTATGATATGTATTATTCATAATTACCTCAAACGCAAATCAATATCTGTGTATTGATTCGACGTTGAGGTTGAATTTCCTTTATATGAAAAACAAAATACCGGCGCCTGACCGTCACTGCTCAGCGGGGAGCAGCATGTTTTCATTTCTTCAGTGGAAAAAATTCGGTAAGGTATTGCATAAAATCCAAACAGGTGTATAATATAAATATCAGCGGGGTCAGCCTTTCCCAGGGGTTAACCTTTGCGAGACTTAGACCGGAGTTGTTTGAAGAGCTTTCCGGTCATTCGTCTTTTTTGGCTTCTTATGTATGCGAAGAACAGCTTCGAGTAATACCTTACATACTCATACGCGTTCCAATACAAAAACATAATACGTCCACGCATCAGCATCACC
>JAITHB010000178.1 GCA_031280145.1 Oscillospiraceae bacterium | reverse complement strand
AGTTCGCGAGAGGTTTTTTTGAAAATCGGCGATTAGCTCTTGGAAAGAGTGATAAGAGAAAACCCTTACAACGTAAGGGTTTCTTTGACGTGGCGGAGAAGGTGGGATTTGAACCCACGCGCCGATACACTCAGCCTACTCCCTTAGCAGGGGAGCCCCTTGGGCCACTTGGGTACTTCTCCAAGCCTGCGATCGGTTTTGTTCACACCAATCAGCCAGCACGTATAATAACATATTTTGCCTTGATAGTCAATCATTGCGGACGATTTTCTGAATTTTTGAATAGATAAAGCGGATATTGAGAAGAATAAGCGATGGATTCATCACTATATTACTATAAATTTGTTGGAGGATATTATGGAACACAATCCCAATCCCGGCGTAAAATGCGGCGTTGAAAGCTGCGAATACCACGATGAACACGACCACTGCCTGAAACAAAGGATTCAGGTGAATCCGCAGCCCGACGGCATGAACGGCACTGCCGCGGACGAAAGCATGTGCAGCAGCTACCACAACAAGAAGGGCAGAAAAGCATAACGCCGCATAGCGGAGACTTTACAATACGCCCAAAAAAAACGCCGCAAGGCTAAGATTTTGCTATACAGCCATAAAGATTTTAGGAGGAAACAATGTATAATATGATGATGCCGTTCAGGAGAATGGCGAATCATCCCAGCGTGTTCGACGAAAAGTTCTTCAGGAACTTCTTCGACTTTGAAGGCGCGGGCAGCGGCTTCCGCGTGGACGTTCGCGACAACGGCGACCACTTCATGATGGAAGCGGAACTGCCCGGCATGAATCAGCAAGATATCGACCTTACCGTGAACGACGACGTGCTTACGATTTCCGCGTCGCGCAAACATGAGAGTAGGGAAGAGAAGGAAAACTATCTCTATATGGAACGGCGCAACGGTCGCTTCCAGCGCAGCTTCACGCTTGAGGGCATCAATCACGAAGCCATCGACGCGAACTACAGGGACGGCATACTGACGGTGAAGATGCCCAAGCTCGCCCCCGAACGCGAAGAGAAGCATGAGCATAAGATTCCGATAAACTGCGCGAATTCGTGCGACGTGAACAACACCGTGCAATAAGGTTATAATTTACGAAAGAAGAACCCTCGGGCAATGCCCGAGGGTTCTTGGCGTGGGGGTTATTGCGAGATGACTACTACGAACTTGACGGGACCACCTGTAACCTTGTCGCCGTATTCGTCTTGGTTAATCCAAGCGCGGGCTTGCAGGTATATTGGTCCGGGCTTGGTTGCGGTGATGTATATGTAGGTTGCGTCCTGCATGATGGTGAACCCATCCGGTCCGCTCGGATATTTAGCGGGATCGATTTCAATAACCTTGCGGATGTTCGCGCCGGATGGCACGCCCGCCGCGCTTCCGTCCGCCTTAACCCAGCTGATATCACCAAGAGGGATTCTTACTGCTGTTTGCAGCTTCCCTTGATACGTCGGCTTGGCGATCTTGATACCAACCGGAAGTCCCGACGCCGGTCTCACCTGGAAGGTAATCGAGAATGTCGCGGTGATGATTTTGCTTGCGCTTACTTGGTAAGCGATTTTGTAGTTTGTAGTGCCTGCCTTAAGCTTGGAGGGGTCGGTAACGGTGAGAACAAGCTGCACCGGATTGTAGTATCCTTCTGCGTTAAGGTCAAGAGATACGTTAAACCCTGCGGTGCTGCCGTTTACGTACTCCAGAATCCAGTTGGCGAGATCAACATCGTCCGGCATTCCCGTAACGGTTACCGTGCCGAAGTTATACAAACCTGTGAGGTCGGTGTAGAATGTTGTCGCGTTGAGGTTGACGACCAGGTTGTGCTCAATGTCTGTCGCGGGAATCACATTCACATTGATGGTGTTTGTTAGTTTCCCGTTTACGGTTACACTGACTACGTTCTGACCGAAGTCCGTACCGGCATAAACGGTGAACTCGGCAGTTTCCCATAGATCGCCCGTCGTGTAGGATTGGTCGTCGTCAGCGCCGTAACCGGACGGATCGACAGACCAAGCGAAGCCTGTTACTATCGGTACTTTACCGTCGGTGCGCCGCGCTGTCGCGGTGATCGTGAAGTGGGCGTTTTTCTTTACATGCCCGTTGGAGTCTTTCTCGGCGACTATCGTTATCGTGTTGTTCGAGATAGCCTTGTTGCTGGAGAACACAATCTGGTTCGGCGAGGTGTTGTCGACTATCTGAATCCTGACAGTCTTGGAAAGTCCGCCGTTCCCCGCTATTGCGGTGAGCGTGTACGTTCCCACCTTCTTCGGAAGGATTGTGACGGTAGCTGTCGGCAGCGTTTCTACAATGTCGAAGCCGTCGGTGTTCCAATCCCAGTAGAAATCGGTTGTTTCGGCGGGCTTGCCGGCGTCGAGCAGCGCTTGCACGGTTTTAGTGTTGTCGTTGATATCCACAGGTATGGTGCTGAGGTTGGGATTAAAGATTATTTTGGTTGGCATGGTCTCATCCCATACTGTCACGTCGACGTAGTCGGTTTTACCGCCGTTCACCGCGGTTACTGTAATGCGGCTGGTGCCGACCTGTAACAGGTTGAGCCACACCTCGCCAGTTGCAGCATTGTAACCGGTCACATCGACTACCGCGGGATTAGAGCTTGTAAACTGATACAGTGTAGCTGTTTGTATAGGCTGTGCCGAAGCGACTATGTAGTAGTAGTTATCTCTTGTCACTTCAAGCTTCAGCGTCGCGGGAACGTTCAGCTCCAGCTTCTGCGGCGGCGTGTTCGGGTTCACGAGCGAGATTGTGACGGAGGCTTGAATCGCGGTGTTATTTGCGTAAGCCGCCGTAATCTTGACCGAAGCTTGTTTGCCGGATTGTATAAGCTTCAGTACGCCGTTAGCATCGACGTCAAGGATAGCCGCGTTGGAGGTCTTCCAAACGACATTCGCCGAATTCAATAAGTAGGCGGTTTGCGCGTTATCGGGAGTGAGCGTCGCTGTGAGAAGGCTATAGAAGCTTCCGCTCCCGCTCCACGGCGCGCTTGTCCCGTCCCAAGGAAGGTAAATAGTACCTGATGGGCTGAGCGTAATCTTGGTCGGTTTCTCGCTGTCAACGAACTTGATGATAAGCGTATCCTTCTTGCCGTTATGCGTGGTTACGCTTATGGTTACGGAACCTTCCTTAACAGGAGTGATTGTGCATTGATCCGCGTTCGGAGATATTGTCGCGATTGACTGTGCGGACGTCGTCCAAGTGTAGGTGGCGTTCGCGAGGCTTAAGTCTGTTCTGGATACGACAGCCCATATGTCGAACGTTCCTCCGTTGTTCCGAACATCCATTAGGTCTACTTCGAGTGTAGCGGGGTATGGTTCGCCATCGCTGTTTGCGATTTCAACCTTGTCCGGCGCGTGCGTATCTACAACTTTTATTGTGACTTTGGTGGAAATCTTTTTGTTCGCGCTGTTCGTCGCAGTAAGCGTTACTGTAACTGAACCCGTCTTGAGCGGATCGAATTCATATTCAGAGGGAACAGCCGAATTATTCACGTTAATATGTTCCGCCAGCGCTGACGTTACGGGCGCCCAAGTGATGTTGTACATTGTCGCGCCCGGCGGCGTCGTTTCATAAGTCAGCGTCACTATATCGGCGAGATCCAATTCGTAAGTACCGTTGGCTTGAATGGCGTCGCCTGTCGCGTTGCTTGTAAGAAGCAGCTGCAAGCCGGTAAGAAGGCTCTTGTCGGAGACTTTAACCTTGATGCTCGTCGTCTTGCCATTGGGAGTCTTCACGGTAATTGTGGCGGTTCCCGTGACTGTTCCCGGCAACAGCTCAATCGTCCATGCCGTGCTGCCGGCATTTGACGAGCCGTCGCCAAACGGCTGCGGATCAACGTCGACGATTTTCTTGTTGGAGCTTGTGACGGTAAGGCCCGGGGTTGGTCCGACCGTCGGGTCGATGGAATCGCTGAGATTTCCGTCGATAAGCACGACGTTTAAGAAAACGCCGCTGTCGCTTATATCAATGCTTACTGTGTTGCTGTCCACCGGATAATTACCGGGATCATCAGATTCGATTCTGACGCCGTCCGGCTCTGTTCCGTCGTAAGCTGTTACAGAGATAGCTTTGCTGAAAGCCGTGACAAAACCGTTTCCTTTCGCGTTAGGTTTATATACGGTTACTGTAATTGTTGCTTTTCCTTTAGCTATCGGGTACAGATCGAAATCGTCGATGATTTCATATTCGCCTTTTTTGGTTGACTGTCCGTCATATCCCGTATTGTCGTTGCCAAGAGCTTTGACCTGTATAATTTTCGGAGCGGACGACTTAACCGTGGCGTACCAGTCGCCGGGCAAACCTTGGTTGTATAGAACCTGATAATAAAACGATGTACCTACATTAGAGCAGTCGATAGTCATCGGACCATCTATAAAATTTATCGCCGTTGGGTCTGCGTATGTTGCGGCCAAGTCTTGCGCGGCGAACAAATCAAAGATGATTTGCTCCGGGTCAAGCATCGGCTCTTCAGAGGGTTCAACCGTCGGCTCTGCGGAAGGCTCCGGCGTCGGTTCCTCGGAAGGCTCAACGGTCGGTTCTTCGGAGGGCTCGGCTGACGGCTCGGGAGCCGGCTCTTGTGTGGGTTCGGCCGTCGGCTCTTGTGTAGGTTCGGCTGTGGGTTCAGCCGTCGGCTCCGCGGTTGGGGACGGTTCTTCGGTTGGCGCGGGCGGAGGCGTTTCCGTCGTATCGGGAGTCGGTTCTTCTGTAGATTGCGGGGGCGGGAAATACGGGTCGCCCTCCGACATTGCCGGTGCGAACGAGAACAGCATGACCAGCACGAGAAGCCAAGCTATTAACGATCTACATCTTTTCTTCATAATTTTTACCTTTTCTTCCTCTCTTTAACGTGGTATACCCTTTGAAATCCATTATACACAATCCGAGCCAAAAATGGAAGAGGTTTCTTAACATTTTTGTATCAATTATGTTGGCAAATTATAACACCGATTTTTCACTCTTGTCAAGGGGAGATATAGATGATAAAATATTGATAAGAAGAAAATGTATTCGTTGCCCAACCACATAAACAAGGAGACCGACATGCATACCAATAACCGCACACTAAAGAGGCGGCGCATTCTCTTGAAGGTTCTGCCGACCGCTCTTGTTCTGCTGCTCGTCTTGTCGGGCGCTGCCGCTCTTGCGGAGGATTCCGCAGCGGCGGCGGAAGAGAGAACGCCGCGCACATGGTACGAAGTATTTGTATATTCCTATTGCGACAGCGACGGCGACGGAACGGGCGACCTTGCGGGGCTTACGTCGAAGCTTCCTTATATAAAGGACATGGGGTTCACGGGGCTGTGGCTCATGCCTATCCACCCTTCGCCCACGTATCACAAGTATGACGTGTGCGACTACATGGCTGTTGACCCGCAATACGGCACGATGGACGACTTCACATTCTTTATGGAAGAGTGCGACAGGCTGGGTTTGGACGTGATTCTCGACCTCGTTCTGAACCACACCTCGTCCAAGCATCCGTGGTTCATGGAAGCGCTTGACGCGTTAGAAGAGGGGAACCTCGCCGACCAATATGTCGGATACTATCACTTTGAGGAGCGCGAAGCCGCGGGCTCGTGGTACGCCGCGGGCAACGGATACGCCTACGAAGCGCCGTTCTGGAGCGAAATGCCCGACCTCAATTTGGACAATCCCTTGCTTCGCGAAGAGATAAGCATGATTGCGCGGTTCTGGCTGGACAAGGGCGTAGACGGTTTCCGCCTGGACGCAGTGAAGGAATACACCTCGGGCGATACGCAAAAGAACATCGAAACGCTAAAGTGGATAACTCAGATGGTTCGCGATATAAAGGAAGACGTTTATTTGGTTGGGGAGAACTGGGAGAATTCCGAGCTGCTCTATGAATACTACGAAGGTATAGACAGCCTGTTCAACTTCCCGTTCGCAACCTCTTCGGGGTATATCGCCCGCGCCCTCATAGCGGACAACGGCAGCAACGCGCAGCGGCTCGTCGAAGCCATCGTGAACGCGGAGGAGTTAATCCGCGAATACGGCGGCGAGCTTGCGACGGACGCGCCGTTCTTCATCAACCACGACAACGCGAGGGCGGCGGGATTCCTTCGCAGAAACGCGGACCTCATCAAGATGGCGTGGGGTGTGAACCTTATGATGAGCGGCGACGCGTTCGTATACTACGGCGAGGAAATAGGAATGCCCGGCAGCGGCATAGACGAAAACAAGCGCGCCCCAATGCAATGGAGCGCGGACGGCATAGGTATGACGGCGGGTCCGCCGAACATGGAGACGCTCAAGTATACGTTCGCGCCTGTGGACGAACAGCTTAAGGATGAAGCTTCGATACTCAACTTCATCAAGAAAGCGGTCGGTCTGCGCAAAGAGTATCCCGCTATCGCCTTCGGGCGGTCTTCCGTTATCAACAATACCGCCGCGCCGACGGTCGGAGTTATAGAGAAAGCCTACGGCGACGAGAACATCGTTTTGCTTTTCAACCTGAGCGGGGAAGAGCAGTATACGGAACCAATGCTGCTTGACGGCGCGCGAAAGAGCGGCATAGCAGACTGGTTGTCCGCAGGAGACGAACCGCCGGTCTATAATGGTTTGGGGTTGACTATGCCGCCGTATACGATTGTAATTATGAATTAGTGTAATAAAGCGGGTCTTACGCGACACGGGCGGGCGATTTCCAATCGCCCCCGCCTGTCGATAAACGATTGTTTTGTATGCGCGCGGGCGAGCCGGGGGCTCGCCCCTACAGCATATTGAGTTCCTGTATACCGATAGCATACACCCTGTAGGGGCGGCCGTCCTCGGGGTCCCCGACAAATCCGCAGATTTGGCGGGGTGGGATTCGGTCGCCCGCCCTTTACAACACCGAAATGATCGCCGACAGGAAATCCCATAAGGGGCGATTTCCAATCGCCCGCCTGTGTCGCGCGCGACCCGTTGCGCCGCAGATGGTCGTACGCAATACGTATGTGAGAATCAATCTGGCGAAAGGTCCAGTATATTATCCGGCGTAACGTCCGCGTATGTGCCCGGCACGGTTCCCACGATTATGGATTCCGCAATCTGAACATATGCGAAAACCTCCGTCACAACGGACGCGGTCGGGATGACCATGCGCACGGACGCGGTCACCTTGATGAAGATTCGGTGGCGCGTCTGGTTTATTCCCGCCGTGCTGAATTCGCTGACGAATTCGCTGACTGCGGAACCCGCGGGGATGATGCGCACCGTGATGGACGGGCCCCAGCCAGCGATGAGTCGGCTGCCCGTTACCGCGCCGAGCGGAATCTTCACGCCCGAAATCGCGAAGCCGTCAATCTTCTTCTGCGCCAGAAGGGCGGAACGAACGGACAGCTCGTTCATGTGCATCGTGTCCGCTTGCAGCATGGCGACGCGCCCGTCGTTGTCATAGTGAATCGTGATGAGGTCGCTGTATTCCAGCGACGAATTCTCCCGCAGCAAATCGTAAACCGCGGAGTTGATCGCTTCCGCGCCGAGCGCCTTCGCCTTCGATTCCGCAAGCGACAGCAGAACGGGCTTCAGGTTGAAATCCACATATATAAGAACCGCCGCGATAATCAGAACGAACACAATAAAATAAAACCGCGCGCGGCGAAGGAAACGCTTCATTTATATCACCCCTTGCGCATTGTATGCGGAAAGGGCGCCGCGTTATTATCGCCGCGCGCATAAATGACTAAGCTTAGCCGCTTACTTGCCGAAAGAAGGCTTTCCGCTGCGCCCGCAGCCGTTCATTCGGAATTGACTATCGTTGATGAAACTGGTACACTGCAATATATACTAAAGGAGGTGCGTTATACGCAATGAGAGGATTAATTTCGCTTGTCAGGTTTTTATTGAGCCTGATTATCTACGCGCTGTGGATTTACTTCTTCGCGATCTTATTTGGCTTCAAGGACGCGAGCCTTGTCTCCGAGGTTACAAGGTGGCTTGACGCGCCGCTTGGCTTGCTGCGCCCGACGGTTGGCGGCTGGATTATGAACATCTCGGTTGAGCCGTTCAAGTTTATGGCGTTCGGCGTTACGCTTGTTCCCGCCGCGACAGGCATATTGTCCGTCGTGTTCGCGTTCACGGGCAACGACATTCTGCCTGAAAACCTTAAGTTCATGGACATAAGCTCGCTGGACAATTCGCATATCGCCGCGATGGATTTGTCCGTTGTGGCGCTGATTGTTCTGCTCGCCATCGTGAAGATGGTTTTGGGGATGGTGCAGAGCTCGTTGACGCGGGGGTGGTGGGGGCTTAATTTTTGGTTTGGCGCGCTTTTTATTTAAACCGGGGGGCGACCGCGGGGGGCCCCCGCGGCTGTCGACAAACGATTGATTTGTATGCGGGCGGGCGAGCCGGG
>JAITHB010000160.1 GCA_031280145.1 Oscillospiraceae bacterium | reverse complement strand
TCCGGCTGCTTTCTTGTCAGAAAGGCACTTATATCCGGATTTGCCAAGAATTCATCTCGGTATTTTGACACTGTCTGCCTCGCCAACTCCGTCTCATCCGCTATCCTTCCAATACGCTCATGCTCCTTCTTATTCGCGCGGTCAAGCATCCGCAGCACTCTTGCTTTTGTTATATCACAGGTTTGCGCGGCGAAGCTGCCCGCAGGCTCCCGCCACGTCGTCCGCCAGACTGCGCCTGACCGTCGCCGATATGCCAAGCTCCGTCAATTTGGATTCAAACGCGCGCACACGATTCTTTGAGCTGCCCGCAAGGCTGCGCTCAGGTATGCCGTTCAGCGGAATAAGGTTCACGTGGCACGGCATTCCCGGGGTCCCCGACAAATCCGTCGAACCACCCCGCCAAAACTGCGGTTTTGTCGGGGACCCCGGTGATTTGGCGGGGTGGTTTCCGTGAAGCAGAATCGCAAGCTCCGCGGCGCACGCGTCGGAATCGTTCACGTCCTTGATGAGCGCGTACTCGAAGATGATTCGCCGCCCCGATTTGTTGAAATACACGCGCGACGCGCGGATAATATCCGCTACGCCGTACACTTCCGCGATAGGCATTATCGTCTTGCGCAAGTCGTCGTTCGGCGCGTGAAGCGATACCGCGAGCGTGACGTTTAGCCCTTCTTCCGCGAAGCGCAGCATCTGCGGAACAAGTCCGCACGTGGAAAGCGACACGCGGCGCATACTTATGTTAAGCCCGAGCGGTTCATGAATCACGCGCAGGAAGCGCACGACCTCGTCGTAATTGTCGAACGGTTCGCCGCTGCCCATCAGAACTACGTTGCCGACGGGCTGTTTCTGACACGCAATCTGCCCCGCCATCTCGCCCGCCGTAAGGTTTCGCGCAAGCCCGTCAAGCGTGGACGCGCAGAAAGCGCAGCCCATGCGGCAGCCAACCTGCGTAGACAGGCACAGCGTATCGCCGTAGCTGTAGCGCATACGAACGCCTTCAATAATGCTGCCGTCTCGGAGCGCGTACAGGTACTTCGCGCCGCCGTCCGCAGACGGAAACTCCTTGTGAATCGTAACAGTGTTCGCTTCGCACTCTTCCGCCAGACGGCCGCGCATCTCCTTCGGCAGAAGCGGCATATCCGCGAAGTCCGCGCCCTCGTGCAGGTATTTTATAAGCTGCTTCGCGCGGAACGCGGGGAAGCCCATCCGCTTCATAAGGTCGGTCAGCTCCGCAAGAGTCAGACCCGGCAGTTCGGTTTTCACTTGCGCACCATCTTCGCGACGAAGAAGCCCTCGACGTGGTCGCGGTGCGGCAGGAGCCGAATGCCGAACTCGTCAGGCGTAAAGCCGTACAATGGCGACTTATCCAAGCGGTAGTCTTCATGTTCCTCAAGGAATCGCTTCACCTGCAACTGATTCTCCTCCGGCAGAACGGTGCATGTGGAATAGACCAGCGCACCCCCGCGCTTGACAAGCGGGGCGCACGCTTTCAGGATATTCCTCTGCGTCTCTTCCATTTCTGTCAGGCGTTCCTGCGTCAAGCGATACCGCGCGTCGGGCTTGTCGTGCGTCACGCCAAGACCCGAACACGGCGCGTCTATCAGAACCGCGTCGAACATTTCGTTCATGTCCTTCACGGGAACGGTCGCGTCGTGGACGACGGGGCGGATGTTCTCGATAGCCAGCCTGCCCGCCTGCGCGCGGATGAGTTCCACGCGATGGTCGTACACGTCCCACGCGATAACGCGCCCCGCGCCGTTCATTCGTTCCGCCATGTGGCACGACTTGCCGCCGGGCGCGGCGCAAGCGTCAAGGATTCGCATACCCGGCTTCGCCTGAACAGCTTCCGCCGCCAGTATGCTGGACTGCCCTATGACGCTCATGAACCCGCCGCGGTAAAGCTTATCGGAGCCGACCGCTCCGATTCCCTTCACGCGGTAGGTGCCGGGCACAATCCACTCGGCGAACGTCCACCCCGCCTTCGTCATGCGCCGCTCGAACTCTTCCTTGCCTGCGCGAAGCGAATTCCTGCGCACGGTCAAAAACGCGTGGTCGTGGCGATACTCAAGGAACCGCTTCGCTTCGTCAAACCCATATACGTCAATAAGCTTCCGCGTCAGCCACAGCGGGAAACTCATCTCAATCGACAGGCGTTCCACGGGGTCTTCGGGCAGGGCCGATATCGTTTCGCCTGGGGTCCCCGACAAATCCGCAGATTTGGCGGGGTGGTTCAGCTGTTCAATCAAGCGGTGCAGAACAGAATTGATGAGGCTTGCGAACGGCGCGGACGACGGCAGAATCTTGGCGATGGCGACGGTTTCGTTCGTGGCCGCGTGGTCGGGAACCCTGTCCATATAGAAGATTTGGTACGCGCCAAGGCGAAGCAGGTCGCGCGTGAGAGGTTCTATGCCAGACGGGTCGCGCAGAAGCTTATCCGTATAGTAATCCAGCGTGATGCGCGTTTCGGTCACGCCGTAGACCAGTCGCGTGACGAAGTCGCGGTCGCGCTCCGCAAGCCTGCTTTCGGTGAGGCGCTTATCGAGCGCGAGCGAAGCGTATGCGTCCTGCCGACTTATATCCTGCAGAACGTTGAGCGCCACCGCGCGCGCGTTTTCATCCAGACGAACGGGCTTCGCGAACGGCGCGGTCGGTTTGGCGAACGGTCTTTTATTGTGTGTGTCGTTCAATGGTGTTTTCTCCTAATATTGTCCCGCGCGGAATCGTATGCCCGCGCAGATAATCCCCCGCGGACATGCGTTTCCCGCCCGCCGCCTGAACCTCCGTCAGACGAAGAACGCCTTCGCCGCACGCGACCGCGATGCCGTGGCTCTCGTCCGCGACTACCGTTCCCGCGCAACCCGCCCTTTCTGTCGGCGAGATAATCTCCGCTCGGTGTATCTTCAGCGTCTCATCGCCTATCAACGTGTACGCCTTCACGCCGCGAATCAGGCGCTCGATAGAAGGCGCGGACTTCGTCCAGTCAATCCTGCCGTGTTCCTTTGTCAGCATTACGCAGTGCGTGGCTTGCTCTTCGTCCTGCTTTTGCGGAACGATTGTTCCGCGCGACAGTCCGTCAAGCGTCTCAAGCAGAAGAGACGCGCCCGTTTCAGACAACCGCGCGAGCAGCGTGTCGGACGTATCGTTCGGCATAACGGATACTTCGCGCTGAAGCAGAATATCGCCCGTGTCAATGCCTATGTCGGTCAGCATGGTCGTCACGCCCGTCAGCGTCTCGCCGTTGATTATCGCCCACTGCGCGGGAGCCGCGCCGCGATACTTAGGCAGAAGCGAAGCGTGGACGTTCACCGTGCCAACCTTAGGTATGCCGAGTATCTTCTGCGAGAGGATCTGCCCGTACGCCGCGGTGACGAACACGTCCGCGTTGAGGCCGCGCAGCGCGTCAAGCCCAATCTGTCTGCGCACGCGCTCGAACTGATACACCGGAATGCCAAGCTCGTCCGCGCGGAGCTTAACGGGCGGCGGCATAACGCGCCTGCCGCGTCCCGTCGGCTGGTCCGGCTGCGTTACGACCGCCGCAACCTCGTGGCGTTCCGCCAGCGCGCGTAGGATAGGCAGGGCGAACTCAGGCGTTCCGAAGAATACCGCTCTCATTCTTCTTCTATTCATCCTCTTTCGCGTCTTGCTCTTCTTCCTCGGGAGTGACGTAGCGCGTCATCTTGTCTATATACAGAATGCCGTTCAGGTGGTCGACCTCGTGCTGAACCGCGACGGCTTTCCTGTCCTTTACGATTTTCTCATACCAGTTGCCGAACCTGTCCTGCGCCCTGAACTTCACCTTCTGCGGGCGCGTGACAAACCCGCGCTTCCCCTTGACGGACAGGCAGCCCTCCTTGCCCTCCGCTTCGCCCGACATAGACAGAATAACGGGGTTGACAAGCTCCATCAGCCCGTCCTCGTCATTCTCGCCCATATCGATAACGACGGCGCGGCGCAAAACGCCGACCTGCGCCGCGGCAAGCCCGCAGCCGTCCTCCTTCTGCATGGTCGCGTACATATCGTCAAGAAGCTGGTGCAGCTTTCTTCCGAACTCCTCCACAGGGCGCGACACCTTGCGCAGCGCGGGGTCGCCGACCTGCAGAACCTTCCTTATCGCCAACGCGCATTCCTCCCACCAGGGCAAAGCCCTGGACCCACATATGCCTTCGGGCATACCCATTTTTAATCAGATGCTGCGGTAAAAACCCTTTGCATTAAGTCCATAACATCTTCGTCTATAATACCACAAAAATGTTTTTTCGCAAGATGAAGCGCCCTCGAAATCGGGGACGCTCTCATGCAGTCAGTTACAGCATATAACCGTTCGCAGTTATGGTGCAGGGAACCGCTCTCCCGCTGCGTTGTACGGTGGGCTCCAGTTCAGGGGGTAATATCCGGGGCTGTCTCCATAACTACCCGCGTAGAATCGCCCGCCTTTATCAAGCATATATACATGCCACGTGTAATATGTCTTAGCCATTTCAACCGTTGTTTCATCGATATAGATACGCGCGGCTGTTTCACTCCATGCGAAGGAGTAGGTGGCGGAAATCGTTCCGGCGCCGGCAGCGCGTGTTCCCGTGTCTACGGATAATACGCCGCCTTGTTCGGCAAAAACGGCTATACGCGATCCGTTATACGTGTTGTTCATCATATGAACAGTCGAAGCTATGCCGGCTTTTACATAACGAGCGCCGGCATGCGTACACGTCTCGATAGACGCGTGGCAGCGCGCAAATACCAAAGAGGCAGGGGAAGTGGTCGCGGACGCGGCTGTGAAAGTACAGGTATGAAATTCATAAAATCCCATATTAAATAAAATTTCATTACTGTCTGACGTATAAGTAAAGTTAACGTTTCCAATGAACAATCCGCCGAATGCAGAAATCGCAGAAACTTGCGTTCCTGTTTTTGAGGCAGTAACGCTGACAGTCTTTGTCGCCGGTGAAGAGTCTCCCGGTATTATAACGGTATACGGGTATAAAATCCAGTTAAACTGACCTGACAAAGTAATAGTGGACGAGCCTTCCAAGTAGAATATCAGCGTTACTCCTATCGGAAACAGCTTACCCCTGACTTTTTTATACGCGCCGTTTAATGTTTTCACCGCCGTCGTCGTGGTTAATCCATTGTTACTATCGTTGCCTGTGCCGCCATTCACATGGATGATGTAGAAAAGCTCGTTGGTGGTGAGATCGTCTTTATCTTTACCATAAAGCATATCGACTTTGCTTGTGACCACGTTTCCCATGCTCTCCCATACCGGAGCGGAAACGTTCGATGTTGCGACCAGCATTTGCCCCGCCACGCCGCTTGTCGGAACGCCCAAGCCGGCGGGACCTGTCGCGCCTGTCGCACCCGTTGCGCCTGTTGCGCCTGTCGGACCGGTCGGACCGATCGCTCCCGTCGCTCCTGTCGCGCCCGTTGCACCTGTCGGACCGGGATCGCCCGTTGCGCCCGTAGCGCCCGCCGGTCCGGTCGGACCGATCGCTCCCGTCGCTCCTGTAGCTCCAGTCGGACCGGGATCGCCTGTTGCACCGGTCGCACCTGTCGCACCCGTTGCGCCCGCCGGACCGGCGGGACCTGCGTCGCCCGTGTCGCCTTTCAGACCCGTCGGTCCTTTCGGTCCTGTTGCGCCTGTCGCACCCGTTGCGCCCGCCGGTCCGGCAGGACCTTCGTCGCCCTTGTCGCCTTTCAAACCTTGCTGACCGGGATCACCTTGCGGTCCTTGCGCGCCGGTCGCGCCGGTAGGACCAATCGGACCGGCAGGTCCGGTATCGCCCTTGTCTCCTTGCGGACCGGTTGGGCCTTGCGCGCCTTGCCCCTCCCCGGATTGCTTGCCGAGCGTGTCCGTGACGCAGCACAATTTCTCCGAAAGCGTCTCTTCGGTTTTGCTGATCCCGCTGATAATGGACTCCACAACTTTGCCGTACTCGCTCATTTGCGCAAAATTATGATCGCAATCCGCGCCCTTCTGCATAGCGGACGCGCTTGCCTTGAGAATGTCGCCGAGACTGTTTTCAACGTTTGCGATACTTTTCGCTACCGCGTTGAGCGCGTCTTTCGACTTAGCGTAACACCTTGAATCGATATTATTCTCTCTTTTTCCGACGGGAGGCGCCGATATAGTTCTCCTGTAGTTTTTCATTTAACCGCACCCTCAAAGTATGTAGTGAACTGCATGTTCGGTTTTGCCGCACATGTTGTCCTACAATTACACTATGAAACAAGCCTTGTTGTGTGACTGTTTTGTTGCGGTGTTTTACAAATGGTTTCGCCCTGTCTGCCGCGCTTGATTAACCTGCGCGGATGTGATAAGATAATGTTTTCATGGCTTTAAAGTATATGATAAGATTCATAATGTGACGATGACCGATAAAGCGGTCATTCAGGCTGTCGACAAATGATTGTTTTGTATGCGGGCGGGCGAGCCGGTGGCTCGCCCCTACAGCATATTGTTTTCCTGCATACCGATAGCCTACACCATGTAGGGGCGACCGCCTCGGTCGCCCGCCCTTTACAACACCGATGGGCTTTGTCGACAGTCCGGACCGATAAAGCGGTTATTAACGTATTGGAATTGAACAAAATACCTGTTCACTCGGACGGATCTACCGAGTGGATATGGGGAAGTTTATTTGACGCCGAGGAGGAGGAACAATTCGATATGTTGGCAAAAGCATACCCGGAAGTGGCGGACGCGGTCAAAGTGATAAAAGAATTGTCTGCCGATCAGCAATTCAGATACGAGGCGTTTTTAGCCGAGAAAGCAAAGCGTGACTGGATTTCCAG
>JAITHB010000050.1 GCA_031280145.1 Oscillospiraceae bacterium | reverse complement strand
GGGGCGATCACCGATGGCCCGCCTGTTTGTCTTCCGTCCGGTTGCACAATGGGGGTCGTCCGCGTTACTGGCGGGCTTTCGTTTATCGCCCCTACACTGTTTGCGGTCTCCCTTCCAATAATCGGATTCGTACTGTATAATAAGTACGGGTTCTTTCTTTATATGTTAGGAGTTAAAATGAGAATAGACAAATACCTCAAGGTATCGCGGATAATCAAGCGCAGAACCGTCGCGAACGACGCCTGCGACGCGGGTCGCGTGCAGATAAACGGCAAAGTGGCAAAGCCCGGCAGCGAAGTACGCGAGGGCGACAAGCTGGAGATACGGTTCGGCAGCCGCGTCGGTCTGTATGAAGTCGTTTCTATACAGGAACACGCGCTGAAAGCGGACGCCGCGAGTATGTACCGCGTAATATCCGAACCGGACGGCGGCCAGGGCAAAGCCCTGGACCCATAAGTGCCTTCGGGCTGAAATACTTGCTTAGTGAAAGACGATATGACCGAAATGAATTGCAAAGCAAAAGGAAGATGGCTGGTGCTTGCGGCGTCGGGACGCGGAACGCGCAGCGGGCTTCCTATCAACAAAGCCTTCTTTCCCGTGGACGGAATATGCCCGCTCGCGCGCTGTCTCATCGCTTTTCGCGAACACGCGCAAGGCGCGGTAATCTGCATAAGCGAATCGGATGAAGGCGAGTTCGCGAAGATAAAGCCTGTCTGCGACTTGATTATGCCGTACAGAATCGCGTACGGCGGAGAGACTCGCGCGGATTCCGTGAGAAGCGGTCTGGCTTCGCTGGGCGACGAGTGCGAGTTGGTCGCGATACACGACGCTGCGCGCCCGTACGTCACGGGCGAATTGATTGAGCGCGTGTTCGCCGCGGCGGAAGAATCGGGCGCGGCAATTCCCGCTATCAGCGTTACTGATACTGTCGTTTCTGCAGAAGAAGATGTACGCTATCTGAATCGCGATAATCTTCGCGCGGTGCAGACGCCGCAGGCGTTCCGCAAATCAATCATCGCGGAAGCGTATGCGTCTGTCGGCGCGGATGGATTCACGGACGACGGAAGCGTCGCCGCCGCCGCAGGCCATCCTGTTGCGATTGTGGAAGGCGAACAGACGAACATTAAACTTACGTATGCGCACCAGTTCTGTAGGGGCGAGCCCCCGGCTCGCCCGCTGTCTGCAACATTCGCCCATTCGAGAGAACCGAGGGCGAGCCCCTGGCTCGCCCCTACAGTTACGGTAGGATTCGGCTATGACGTGCATCAGCTTGTACAGGGACGCGCGCTCGTTCTGTGCGGCGTAACCGTTCCGCATACGCGCGGTCTGCTCGGACACAGCGACGCGGACGCCGCGATGCACGCGCTCTGCGACGCGATACTGGGCGCGGCGTCGCTCGGCGACATAGGCAAGCACTTCCCCGACAGCGACCCCGCTTACGGCGGAATCTATTCCGTGGAACTGTTGAAGCGTGTCGTTAATCTCGTTGAGTCGCGCGGCTTCCGCGTCAACAACGCCGACATAACCATCGCGGCGCAGCGGCCGAAGATAGCAAAATATATCGGCGATATGCGCAATAAACTTGCGGAATCCATGCGAATTGATGTAAACTATGTAAGCGTGAAAGCGACGACGACGGAACGGCTGGGGTTCGTCGGGCGCGAGGAAGGCATTGCCGCGTACGCGGTGTGCTCTCTCACCCATTTAGTTGGTGGAGTATAAAGACGATACAGTGCGCGAGATATGGTTGATGGAGTATAAAAGATGACGCAAGCGCGAGATTTTGTTGATGGAGTTAAAAAATGATTCTGTCGGGACTTGAGATTCTGCGCCAGATGGACAAAGGCACGATTGAGATTTCACCGTTCGACAAACGGCTTGTCAACCCGAACAGCGTGAACCTGCGCCTCAACGACAGGCTGCTGGTATACAGCGACCCTGTTCTTGATATGAAAAGAGACAACCCTACGCGGTCTGTAACAATCCCGCGGGAAGGTATTGTTTTGACGCCGGGCGCGCTGTATCTGGGGCGTACGCTTGAGTATACGCGCACGGATTGCTTCGTGCCGATGCTGGAGGGGCGTTCGTCAATCGGCAGGCTCGGTCTGTATATCCACGTGACGGCAGGGTTCGGCGACGTGGGGTTCAAGGGGTTCTGGACGCTTGAGATGCACTGTATTCACCCGATACGCATCTATCCGTTCGTTTCGATTTGCCAGATATATTACCATTCGATAGAAGGCGATTACGTTCCGTATACGAGCGGGAAGTATCAGGGCAACACCGACGTGGAGGCTAGCAAGATGTATAAGGAGTTTAATGAATGAACAATGAAAAATTGATGGTTAGGAACGGATGCTTACAACGCCTGACCTAAACCATTAATTTTTCATTTTTCATTATTAATTGTTAATTAAAATATTGGAGGTCTTTCCTATGGGACAGCTTAACATCCTCAACCACCCGCTCATTCAGCACAAGCTATCGTTCATGCGCGACGATGAAACGTCGTCAAAAGATTTCCGCGACCTTCTCGAAGAAATCTCAATGCTGATGGTCTACGAAGTGACGCGCGACCTGCCCACGAAGACTATAGAGATAACCACGCCGATAGGACCCGCCAAAACGCAGGTGCTGGAAGGCAAGCAGTTGGGTCTCGTGCCGATACTGCGCGCGGGGCTTGGCATGGTGGACGGCATACTCAAGCTGATACCGAACGCGCGCGTGGGTCATATAGGTCTGTACCGCGACCCTGTTACGCTCAATCCCGTCGAGTATTATTGCAAGCTGCCGCCCGACGTTGGCGAACGCGAGCTTATCGTGCTTGACCCAATGCTCGCTACGGGCGGTTCTTCATCGGAAGCCATCGGTTTTGTGAAGAAGCGCGGCGGACGCAGCATTAAGCTGGTCTGCCTCATAGCCGCGCCTGAAGGCGTTAAGCGCATACAGCAAGACCATCCCGACGTTGACATATTCGTCGCGGCGCTGGACGACCACCTGAACGACCACGGCTATATCGTGCCGGGGCTTGGCGACGCGGGCGACAGGATTTTCGGAACCAGATAGTTTGACGAATGAAAAATTAAAAATTAAAAATGAAAAATTGATTGTGGAGAAGGGAAACTCACAACGCCAATCTAACACCAATAATTTTTCATTGTTCATTGTTAATTTTTCATTAGAAAAAGAAGGTCTTATAATGCCGACGCCGAAACACCCCGAACTGAAACTGCCATACACGCTTGAAGGCGGCGAGAACGCCGTCCTGCTGATACACGGCTTCACAGGCGCGCCGTCGCATATGTATCCGCTTGGGCTTGCGTTGCAGAAGGCGGGATACACATGCGAAGCCGTTCTTCTGCCCGGTCACTGCACGAGTATGGAAGACTTGGAGAAGTCGAACGAAACGCTGTGGTACGAGTGCGTGAAGGAAAAATACCGCGAAATGCGCAAGCGTTACAAAAAGGTCGCAGTCGCGGGGTTAAGCCTTGGCGGCGTTCTCGCGCTGCGCTTGACGGAGCTTGAAGACCCCGACGCGTGTCTTTTGTACGCCCCCGCGCTCAAGTTCCGCTATTGGTGGAACGTGATGTCGCCTGTCGCGAAGCACTTCGTTAAAACGCTCAAGTGGGACGTCTACGGAAAGCCCGAGAAGCCGAACTTCCTGAAGGAATACAACATGGGCTACAATTCGCTTTCGGTCGCGAAGACAGCCGATATTCAGCGCCTTGACAGAATTACGCGCCGCGAGCTGCGCCGCGTAACCGCGCCGATTCTTGTCGTGCAGTCGTATAAGGATGAATCGGTACACCCCGCAGTGGCGAAGATAATCACGAAGGGCGTAAGCAGCAAAGTGAGCGATACGCTCATGCTGGACAATTCGCCGCACGTGTGCATACTCGGCTGCGAGCGCGACGCGGTGTTCGCGCGGTCGGTCGAGTTCCTGAAACATAACGTTCCAGCGTCCCTACCCCTACATTAAGAACACAGAAGGATGGTTATATGACATTAGATAATTCTTGGAAAGATGAATCCCTTCCATATGAGGAGCGCGCCGCGAATCTCGTGGGACAAATGACGCTTGAAGAAAAAGTGAGCCAGATGGCGTACCAATCAAGCGCGCTGCCGCGCTTCGGCATCTCTGAATACAACTGGTGGAACGAGTGCCTGCACGGCGTCGCGAGGGCGGGTACGGCGACGATGTTTCCGCAGACCATCGGAATGGCGGCAAGCTTCGACGTGCTGAAGCTGAAAGAGGTCGCGCAGATTATCGCGACGGAAGCGCGTATAAAGCATGAAGCGGCGGCGGAGAACGACGACCACGGCATCTACAAGGGGCTTACGATGTGGACGCCGAACATCAACATATTCCGCGACCCGCGCTGGGGACGCGGTCACGAAACCTACGGCGAAGACCCATACCTCACCTCGCGCTTCGGCGTCGCGTTCATCACGGGACTTCAAGGAAGCGACGATATCTACTCCGCAATGCAAAGTACTAATCAACACACCCTAAAATGTGTCGCGACGGCAAAGCACTTCGCGGTGCATTCGGGTCCCGAAGCCATCCGCCACGAGTTTGACGTTCACCCCGGCAAGAAGGATTTGTACGAAACCTATCTGCCCGCGTTCAAGGCGGCTGTGCAGGAGGCGGGCGTGTATTCCGTCATGGGCGCGTACAACCGCGTCTACGGCGAGAGCGCGTCGGGTTCCGCATACCTTCTGCAGAAGATTCTGCGCGAGGAGTGGGGCTTCAACGGCTATGTCGTGTCCGACTGCGGCGCGGTGGAAGACATATTCATGCACCACAAAATAGTGGAAACCGCGGAAGAAGCGTCCGCGCTCGCCGTGAACAACGGCTGCGATTTGTGCTGCGGGTTCATCTATCCTCATCTGCAAAGCGCTGTCACAAACGGCTTGATAAGCGAGGAAACGATAACCAAGTCCGCGTATCGTCTCATTCTCGCTCGGATGAAGCTTGGTATGTTCGATAAAGAAACCAAATATGACGGTTTGCCGTACATGCTGCTGGACTGCGCCGCGCACCATCAGACTTCGCTTGAGATGGCGCAGGATTCGCTCGTTCTGCTGAAGAACGACGGAACGCTTCCGCTCGATTCCGACTCCGGCGCGCGGACGGAGGTCGCGCGAATCCGGGGAACGCGCAAGCGTTCCTTCCGCGAGATAAAGACGATCGCCGTAATCGGGCCAAACGCCGACAACCGCGCGTCGCTCTACGGCAACTATAACGGAACGCCGTCCGAAACGTATACCGTGCTTGAGGGGCTGCGCGAAAGAAACCCCAAGATTCGCTACCTCTACGCGGAAGGGTGCAAACTTTCCGGCGAACCCAACGAAAGCGGTTGGGGCGAGAAGGCCACAAGCAGGCTGGCCGAAGCGATAAAGTGCGCGCAAACCGCGGACGCCGTCATAATCGTAACGGGACTCACAGGCGAAACGGAAGGCGAAGAGGGCTACGGTTCGGGCGACAGGGAATCGATGGATTTACCCGCGCCGCAGCGTATGCTGCTTGACGCGCTCGCGTCCGTCAACAAGCCCAAAGTGCTGGTCAACATGACGGGCAGCGCCACAATCTTCCCCCACGCGGAAACCTATTCCGCGATAATTCAAGCGTGGTACCCCGGTCAGGTGGGCGGGCTTGCGGTCGCCGACGTACTGTTCGGGAATGTATCGCCGTCGGGCAGACTGCCCATCACGTTCTACGCTTCAATGAGTCAGGTTCCCGACTTTACGGATTATTCCATGAAGGGCAGAACATACCGCTACTTCGACGGCGTACCCGCGTACCGCTTCGGCTACGGTCTGTCATACACCAAGTTTGAGTACGGCAGTCTTGCGGTATCGCGCGCGGAAGGCGGATTGCTCGTTACCGCGAACGTGAAGAATGTCGGCGGCGTCGCGTCGAAGGAATGCGCGCAGGCGTATATCAGCTGGGTGAATCCGAAGTATGAAGCGCCGAACCGCCAGCTCGCGGGCTTCACGAAGGTGTTTCTCAAACCCGGGCAATCGGAAAAGGTGACGTTCTTCATAAGCGACGACCAATTGAAATTATTCAACGACGACGGCAAGCAGGTTGAGCACGGCGGCGCGTTTGACGTGCATGTCGGCGGCGGGGATGAATTTGTCACAATAGGTTACAGGGATTAGAAGACGGCGGGCGATGTTGCAGATGGCGGGCGGTGTATTGATAACTGCGGGCGAGCCGGGGGCTCGCCCCTACAGGTTTCAAGTTCCTGCCCGATTGAATGTTATCAAACCCCTGTAGGGGCGAGCCCCCGCCTCGCCCGCGGTT
>JAITHB010000155.1 GCA_031280145.1 Oscillospiraceae bacterium | reverse complement strand
CGTTCCTTTACAAGCTTCATTTAGCTCCCTTTGCAACTTGACTTAGACACTCCCAAACAAATAATCCCCTTGCAAATCGGCAGGGGGATTTAAGACTGTCGACAAAAGACCACATGCGTTGTAAAGGGCGGGCGACCGAATCCCAACCCGCCAAATCTGCGGATTTGTCGGGGACCCCGAAGGCGGTCGCCCCTACAGGGTGTATGCTATCGGTATACAGGAACTCAATATGCTGTAGGGGCGAGCCCCCGGCTCGCCCGCACACATACAAAACAATCGTTTGTCGACAGTCTGTAATCCCCTTGCAAATGATCGGCAGGGGGATTTTTCTTTCCTATTCTTTCTTCATTCATATAGCCTGCCAAAGCAGAATATTGTATTTGATTCCCGAATGGTTTATCATATGCAAAACAAAAAACAGCGCGGAGGTTTTAATGGATAGAGAACTATATGAAAAGTTGCTCGCGTGGATGAACGCGCACAGGGACGATATCGTGGCGGACATAAAGTCGCTCGCCTCAATAAGCAGCGTGTCGGTTTACAACGACCCGCCATACCCATACGGGCGCGGCGTGAAAGCCGCGCTCGACAAGGCGCTTGAAATAGGCGCGGGCTACGGCTTCGACGCGGAAAACTATGAGGACTACTGCGGAAGTCTCTTCTTCAACGCAACGGGAGATGCGAACGCGCCGTTCATCGGCTTCTGGGAACACATGGACGTTGTTCCCGAAGGAAGCGGCTGGTTGTTCACCAAACCATATGAACCGATAGAATATAACGGCAGTCTCATCGGACGCGGCGTAGAGGACAACAAAGGCCCCGCAATCTGCGTGCTTGCCGCGATGCGCGCCCTGCGCGAGCTTCACGTTCCGCTGAAGCACAACCTCAAGCTGTTCGTCGGCTGCGACGAGGAACACGGCATGAGCGACTGCGAACACTTCTCCGCCGCGCACCCGAACGGTCACGGCGTACTCTCCATCATTGCGGACAGCGAATTCCCCGTCAACTACGGCGAGAAGGGCATCATCGAGTGCAACCTCGTCTCGAAGAAGAAGCTGTCGGACGCGTTCGTCAGCGTTTCGGGCGGTCTCGCGTCCAATATCATTCCGCCGTCCGCAACCGCCACTCTGAAGAGAAGCGGAAGTATCGCCGCGCTGCCCGAAGGCGTAGATTACGACGCTTTCGAGAACGAAGTCGTCTTCTCCGCGCATGGACAGGCGGCGCACAGCTCCATGCCGCACCTCGGCGTAAACGCTATCGGCCGCCTCACGAAGGCGCTCATATACTCCGGCATCCTTTCGGAAGAAGACGCGGCAATTCTCGCGCTGCCCGACAGAATCAACGACACCGCGGACGGCGCGGCGGTTGGCATCGTCACGTCCGACCAAATATCGGGCAAGCTCACCTGCGCGGGAACGATGACGAGCCTGCGCGACGGTCACTTCGTTCTGCACCTGAACATCCGCTATCCCGTCACCGAGAGCGGCGAGCGTCTTCTTGCGAATATAAACAAGATGGCGGACGAGGGCGGCTACACCGTCGAGCTGATCCAAGACAATAAACCCAATTACTATCCGCCGGAAAGCCCCATCGTGCCCGCGCTGACGAACCTCTACAACGAGATCACGGGCGACAATAAGCCGCCGTTCGTTATGGCGGGCGGAACCTACGCGCGCAAGCTGCCAAACGCGATAGGCTTCGGCATGGGCATCCCCGGCGGCCGACGCGCCGATTGGCTGCCCGAAGGGCACGGCGGACCGCACGAGCCCGACGAGCATATCGACGTCAATCTCGCATTGCGGGCGGCGGCTATTTTTGCGATGGGGATTGTTACGGCAGACGGGTTGATAAATTAGAAGTTAATAGTTAAGAGTTAGCGGTTGCAGTTCGGAGTATCGGATTATTAATCCTAACCGGCAACTTCTAACTCTTAACTTAGGCTGTCGACATACGATTGTTTTGTATGCCCGCGGGCGAGCCGGGGGCTCACCCCTACAGCATATTGCGTTCCTCTATGCCGATAGCATACACCCTGTAGGGGCGACCGCCTCGGTCGCCCGCCCTTTACAACGCATGTGGGTTTTGTCGACAGTCTGCGGATTATAAATCCTAACCGGCAACTTCTAACTATTAACTATTAGCCTCTAACTTTTAATTATTAGCTTCTAACTTCTACCTTTTAGTTTTTAGCTATTAACTTTTAACTTTTAACTTTTAACTTTTAGCTAGTAACTTCTAGCTTCTAACTATTAACTATTAACTTCTAGCTTCTAACTATTAGCTTCTAACTTTTAACTAACCCGACTACTCGCAGCCGCACATAGTAAAAACCTTCGTTGCGCAGCACAGCTTAGTGCTTAGGTGAGATTCAAGCTCCGCGAAAAGCCCGACGGCGCGCTCAACCATTTGAGACGTTGCGACCATGTCGTTTTGAGGATTCACAGACAGCGCGAGGGATTTATCAAACATCAGTTTGTACATCCCGATTATATCGCCGATGGCGTTTTCAACGTTTCCGATAGAATCTATCACGTTGCCGAGCGGCGTCAATATCTGCGGCGGCAGGTTCACGCTTCCGCCGCCGTTCGGAACGCATTCGCTTCCGTTGTAGGTGTAGCCTGACGGGCAACTGCCCGAATATTCGCAGCCGCTCGCGTCGCATTCAAAGCCGGGGTCGGGCATAAAGACGGGAATAACGGTGATTCGCGCGTTGACCGTGATGAGGTCGCCCGACGGACGCAGACTGCCTGAATCAGCCCGCTGCGCCTGGCGCGCGCTGCCATCCTGCTGAACCAGCCAGCCGATGAACGTGCCGTGCGGCGTGGAAGGACCTTTCGGAAGCTTAAATGTGTCGCCGCGCTTCACTTTAAAATATTCAGGCTCTTTGCCGTTCGGGTATAACACTTCTACTATAATGCAGCAGCCGTCGCCGTCGTCGCAAGCCGTCTCGCCGTCGTTGCAGCCGTTCGGGTTGGACACGCAGCCCAAGTTGGGATCGTAGGAGTGGCCCGCGTTGCACACGCAGCGCAGCTCAAGCTCGATCGGTCCCGTTATCGGCGTGTTGAAGTCGAACGGATTCGGCGCGCCGACAAGATACCACGCGCAGCTTTGGGCGTTGTCGACGGTCGGGATTTGCGGCTGGGGTATCCTGTCGCCGTAGTTGATTTCATTATCGCTGCTGCCGCCCGGCGTAGTGACTGTGATCGATATTTTTTTCTGCACGCAGTGCGTCTTGTCGGGCGAGGCCTCCCAGCCCGGGTCGCATCCGTTTTCATTGAACACGCACGGCGCGGTCGGACCGCCCGTGAAGCCCATGCCGCATTGCCAATGGGAATACAGCGTAAGGTCGGTTGTGGTTGAGTCTGTTGAGAAGTTCCACTGTGTGCCGTCGCCTTTGAACCAGCCGAGGAAAGTGTGGTATTGGCTGTACGGCGTGGTCGGCGCTTCGGGCCGGTATGATGTTCCGCACCCGAACACCTTCGAGTCCGGCGTCTGATCCGCGCTGAAATTCGACGGGTTAACGAAACTGACCCGACACGTAGTCGGCGGATCCGCGACGCAAGCGTTGCCGTCGAGATGATAGCCGCTGTTGCAGCCGAACCTTGCGACAAGCGTATGATTGCCTGTTACTTTTGTGCCGCCCGCGCCGAACACCCACCTCTCGTTGGTGACGCTGTCGTACCATCCGCTGAACGAGCCGTCCGTCATAGAGGGCTCGGGCGACGGAGCGGCGGCGATAATATCGCCTAAGTTTACTGTTTCCGAACCGACTTGCGCGCCTTTGCTTTCGTAGGTGATGGTGCGCGTGAGATCCTCGCAGGCTTTTGTTGCGGGGTTATACGTGAAGCCGCTTTTACAATTCCATTGCGCGTACAGCTTTGAATCGAACGGGTAGACCGTGTTGGCGGTCCACGCGGTGCCGTTTTCGGGCGCGTCGTACCATCCCTTGAACGAAGCCGCGTTCGCGGGCATGACGGAAGGCACGGGCGGCTGCGTCGTAAATTTGCCGTTTGCGTCGGCGACGAGGGTGTAGCTGCTTTCGCCGTTCTGGGGGTTCAGAGTGACGATAGGGAGGATGTTTTGCGCGGGGCAGTTCGCGGCGTAGTCCGTGCCTGCCGCCCAGTTAGCGCCGTTCGCGTTGGTCGCCGCGGTTTGGTCGGCGGGTACTACGCCGCTGTAGTCGCCGTTGGGAGATAGCCCGTCGGTATTGCCGCTGTTGCTGCCGTAGACAAGCATGTCGGGATTGGCTTTGTTGTTGCTGAGAACAATTATGGCAGATGATTCTGCCCGACCTCCCACTATGCGGTGAACCATTGCGCCCGCGTCGCTGTTGGTTGTTTTAATTTCAGCGGAGCCGCAGACGCAATCGATAATATTCAGGTCATGAATAGCAGAATGATAATAGCCGACAATGCCACCGACGCCGACGCCTGTGGTTGATATGCTCGCGTTGCCGCTCACACAGCAGCGCAGCACATCTACGCCGTGTAGCGCATACCCGATAATGCCGCCAAAACCTTTCTTGAGGACGTCGCTAACTCCGCTATGGCTGATAGACCCTCTGTTTACGCAATCAGATACGACGCATATATCACGATAGGTTGCATTGGAACCTTCTAATTTACCAACGATTCCCCCAACATTCTCTCCTTTGTTATTAGTATCACTAGATAATAATCTACCGTCATTAATGCAATTCTTAACAGAAAGAGGGTAATAAGAAGTTATAAAGTAAATCCCAACTATACCGCCCTGACCATACGTACCGGTTGTTTCATCGAAGCTATTTTTAATTATCGTTCCGCTATTATAACAATTCTGTATTGTTACTACTCCCGAAGTTCTTCCTGCGATTCCACCAAATGTTAGTATACCTTTGATAGTTCCGGTATTTGTGCATCTGCTTACGGATGAGGACGGCGAAGTGGATATTTGGTTAGGTCCGGCTGATCCGACTATGCCTCCGGCGTGTTTACCATCAATGTTTGCGTGATTTACACAATTGGTTATCGAACTTTCAAGCACATTACCGGCAATACCTCCTGCTGTGCCAGAAGCGCTCACTCTACCGAATGTCTGACAATTGTCGAACGTGCAATTTAAGCAAAATCCCATCAAAATACCGGTACCGCCGACTGTGGTACTTATATTTGCGTAAACTGTTAAGTTCCTTATTGATACATTTGGTATGCTATCTGCGTAAGTTACATCGTCTTTAAAGAACAACGGCGCGGTCAACCATGTCGCTTGGTTATCGGAACCGATTCGGTGTCCGTTCCCGTCAATTGTTATGTCATTTAATGTGGAAGACGTCCAGGTATGTGTAGCATCGACGATATCTTGCTGCAAAACGACGGTGCCGCCCGTTCCCGCAGCATCCATGGCGTTCTTCAGCGCTTCATACGTGCTTCCTGTAACGTTGACCAGCGGTTTGATCGATCCGTCCGGCAGTCTTGTAACAATACGCGTGAATCCGTCGAATTCTTCGCGCGACAAAACAACCCCTTCGGGAATCAAGGCTTTCGCCTGATCCTCGGGGCTTACATAACCCGCGTTGCGCGCGCCGATACCCACGAGCACAGGATCGTCGTCCATATTGCAAGGGGTTGCGGTGTTCCGCGTTAAGTCGGTACAGGATGGTTGACGGATGGGTTCGGTTACAGAGTTAACGGTAT
>JAITHB010000004.1 GCA_031280145.1 Oscillospiraceae bacterium | reverse complement strand
TGTAGGGGCGAGCCCCCGGCTCGCCCGCCCTTTACAACACCGACGGGCTTTGTCGACAGCCCGGGGCGACCGCCTCGGCCGCCCGCCTTACGAATTGTTTACTCCATTGCCGGAATATGCAGCCTTTCTCTCAGCGCGTTCTGCAGCAGCTGCGAAAAGTTGATGTTCGCTTCCGTCGCGCGCGCGTTTAACCAATATGGTATATTCAGAGTTTTCTTAATCAGTTTGTTTTCATAATAGCTGCGATAATACTCCGTGTCGGCTAAGATCAGCGTCACGATGTCGTTTTGTTCAGCGACAATCGATTTTATGTCTGATGGTTCCGGTATCTCCTTTTTTTTCTCTTCCATATCATATAACGAAAGACATAGAAAATCTTTCGCATAGTCTAAACCTTCTGTAAGCGTATCACCTTGTGTTGCCCCATAATGAATGTCCGGAAAATAGATGCTGTATCCTCCCTCTTCTTCCGGATGGAAGACAGCCGGATAAACATATTTCATACATGTTCCTCCTCATCCGTTAATGAATATTCTGCCTCAAATCCTTCGTTCGCACCGTCTTCCCTTCGCCCCTGGGTATGCTGCCGAACGGCATAAGCTTTATTTCCGCGGAAATGCCCAACATAGACGATACTGCGGAATCCACCTTCTTGCGCAGCGCTTCGATTGAACGCACACTGTCGAACGCCAGCGTCGGCGACATCTCCACTTCTATCGCGAGCGTATCCAAACTGCCGACGAGGTCGACGATAAGAAGGTACTGCGGATCTATGCCATCTATGCCCGTCAGCGCGGTCTCAACCTGCGACGGGAACACGTTCACGCCGCGGATTATCAGCATGTCGTCGGTGCGTCCCGTCAGCTTCTTCATGCGGATATGCGTTCTGCCGCACGGACACGGCGTGTCGTCCAGAACCGTGAGGTCGTGCGTGCGGTAGCGGATGAGCGGCATACCTTCCTTGGTTATCGTGGTGAAGCAGATTTCGCCGCGCGTTCCGTGCGGAAGCTGCTCCAGCGTGTCGGGGTCTATTATCTCGGGGATGAAGTGGTCTTCCCAAACGTGCATTCCCGCCAGTTCCTCGCACTCGATTGAGACGCCCGGTCCCATCACTTCCGACAGACCGTACACGTCGTGCGCGTGGATGTTCAACAAGCCCTGAACGTGCGCGCGCATTCCCTCGGTCCACGGCTCCGCGCCGAACACGCCGCTGCGCAGCTTGAGCCGCGACAGGTCGATGCCCGCAGCGCGAATCGCTTCGCCAAGCACGATCGCGTAGGTCGGCGTGCAGCACAGCGTCGTCGCGCCGAAGTCTTCCATCAGCATAATCTGACGCTTCGTGTTTCCGCCCGACATCGGAATGACTGTCGCGCCGACGCGCTCCGCGCCCATATGCGCGCCAAGCCCGCCCGTGAACAATCCGTAGCCGTATGAAACCTGCACGATGGAGCTCTTCGTCACGCCCGCGCAGGTAAGCGCGCGCGCCATCATCTCGCTCCAGTTGTCCAAGTCGCGCGCGGTATACCCCGCGACGGTCGGCTTGCCCGTCGTGCCTGACGAGGCGTGGATTCTGGCTATTTGCTCCGTCGGCGCGGCGAACAAACCGAAGGGATAGTTGTCGCGCAGGTCGGTCTTGTTTGTGAACGGCAGCTTGTGCAGGTCGCGCACACCCTTTATGTCGGACGGACGCAGACCCATCTCCTGCATCTTGTGGCGGTAGAACGGCACGTTCTGATATACGCGCTTAACGGTATCGACCAGCCGTTCATCCTGCATGGCGAGAATCTTCTCGCGCGGCATCGTTTCGTTTGACGGATCCCAATACATATTCTGTCTCCTATCGCAGACTATAAAGTCAAAATTATTTTTCATAATGGGGAATCAGAAGTTAAGGCCGGCGGTTATATTGCGGCGGGCAAATATTGCAGACCGCGGGCGAGCCGGGGGCTCGCCCCTACAAGGGGATTGCTGCATTCAACCGTACAGGTAATGTAAAACCTGTAGGGGCGACCGCCTCGGTCGCCCGCCCTTCTCAACGGTCGTCCGCCGCAATGTAACACGCCCGTCGCATCCCTTGATTCCTAACTCCTCATTCTCCACGCGCTTTCCTGAACACGTTAAGGTTGCCCTCGGTAAACTTCACGGGCACGGATGCCCTAATCGCCCCCTCCCACAAATCCGTCGGATAATCCGAAATCGCCGCCATGCGCCCGAGCAGCGCAATGTTGACGGCGCGCGGGAAACCTTCCGAGACGGCGAGCGCGTCCGCGTCGAACGCAATCGTGTCCGCGGCTTCGCTCAGCGTCTTTATTATGTCCGTCGGATACGCCGCCTGCCCCGCCAGAACGGACATCGGCGGAACTTCCTTCGTGCCGACTATTATTCTTCCGCCGTCCTTCAGATACTCAAGGTAGCGCAGCGCCTCCAGCGGCTCGAACGCGAGGATTATATCCGCTTCACGCAGCGGAACCAGCGGCGAATAAACCTTCCCGCCCATTCTGACATGCGTTATTACGCTTCCGCCGCGCTGCGACATGCCGTGAACCTCGCTCACTTTCACGTCCAGTCCGAGCGATTTCGCCAGATTGCCCAGCACACGGCTCGCGAGCAGCGCGCCTTGTCCGCCTACGCCGACGATTATTATGTTTTGTGTATTGTTGTTCTGCATAGCGCACCTCATTCATAATGAAAAATTAACAATGAAGAATGAAAAATTAATGGTTTGAGCTTTAGTCGTCAAGCTATCAATTTTTCATTGTTCATTTTTCATTGTTCATTCTTAAAGCAATCGAACGGACACACGCTCGCGCACAGTCCGCACCCGCTGCAAAGCTGTTCGTCAACGGCTACGCCTTCCGCGCCGCGCGACAGGGCGGGACAGCCGATTCGCATACACGCGCCGCAATTCCTGCAATTTCGCGTATGATACGGCGCTTGACGCTGACCCGGCAGAAGCGCGCAGGGACGCTTCGCAATCACCACGCTTACAGCGTCGCGCTGAATCTCTTCCTTTAACACACGCTCGAATTCTTTCAGGTCGAGCGGATCGACGGTGCGCGCCGAAGAAACGCCGAGCGCGCCCGCGAGCGCTTCAATATCAAGCGTCGGGGCGGGGTTTCCGTGTATATCAAAGCCTGACGCGGGGTTGTTCTGGTGTCCCGTCATGCCAGTTATGCGGTTGTCCAATATGACGACGGTGACTGAAGCGTTGTTGTATACGCAGTCCAGCAGCGCGGTAATGCCCGAGTGCATGAAGGTTGAATCGCCTATCACGGCGACCGTCCTGCGGCTGAATTCCCTGCCGCGCGCCTTCTCCATGCCGAGCGCCATTCCGATTGACGCGCCCATACACAGGCACGTATCCATCGCCGAGAGCGGCGGAAGCATACCCAGCGTGTAGCAGCCTATATCGCCGCACACGTTGAGCTTCAACCGATTGAACGTATAGAACACCGCGCGGTGCGGGCAGCCGGGGCATAGCGCGGGAGAACGCGGCGGCGCGGACGGAAGCGAAGAATTGTCTGTAGGGGCGAGCCCCCGGCTCGCCCGCGGGCTGCAACATTCGCCCGATTTGGGAAAAGCATTCCCACATTCAATTGCGCCGCGCACCTTCTCAACCGACAATTCCCCCTGAAGCCCCGTCAATTCCTTCCCGAAGCAGGGAATCCCCGCGGCGCGAACGCCGTCCTCAATGAACGGTTCCAGCTCTTCTATAATAAGATGCTTATCAACGCTGTCCGCGAACTGTCTGACGACG
>JAITHB010000062.1 GCA_031280145.1 Oscillospiraceae bacterium | reverse complement strand
CGACAAATCCGCAGATTTGTCGGGGTGGTTTAGACTCCTAACTTCTAACTCCCAAACGACCCGCATACCCTGTCCCATGAAAAAAGAGATTCGTATGAACCACCCCGTCAAAACTGCGGTTTTGACGGGGACCCCGGTGAGACGCGCAAGAAGACGCGTCAGAAGCAGACGCAGGAGCGGAAGAATCCGTTATACATCTGCACTGAGGGTGAAGCGAAGCAATCAATTGTCGGAAAACAGGCTGCGCCGCGCCATTCGCCGCAGGTTCTTCCTGATCCTCATGCTGTTCGTGATTCTGTATCCCGACACGGCGGGCGAACGTTCAGCTTCCGATACATCTGCCGCCGAGACAATCAAAGTATACATAGAAGCGGATAAGCGGATTGCCGAGATGCCGCTTGAAACATATGTCACGCGCTCCGTTGCGGCTGAAATGCCGGCCTCGTATGAGGTCGAAGCGTTGAAGGCGCAAGCGTTGGCTTCGCGCACCCGCGCCATTGCGGGGCATTGCGCGCGCTTCCCCGAAGCGAACGTCTGCACAAGCTCCGCGTGCTGTCAGGCGTATATCGACGAATCCGCGATGCGCGCGAAATGGGGCGGCGACTACGCGTACTATTTCAAGCGGATTGACGACGCTGTCCGCGCGACGGCGGGCGAGATAATCACCTACGGCGGCAAACCGATTCTTGTTCTGTTTCACGCAATCTCAGGCGGAATGACCGAGGATGTGGAACTGGTCTTCACGCAAGCGCTGCCGTATCTGCGTTCGGTCGAAAGCCCCGGCGAGGAATCCGCGTCGAAGTATTCGTATGAACGTACGTTCGAGCGAAAGTCGGTCGCCGACGCAATCAACTTCTCCGTGAAAGGCGCGAAGCTCTCTGCCGATAAACTGGAATCGCAGTTGAAAATAACGGAGCGAAGCGCGTCGGGGCGCGTACTGAGCGTCGCGGTCGGCGCGAAGACAATCACGGGGCGCGAGCTGCGCGGAATATTGGGGCTGAACAGCACGAACTTCACGATAGCGTATACGCCCGCGAACATTATCTTCAGCGAGCTGGGCTACGGACACGGCGTAGGAATGAGCCAGGCGGGAGCGAACGCGATGGCGGGCGGCGGAGCTGACTATCGGGAGATAATCACGCATTATTATACGGGGGTAACGATAACGCCATAGCATAAAATCATATCCTCCATGCCAAAATAAGGTAAACAACGCATGGAGGAGCATCATGAAAAAACTTCAAAAGATATTTTCACGTGTGTCCGGAGCCTACTTCAAAATAACCGACCGCCACGGGCTCGTCATAACGATATTCGTCTGCGTAGCAATCGTCGTCGGAAGCGGTCTGTGGGCAAACCTTAATACATCCGCGCCGGAATCCGTTCAAACGGGCGATACGGCAGGCTTTGTCGATCGCCTCTCCGACGTAATCGTTCAGTCTACGTTTCCGCCGATGGCGACCGCCGCGCCGACCCCACAACCTAAGTGGGCGAAAATGGCGCAAGGCGAGATAATCCGCGATTTTTCCTCTGCGCCCGTATATATGAAGACAATCGACGGCTACGGCATTCACGCGGCTATTGACATTGCGGCGTTAAAGGGGGAAAATGTTGTAACGCCGTATGATGGTACTATTCGTTCGATTGAGCAAAGCGCGAAGTACGGTTGGGTAGTCTCAATCGAGCTTGAGGGCGGTTCGCTTGTTTCCGTGGCGGGTCTCAGCTCGCCTTCCGCCGCGGTCGGCGCAGCAGTGAAGAAGGGGCAAACGATAGGAACGGCCGGCGGAAGTATTCCGTGCGAGTCATTGGACGCGCCGCATATACATATAGAATGGGTGGCGGACGGAACCGCGGCGGATATATCAGGCAAATGGCGGTAAAAAACGCGGCAAAGCGAAGGCTTCGCTTGGATGAGCATAAAAAAACGCCGCAATACCAAGACTTCGCTTGGATGAGTATAAAAGGGAGAGATACAAATGTGCGGAATAATGGGCGTAATCGGTCGTGAGAACGCGGTGCCGAAGCTTGTAAACGGGCTTCAGCACCTTTCATACAGAGGATACGACGCGGCGGGCGTCGCGGTATACAACGGGAATACGCTTGATATCAGGAAGACCGCGGGTACGATGGATAGACTGCGCGACCTGCTTGAGGGGCAGCCCGCGGAAGGTTCCATCGGAATCGGGCACACGCGCTGGGCGACGCACGGCGCGCCGACAGACTGCAACGCGCACCCGCATACCGACACCGACGGCAGAATCGCCGTCGTGCATAACGGAATAATCGAAAACGAGCGCGTTCTGCGCCAACGCCTCGCGGCGGAAGGAATCACGTTCCGCAGCCAGACGGACACGGAAGTCGTGGCGCACCTAATAGCGAAGTTCAATCGCGAGACCTGCGACCTTCGCTGCGCTCTTCGCAAAACGGTCGAAGTTATCACGGGCGCGTACGCGCTTGTCGTCATGTCCGTCGACGAACCCGACAGACTGTATATCGCCCGAAAGGACAGCCCAATCGTAATCGGTTTGGGCAAGGACGCAGGATATGTAGCGAGCGACATTCCCGCGCTTCTGCCATATACGCGCGACATTCTTCTGCTTGAGGACGGCGATATAGCTTGCTTGTCGCAGGACGCCGTAAACGTAACCAACAAGGACGGCGACGAGGTTCAGCGTCCGTTCAGACGCATAGACTGGGATCAGGAAGCCGCGGACAAAGGCGAGCATACCTCCTTTATGGAAAAGGAGATGGACGAACAGCCCGAAGCCGCGGCGCGGCTTCTTGAAGCGCCGCTGGTGCAGAGCAAGATACCGAGCCGCGTGACGTTCGTGGCGTGCGGCAGCGCATATCACGCGTCGCTTATCGGCAAGCATTATCTTGCGGAGCTTGCGGGAATTCCCGCGACGGCGGAGATTGCGTCGGAGTTCCGCTATGAAACGCCGCTCTCGCTCGACGGGCAGATGGCGATAGCGATAAGTCAATCGGGCGAGACCGTAGACACGCTTATGGCGCTGCGCCAAGCCAAGGAGCGCGGCGCGGACACCGCGGCGATTGTGAACGTGCAGGATTCCTCGATAGCGCGCGTCGCGGGCGCGGTGCAGTGGATGCACGCGGGACCCGAAATAGCGGTCGCAACGACGAAGGGCTTCACAACGCAGGTGCTCGCGCTGCTGCGTCTCGCGCTCGATTGGGGACGCAAGAACGACACGCTTCGCGCCAACGAGGTTCAGGAGTGGCATGGCAGTTTGAAGGAATTGCCGAGGCTTATGCGCGAGGTTCTGGTAAAATACGGAAATGGCGGCTTGCGGGAAGGCGCGGAAGAGTGCGGGGCGGTACCCTGCTTCGCGCGTCAGAATATCGCGCCGCGTCTGGTCTTCTTCCTCGGGCGCGGGCTTGACACCGCAACAGCTATGGAAGGCGCGCTGAAGCTTAAGGAGATTTCATACCAGCACGCGACGGCGTATCCCGCGGGCGAACTGAAGCACGGACCGATCGCGCTTATCGAAAACGACGTGCTTGTCGTAGCGCTTGCGACGCAGCGCGAGCTTCTGCCAAAGACGATAAGCAACATCCGCGAAGTGAAGGCGCGAGGCGCGCGCGTTCTCGCGCTCTGTCAGCAGCAGGACGAAGCGGCGCTCGCGAACGACGCCGACGAGGTGTGGACGCTGCCGAACGCGCCCGACTGCCTTATGCCGCTGCTCGCGGTGCTTCCGCTTCAACGCCTTGCATATGAAGTTGCGCTGCTGCGCGGGTGCAGCGTCGACAAGCCGCGCAACCTTGCCAAGAGCGTCACGGTGGAATGAATACGTAAGCTATACGGGCGGGCGGCTGAAAGTCGGCCGCCTTTTTTGCGCGTATCGGATTATTTGCGGCGGTATATGCGTTAAATGTATAAACCTACTGATTCCATATTAAGGAGAAAATAATAATATGAGGAAGCTTGCGGCTTTGTTTCTGATTGCACTCATGATGGCGGGCGGAATCGCGGAAGCGAAAACGACGGTAACCGCAGTCGTCGCGGGAGATGAACCTGTTTATATGTATAACGTGCCGCGCTATTCCGGCTCGCATCAAGGTATGGCTTCGCCCGGCGACACATTTGAAATCATCGAATACGGACCGATATTCTCAATGACTATGAGCAACCTTAACTTTATAGAAACATCAAGCTTATATTTCCCGGACGGCGCGCCGGAATCTTATGACGAACCGGGCAGCGGCTACGCCGAGATATTGCTGCGAACTCAACCGAAAAAGGATCTTATGGCGTTTGTCAATAACCCGAAGTCGGGGCAGCGATTGAATTTGCGCGCCGCGCCTTCCGCTAAGGCGGAATCATACGGCGGCTATTACAACGGCATCGTCCTGAGCGTGCTGGACGTAAAGGGCGGATGGTATAAAGTCTCCATTGATGAGTGGATGGATTTGGGAACAAGTTATGATCGTGTAGGTTGGATGTATGGCGACTATCTCTCATTTTTTATAGATAACGCATTTATAACCCCTGAAGCGCCTGTCGCGCGCGTAATCGGAAAAGACGTTGCGCTGCTTGAAGAACCGCGTAACGGAGCTGCTTCCGTTATGCGGCTTCCGAAAAACTCATTGGTAATTGTTATGGGCGTCGTCGGCGAGTGGCGGCACGTGCTGGTCGGCATGGAGCGCGGTTATGTTCGCGCAAGCGCGCTGGAGAAAACGGAAGAATCTCCGATTCTGATTCAAGGCATGACGGCAGTTCCGGCGCATGGCTACGCCTTGGTGAAAGAAGACGGCTCCGACGACGGCAAGCTTTACGAATTGGTTGCGGTCGCCGACGGATGGACGCAGATTCGTACATCGCACATGCATCCATTGCAGTCGTTCGTTCCGTCCGAGCAAGTGACGGCTGTCTATCCGCCCGAAGATGTGGGAGAATCGCCTGTAAGCGAGGCAAATAAATGGACATACACGGGTTCCGCGCGCATTCTTTTGGACAGACAAATACCGAAGATAGCGGCGGCAGTCCATATTCAGGCAATGGAAGGCGAAACGCCTTGCCGCTACAGGTTCACGAACGTTAAAGACAAGGAGACCGACGCTCCCTGGATAGAGCTTGAGGCGGGAGAAAAAGCGGAATATCATTTCCAGCTTATGGAATTCGGAACATATCTGGAATTAGAGAACTGCGTACTGCGAATTTGGTTCGGGAACGGCTGAGTATGAGCGGTGGAGCAAGGCTTACGCCCTGCTCCACGACTGTTTGGTGAACAGCATAAGCAGCGGAAACACCTCCAGCCGCCCCACAAGCATGGCGATTGCGAGCGTAACCTTGGAGCGCGCGGAGAAGATGGCAAAACTGCCTGTCGGTCCCGCTTTGTCGAGCGCGAGACCGATGTTTGACAGGGCGGACAGCGACGCGGAGAACGTGGTCGTCATGCTTTGCCCGTCAAACGAGATTATGAGCGCGGTGAGTATCAAAGCCGCGATATATACGGTGAAGAAGACGACGGTGCTTGTGACGACATCGTCGTCAACCGTTTTGCCGTCGATTGAGACGGGACGCGCGGTGCGCGGGTGAATCAGCTTCATCGTCTCTCGCCGTCCCGCTTTCCACAGGATTATCACGCGGATAATCTTAAGCCCGCCCGCGGTCGAAACGGCGCAAGCGCCCAGCAGCATGAGTATCAGCAGAATGAGCCGGCTCGCGGTAGGCCACAACGCAAAGTCGGCGGTTGCGTAGCCTGTCGTCGTGATAATCGAAACCACGCTGAACAGCGAGGAGCGGATTCCGTTTCCGACGCTGTCGAGCATTCCCGACGCCGCGATGTTTAATACTATCAACCCCGCCGAAACAACGACAATTATCAGGAACACGCGCAGTTCGGTGTTCTTCAATATTGTTTTAACCTTGCCGTGCAGCAGCGCGTAATACAGCGCGAAGTTTATACCTGAAAAGAGCATTCCCGCAATCAACACCCATTCGACATACGCGCTTTTGAACGCGCCAACGCTTGCCGCCCTGTTTGAGAATCCGCCCGTCGAAGCCGCGCCGAAGGCGTGTATCAGCGCGTCGAAGACGTTCAATCCGCCAAGCAGAAGCAACACGAAGATTATAACCGTTATGGTTATATAAATCAAATACAGAATGCGCGCCAAGCTGCGAACCTTTGGCACGAACTTTTCAATGCCGGGTCCCGAGCTTTCGGAGCGCAGGATGTGCAGTCCGTTCGCCCTGGTAGAGGGCATAAGCGCGAGCATCAGCACAAGGAAGCCCATGCCGCCCATCCAGTGGGTCATGCTGCGCCAGAAGATTATCCCGTGCGGCATAAGCTCGACGTTCTCAATTATCGTCGCGCCTGTGGTGGTGAACCCCGAAGCGGACTCAAAGAAGCAGTCCGCGAACGAAACGAACCTGCCCGAGAACTGGTAGGGGAGTGCTCCCAGCAGAACGACCGCCATCCAGCCAAGCCCCGTCAGCGCGGCGCCGTCCCTCGCGTAGACATTTCCCGACTTCTGTTTGAACGGCAGTGTCGCAAACGCGAAGGCGGCAATTATTACTATCGACTTTATGAAAGCGTCCGCGTCGCCGTCTCGGTGGATAATGCTGACCGCGAGCGGCGCGGTCATGCCTATGGCAAGTATGAGTAACAATACGCCAAGCTTGCGCGCGATAAAGTTTGTATTCATATATCAATCCCGAACGCGCACAAATATATCGTTAAGGTTGGATAACTGTTTGCCTACGCTGAAGATGATGACGTTATCGCCCTTCTTTATTGCGTCCTTTCCGAACGGGATTATGACTTCGCCGCGCCGCACGATTATTCCGACCAGTACGCCGGGTATAAGCTGAAGCCTGGACAGCGGTATGTCAAGGTGCTTCGTGTTCTCGCCCGCGGTAAACTCAATCGCCTCAGCTTTGCCGCCGACTATCGGGTACAGCGTGTTCACCGTCGAGTCGCTCGCGTTCTTAAGGCCGCGAATGTAGCGCAGAATGACGTTCGTGGTCAGCTCCTTCGGGTTTGAGATGTAGTCTATGCCGAGGTTCTTGATGACGCTGCTGTAGCCTATGTGGTTCGTCTTGGCGATTACCTCGGGAACGCCTACGCTTTTCGCGAACAGCGCCGTCATAATGTTTTCCTCGTCTATTCCCGTTACCGCGACAAACGCGTCGGTCTCCGCGAGGTTTTCGGACAGAAGAATTTTATCGTCGGTGCCGTCGTCGTTCACGATAAGTATATCGCCCGGCAGAAGCTCCGCCAGCTCGTCCGCGCGCTGCTTTGACACTTCTATTATCTTTACGTAGATGTTCTCTTCATAAAGCTGCTTGGCAAGATAGTACGCGATTCTTCCGCCGCCGATAATCATTACGGACTTCGCCTTCTCACGGTGGACGCCGATAGCGTCGCAGAACGAGCTTATGCGGCTTGCGCTTCCGACAAGGAAGATGTGGTCTCCCGCCAGAATGCGCGACTCGCCCTTGGGGATCTCGACGGTTTCCCCGCGCAGAATCGCGCCGATAAGGATAGACGAAGATATGCGGCGGTTGACGTCCACCACCTGTCTGCCCACTATGGGCAAGTCGGGCGTCACTTTCATCTCCAGCATCATTGCTCTGCCGCGCGCGAACATTTCTATATTGTAAGCAAACTGATATGCAAGGTGACGCGCGATATCCCCCGCGACAATCTGTTCGGGGTTTATAACGTAGTCAATCTCAAAGTCGGCCGCCATGGAGCGAAGCTCGTCCGCGTACTGCGGATCGCGAATGCGCGCGATTGTCCGCTTCGCGCCGAGTTTCTTCGCTGTAAGGCAGCATACGATGTTGCGCTCGTCGCTGTCCGTTGTGGCTATGAACAGGTCGGCTTTGTCTGAGCGAGCCTGACGCTGTGTCGAGGGGCGCGCGCCGTTGCCCAAAATGGTGTTGACTTCGAGCGCGTACTCGGTTTTCTTGAGCGCGTGTATGTCGTTGTCCACGACGGTTATAGTGTTCTGCCGACTGTCCGACAAGCGTTCGGCGAGCGTATGCCCAACCTTGCCGTCGCCGACGATGACGATATTCATTAAAGCAGCAGCTCCAATTCCGCAAAAATAAAAGCAAGCGTTCCTTCCGCTCCGGCGCGCGGACGGAGGTCGCGCGAATCCGGGGAACGCGTAAGCGTTCCTTCCGCATCCATTATACGTTCGCCAAACACAATGGTCAATCGTACGGCGATATTCCCAAATATTATAACCATTAATTAGGCTTGGCAATAGGACGTATGAAAAAATGGTGAAAAGAACGCAAATCCGCGATTTATGATGGCGGAAAAATTCTTTGAAAATTAGCCCCGAAAAGTTGCGTTTACCCCCTTTACAAATGTCAATTTTTCTCTATACTGGAAAAAGATGTCAGGTGATTTTCCGAACGATAAATTATGAGAGATAAATTGAAGAATAAAAGCAGCGATACAAACACGGAAGCGAAACGCAAGAAGATTGCAATCATCGGCTTGGCGGCGGTGCTGGCGGTTCTGATTGCGCTTTCCGTCGTCTTCAGCGGGCGGATACTCGCGTGGGCGAAAGACCCGATGAGCTTCAGAATGATGGCGGCGCAGCAAGGTTTGCGCGCGCGGGTGATCTTCATACTTTTGTTCGCGGCGCAGATTCTGCTTGCCTTTATCCCCGGCGAACCGCTGGAGATATTGGCGGGCGTCGCGTTCGGAACGTGGCACGGGCTTGCGCTCGTGCTTATCGGGGTTTGGCTGGGAGCTACAATATCGTTCCTTCTGATCAAACGCTTCGGGCGGAAGTTCACCGACCTGTTCATCGAGCGCGAAAAGCTGGAAGCGCTTCCGATAATGAACAACAGGAAGCGGCTTTACGGCTTGATGTTCCTTTTGTATTTCATACCCGGAACGCCGAAAGACATACTGAACTACGCCGCGCCGCTCACGGGAATAGAGTATCTCCCGTTTATCGTCCTTTCCACGCTCGCGAGAGTTCCTTCCGTCATAACTTCGACGCTCGGCGGAAACGAGCTTACGTCCAAGCGGCTGGACATGGCGATATTGATATTCGGCATAACCGCCATAATATCAATCGTCGGCGTCGTGTTCTACAGACACATAACGAAAAAACGAGAAAAGTGATCGGCGCTCTTTAAGCCGAACGACAATAATCCAACATCGGCGCGTGTTGCGGGACAGCCGCGGCTGCCCTGCGTACGCGAATACGGAGAATGCGCAAGCGTTCTTTCTGCATGAACGGATGATGATCTTATGAATACAGCGCTCGGAACAAACGATGAACTAAGCTACATACAATTCGGAAGGGCCGAGGAAGCCGCAAGGGAAGCGCAGGAGAAGCGTTTCGCCGAATATGAGAAACGCGCGCGTCAAGCTTCGTATAACTCCGCGGCAGGAGCGGCCAACCGCCCCGCAAGCATTCCCAAGGCGTCGTCTATTCCAAACAGCGGGCGCGTTCTGCGCAGCGCGGAAGGAACGCTGCCGCTCAAACCGCGCGTCGGAGCGGAAGCGGTAACCTACGCCGCGCCGTACGCGGGAGCGGTGAACGCCGCGCAACCATCAATGCAGTCCGCGTCTGTTCTTCGCGCGCAATCCACCTCCGCGAAGCTGCGCGAGAAAGCCCCCGCCGCGCCTAAAAAGCAGAACGCCCATAAAGCGAAGCTCTGTCCGACGCAGTTCTTCGCGGCGGTCGCGCTCGTTATCGGGCTTGTGTTCGCGCTGTCCGTTATATCCGCATGGGAGTCTGATATAGCGAAAAACCTGAGTCAAGGAACACAGAATGAATACGTGAGCCAAAGCGAACTGTTTCAGAAGAGCGAGAACCCGCTCGCCGTCGGAGACGCGTACCGCGCGTGCGCTATGTATTTCCTGGTCGCCTCAGCGGGGCTTATCGCCTGCGTCACAGCGTGGCGCACGTCAAACAAGTTTTGCGTCGCCGCCGCGTGTGCGTGTTACATAGCGGCAGTCATATTCCGACCGCAATTGCTGGGGACGGTTATCGCCCCGCTCGTCATATCGATGTTGTCGCTATGGATTATGTATCTGAACGGCAAGGCGAGAAAGCGTTCTACTCCTCATAGTCTGCGGAATCAACGGAACCCTCGGACCGTACGGGAAGCCCGCCGATAACGTCGTATTCCATGCCGATAAGATTCCCCGCGCCGTCGTCCGACAAGGCGTGGATTTTCTTTGCGGCGGCGTCGAACTCAGGCGCGAAGCCCAGCAGGTCATATTCGACGGAACTATTGAACGAATCCGACTTTGCGTCATAAATGAAGAAAGAGTATCTGTATGTGGAAGGAACGCTTGCGCGTTCCACAGATTCGCGCTCACTCGCTCCGCTCGAATCGCGCGCCGGAGTCTCGCCGCCTTGCGCCGTCGCGATTCGTATGTCCGCTGCTCCGTCGAAGTTTACGTCCTCGATGATGAGCGATTGCGGCGAAGTCGGTGCAGCCGCGCATACCGCAGTGATAATCTGTTTCGTCTCGCCCGAAGCGTCAATAACGCGTACGGCGCATATTCCGCCGTAACCCGTGTCTATCCACTGAACGCTCTTGTTCGGTACGTTTGACAGGATGAACAGCGGCTGCGAGGCAAGAATTCTGCTGTCGATGATAGGGCTAAGACTGTCGATTGAAACGAAGCCCTCCGACGTATGATAGAATTCGCCCGCGACGCCCAACACCTCGCGCGGCGTATCGTCCCATATTGAAATCAGCACGGGTTTTTCCACCCTTGGGTGGGGAAGCTGCCCGTCGTCTGACAAAACGTTCGCTTCCGCGATATTCGCGCGGCTTATGAAGCCCTCTGCGTTATCGTTATCTTTCTTAGATATGATACGAACGCGCACGAATTCTTCGTTGCCGCCGCTCAGCACTGAAACCTTCGTTCCACCGTAGTAAGCGCCGGCTATCTCGCTGCTTGCGCTTGCCGTTTTGCGAAGCGGAATTCGCGCGCCTTCCGTGTCGGCGGAAATCCACGCCGCTGACAGTTCCTCGTCCGCTCCGATGAACAGTTTCGGTATGTATCCCGTCGCGCTGTCCGTCTTGATGAACGCCCACGAGAGCGTTTCCGACAGAATCTCATAGGCTTCATTCTCTTCTATGTAGCCCGTTATGCGCGAGGAGAGCGACGGTTCCGCCAGAAGCGGAGCGCGCGGCGGCATAACGAACACCTGCGCCGCGGCGGAGGCGGACGCGCCCCCGATAAGAATGAGCAGTATAGCCAACACGCGCGAGATTGTTTTCATGTGTTGATTATACTACATATGTTTCTATTTGGCACCTTTTACTTGGCACCTTTTACTTGACGCCGATTTTCTTCATGAATTGCTCCGTGGTATATTTTCCGCTTCGGTTGAAGCGCGACAAGTCGAACAGCGCGTTCCGCTCGCGCGGGATATAGTTGATGCGCTCAATGCACGTCATCGATCCTTGGAAGCCCGCGTCCTGCAAGAGCTGCCTCGCGCCGCTGAACGTGTAGCCATACGGATATGTGAAGCAAGTCGAGGTTACGCTTGCGCGGCTCATGAGCAGCGACTGCATCTTCAGAATATCATTAAATATCGAATCGTGGAACGACGCCGGCGTTTCGCCGTATTGCTTGCGGAAGCCCATGCGCGCGCTGCCGCCGTGAAGGTTGTAGGAATGGTTCTGTATCTCGACCGCGCCGCTTTGCTTAGCGGTTTTAACGTCGTCCCATGTCATATACGGAAAGCTTTCGTCCTTTTCCGCCTTTTCTATATATGTGCCGACGACTGAAAACACCGCCTTATAACCATACTTCTCAAGCAGCGGAACGGCATATGTAAGGTTGTTGCGCTGACCGTCGTCGAAGGTGATCATAACAGGTTTTTCGGGAAGCTTGCCGCCGTTCACGTAGTCCAGCAGGTCCGCGAACACTACGGTTTCGTAGCCCGCGCTCTTAAGGTAAGCGAGGTCGTTCTCAAACTGCGCGGTTCGCACTATATACGCGCCGGGGTCTGACGTTTTGGCGAGAATGGAATGATACATTATTATCGGAAGCGTGACATATTCGGCCCTCCCGCCTGCGCTTACGGGAACCGCGTAGGATTCGTTAAGCCGTGAAACATTGCTCACCGCCGCCGCAAACAGGCAGACTATCATGACGCTCGCGATTATTATGCCGATATTCTTCTTCATGCGGTAATTGTATGTAAGCTTCCGCTGTATAATGCAATTCAAAAGAATCTGGCATATAAATACGGAGGTTTTGGGGAACATAGGAAAGAACGCTTCGCGTTCTCCGGATTTGCGCGTCTCTTGCTTCGCTCGAGCCACGCGCCGGAATATGCAGGGTAATATTGGCTTAAAAGGATGAATATAATAATTAATATCGTCTGTTTATCGGTAGATGTCTGTAATTCTGTCAGGTTGAGTTTTGAGCGCAGCTGCGATATAATACTGTACTGTTGGGTTAGGGGAGGAAAATTTATGGATACAAAAATAATCAACGAGCTCGGTACGATTTCAATTGCGGAAGACGTTATGCTGAAGGTTGCGGGATACGCAACGCTTGAGTGCTACGGAATAGTCGCCATGTCCAGCAAACGCGCGAAGGACGGCTTCGTCGAGTGGCTGGGGCGCGAGAACCTGACGCGCGGCGTGTCGCTGCGCACGGAAGAGGACGGCAGTCTGGACGTAGACCTGTACATCGTCGTCGAGTATGGCGTTTCAATATACGCGGTCTGCACGACGATTGTCGAAACCGTGAAGTATAAGCTTGAAAGTATGACCGGCGCGAAGGTCAAGAAGATCAACATCGCCGTCGAGGGCATCCGCGTATGAGTGAAGGAACGATAGCCGCGTCATCTGCGGAAGAGTTGAATCAGAACAATCAGAACGATAAAGGAAAAAGAAAGATAGACAGAATTGACGGCTTGCTGCTTCGCGAGATGCTTGCGGCAGGTTCGAGCGTTCTTGAAAGCAACAAGGATTCTGTCGACGCGCTGAACGTGTTCCCCGTGCCCGACGGCGACACGGGAACGAATATGTCGATGACAATCGTCACTGCCGTGCGCGAGGTTTCCGCGCGCGAGATAAACCACGCGGGCGAAGCCGCGGAAGCGATAGCAAAGGGCGCGCTTCGCGGAGCGCGGGGGAACTCAGGCGTAATTCTGTCGCAATTGCTGCGCGGGTTCGCGAGGGGCGTTGCGGGGCATAAGCAGATTACCGCGAGGATATTCGCGGACGGTCTCAAGGCGGGTTCCGAAACGGCGTACAAGGCAGTTATGAAGCCCAAGGAAGGCACCATTCTGACGGTCGCGCGCATCATGGCGGACGCGGCGTGCCTGCAAGCCGAACGCGCGCCCGACGACCTTGAGTGCCTGTTTGAAGTAATACTTAAGGCGGGCGAAGCGATTCTGAAAAAGACGCCCGACATGCTGCCCGCGCTCAAGCAAGCGGGCGTGATAGACGCGGGCGGACGCGGTCTTCTTCATATATATTACGGTATGCGCGCCGCGCTTCTGGGTCAGGCGATAGAGCCGCTTCACACAACGAAGCACGACGACGGCAAGGCGGTGTTCGAGGACGACCACGACGCGCTGGCGGAGATTACGTTCGCGTACTGCACGGAGTTCTTCGTCACGCACATTCTTGAGACGGTGACCGACGACGACATACAGGTGTTCAAGCGCAGGCTGAATCGGATAGGGGACAGCATAATAGTGGTCGGCGACACCAATCTGATTAAGGTACACGTGCATACGAACGACCCCGGCCGCGCGCTGCAAGCGGGTCAGCAGCTCGGCGAGCTGTATGGCTTGAAGATTGAGAACATGCTGGAGCAGCGGCGCGAGCGCGTGGCCCGCGAAGAAGAAGAGGAACGCAAGAAGACGTCGTTCGGAATCGTGGCGGTCTCGCAAGGCGAAGGGTTTACCAAAATTTTCCACGACCTCAACGTGCAGTGCATTGTCGAGGGCGGTCAAACGATGAACCCCTCGATTGAGGATTTGGTGAAAGCGATAGAGTGCGTGAAGGCGCGCTGCGTGTTTATTCTGCCCAACAACGGAAACGTTATACTTGCGGCGCAGCAGGCGTGCGAATTGTTTTCGCAGAACGGTAAGGAAGCGTATGTGGTTCCAACGAAGAACGTGGCGATGGGCATAGCCGCAGCCGTGGCGATTGAGGAATCCGCAAGCGCGCAGGACAACATAAACGCGATGACTGAAGCCGCGCAGCTTGTGACCACCGGTATGGTGACGCGCGCGATACGCGACTCGCGCTTCGGCGAGCTTGAGATTAAGCTGGGCGACGCGATAGGTTTGCTTAACGGCGAGATAGCCAAGGCGGGCGACAGCGAAGAGGATGTGGCGCTTGCGCTTGCTAAAATTCTTCTTGCGGAAAGGCCCGACGCGCTGGTTACGCTCTATTGGGGCGGCGAGGCGACGGAGGAAACGTCGCGCGCGCTGCTGGACTTGATACAGGACGCGCACCCCGGCTGCGATTGC
>JAITHB010000156.1 GCA_031280145.1 Oscillospiraceae bacterium | reverse complement strand
ACGCCGGGCTCGCCGATGAGAACGGGATTGTTTTTCGTTCTGCGTATCAGAATCTGCACGATGCGCTCAATCTCGTTCTGGCGGCCGATGACGGGGTCAAGCTCGTCGTTGCGCGCCATTTGGGTGAGGTCGCGGCCATAGGCGTCAAGCGCGGGCGTCGGGATGGTTATGCCGTCCTTGCTGTCCGCAATGCCGCCGTCGCTCTTAATCATCGCTTCAAGCTCTTCGCGCATGTTGCGGATGTCCAAACCCTGCTGCTGCAAAATTCGCGCGGCGACGCCCTCGCCTTCGCGCAGAAGCGCAAGCCAGATATGCTCCGTCCCGATGAAGCTGTGACCGAACGCGCGGGCTTCCATCACGCTCACTTCAAGAATCTTCTTCGTGCGCGGCGTGTAGCTCACGAGCCCCGCAACCCCGCCTTCGCCCGTACCGACAAGCTTTTCCGCTATAACGAGCGTCTGCTCGTATGTAAGACCGCCCAGAATCTTGCCGATCGCAGCGCCATGCTCCGTCTTGTCGAGCAAGTTTCCGCTCGGCTTTTCAACCTCAATCAGTCCAAGCAGAAGATGTTCCGTTCCTATGTAGTTATGATGAAGCTTATTCGCGGCTTCTTGAGCCGATTTAAGCGCGCGCTGCGCGCGTTCCGTGAACTTTCCCGAAAAAGCCATATACCCTCCAATATGGTTATTAACTCTAAACCTTCAATCTGCTCTGAACCAGCTCCGCGCGGCGAATGTCGCGCTGTTCGTCAGACAAGGTTTCGCTTGCCTGCGACTGCAAACTGGCAGGCTGCGCCGATACCAACAGGTCGTCAATCACGGATATGTTATGCGGAATCACGCGCATACATGAGGCGAACCTCACGGCGGACCACTTCTGCATAAATTCCTTGGAAGTAATCTTCCTTGCGCGTTCGAGTACGCCAAGCGCGCGAAGCATTCTGTCTTCAAGGTTAATCTTGTCGCCCGCGTGAAGCGCGGCTCGAATTCTTCTTTCCCACTCGACCATTTGGCTCGCCGCGGTTTTTACGTCCGACAGAATCTCTTCCTCGGTTCTGCCTAAAGTCACTTGGTTGGATAACTGATACAAATCGCCCTGCGCTTCCGTTCCCTCGCCGTACAGCCCGCGAATCGTAAGCCCAAGCTTGGAGACAGCCTGCGTAACCTTGCTGATTTCGCCCGACCATGTCAGCGCGGGCAGATGAAGCATAACGGACGCGCGCATACCCGTTCCCGTGTTCGTCGGGCAAGCGGTGAGGAACCCCAAGTCCGTATCGTATGCGAAGTTCATCTTCTCTTGAAGCCTTGTGTCCGCTTCAAACGCCTTCGCGAACGCCAGGTCAAGCTCGAACGCGGGGGCGAAGCTCTGTATGCGCAGATGGTCTTCCTCGTTTATCATGACGGAGAGCTTCTCGTCGCTTGAAATCATAGCGGCGGAACGCTCCGGCGTCTTCAGCAGGTCGCGGCTTATCAGGTGCTTCTCAACCAGAATCATTCTTTTCAGCGGAGGAAGCTTGTCGAGCGCGTACGGCGTAAGCGTATCGGACAGCGCGGATACGCAGCGGCGGACGCTCTCCTGCGCCTGTTCCATATCCATGAAGCCGGGGAACGGCAGATCCGCGAAGTTCCGCGCGAGACGCATTCTGCTGCTTATCGCGACGTCGTTATCCATAACGGATTCAGAGGCTTTCTGAAGAAGGCTGTCGTCAAGCATCGGCTGAAACCTCCCCGCAAGTTACATCATCAGGACAAGCGACGGCGACATTGTCGATGGAATCAAGCTCGTCCGAGGACGGCTCTTTCGCCGGCTGCATTGCGCGAATCTCGTCGCGAAGCTGCGCCGCAAGCTCGAAGTCCTCTTCCGCAATCGCCCTATCCATGTTGCGGCGAAGCGACTCCAGTCTGCGCGCCATCGTCGTCTGCTCGAACGTGTCGGGCGGAACCCTGCCCGTGTGCGACGTCTTTCCGTGGATTCTGGAAAGCAGCGGCGTCAAGTGTTCCTTGAACACTTCGTAACACTTGGGGCAGCCGAGCATTCCCGTTTTCTGGAACACCTCGAAGGTCTGCCCGCAGCTGTGGCAGCGCAGCGTCACGGTTTCGTCGGGTACGCCCGACGCGCCCTTGAGAAGCGACAGCAAAAGTGTGCTCATGCCCGCCATCGTAAGCGCCTGCTTCTGTTTCTGGCAGCATGCCGCGCATAGGTGCTGCTCTATTTTTTCGCCGCCGACTATCGTTGTAAGATGGATGGTCGCGGGCGCGACCCCACATTTTTCACATAACATATTTTTTACTCCTCTTGGATTAGTACTTAGCTTTAAACGTTAGTTTTCCTCCTGAGTTCTTGCAAGCACTAATAACATTTCGCGCATCACGCTTGCCCGCAGCGAATCCTTAACTGCAAGCGGAAGGTTTATCGCCCTTGCGGAGGTCGCGGCCTGCATGACCGCGGCTTCGCGCTCTGATATGATTCCGTGTTCCTCCAACTGCTTTATTATAGAATGCGCGTCATGAGCGGATAATGACGCTCCTATGCGCTGATTTATCAAATAGAACAGATGGTCGCCCGAAACTTTCGGGAGCTTGATAATCCTGACATATCCGCCGCCGCCGCGCCGCGACTCAATCATATATCCTCTGTCGGGCGTGAACCGCGTAGACAGGACATATGTAATCTGGCTCGGCGCGCAGCGGAAAAACCCCGCCAGCTCGTTCCGCTGAACGTCCACCTGCGTTTGGTCTTCGGTGAGCAGCGAATTGATGAATTCCTCAATGTTATCGGAAAGCGGTTTCATTTATCCACCTCATAAAAATACCCGCTTTTATGCTTCATGAAGCAAAGCTGCGACTTTGACTCATGAAGCGGACAGACGTCACGGCAGACTTACTGACTGACTTTCTCTGTCATTATACTATAGTATAGGCGAAGCCCGTAAAAAGTGCAAGAAGTAATATTTGACTTTTACTGACTTTCGGTATGGCGTTGACGTGGTTGTCCTTCCCCGCAGAATCTGGTAATATACGGATATAACAGAATTCACTGAACACTGAACGAAAGGTTGAATATATGACAGACCAAGAGATTGCGAAGAAGGTAACGCCCAGACCAATACACGAGATTGCGGGCAAGCTTAACATTCCCGACGGCGCGCTGATTCCGTACGGGAAAATAAAAGCAAAAATCGACACTCGCATGTTTGCGGCAATGCCGAAAAAGGCAAGGCTGATACTCACCACCGCCATCAATCCGACTCCCGCGGGCGAAGGAAAGACGACCGTGACGATAGGCCTCGCCGACGCCCTGCGCAAGCTCGGCAAGAACGCGGCCGCTGTACTGCGCGAGCCGTCTCTCGGTCCCGTGTTCGGCGTGAAGGGCGGCGCGGCGGGCGGGGGATGGGCGCAAGTAACGCCGATGGAGGACATTAACCTTCACTTCAACGGAGACCTTCACGCGATAACCACCGCGAACAACCTTCTTTCCGCCATGCTGGATAACTCGCTGTCGCAGGGCAATCCTCTGCGCATAGACTCGCGCACCGTCACGTTCAGGCGGTGCATGGACATGAACGACAGACAGCTACGCAATATCGTGTGCGGGCTTGGCGGAACATCGTCGGGAGTGCCTCGCGAGGACGGCTTTGACATAACGGCGGCGTCGGAGGTTATGGCGTGCTTCTGCCTTGCGAAGGATTTGAAAGACTTGAAGGCGCGCTTGGAACGCATTGAAGTCGCCCGCGACTTTGACAAGAAGCCCGTCACTGCGGGGCAGCTCGGCGCGGCGGGCGCGATGTGCGCGCTTCTTCGCGACGCGTTCTCGCCGAACCTTGTGCAGACGCTGGAAGGCTCGCCCGCGATTATCCACGGCGGACCGTTCGCGAACATCGCGCACGGCTGCAACAGCGTCGCCGCGACGGAGCTTGCGCTGAAGCTTTCGGATATCGCGGTCACGGAAGCCGGCTTCGGCGCGGACCTTGGCTGCGAGAAGTTTATCGACATAAAGTGCAGGATGAACGGTCTCGTGCCCGACTGTGTGGTTATCGTCGCGACGGTTCGCGCGCTCAAGTATCACGGCGGAGTCGACAAAGACAAGCTGAACGACGAAGACGTGTCCGCGCTGAAGAAGGGGTTGCCGAATCTCATCCGCCACATCGATAATGTTCAATCCATATGGAACAGACCCGCGGTCGTCGCGATAAATCGATTCCCATCCGATACCCTTGCGGAAATAAACGCCGTAGAAGCCGCGTGCGCGGAGCATGGAAGCAAAGCGGTTCTTACGGAAGTGTGGGGGAAAGGCGGCGAAGGCGGAACCGCGCTTGCCGAAGCTGTCCTTGCTGAGCTTGATAAGGAGGCGCGCGAGCTTGAGTTCACGTACGCGTTGGATATTCCGCTGACGGAGAAGATTGAGACGCTCGCGGCAAGAGTTTACGGCGCGGCGAACGTGGCGTACGCGTCGGGCGTGAAGACGCGGCTTTTGCGCATCGACAGGGAGTGCAAGGCGGACGGCGCGGGCGGCGTACCAATCTGCATTGCGAAGACGCAGTATTCCTTCTCCGACGACCCGACCAAGCGCGGCGCGCCCGAACCGTTCACGCTTACCGTGCGCGACGTGAAATACAGCCGCGGCGCGGGGTTCGTAGTGGTGTTCGCGGGGGAAATCATAGCAATGCCGGGGCTTCCCAAGGTTCCCGCCGCGGTGAACATAGACGTTGACGACGACGGGGAGATTACGGGAATATTCTAGTGCTGCTCAGCGGGACGCCAAAAACAAAACGGCGTCCCGCTCGTGAACCATGTCCCCAAATGCGCATATGATATAATGGACAAATCTATTATCACGCGGACTCAGCTGGCAAACAAATCAGATTTTGCGGCTGCAATGAAAATCAATCTCATTGTATATAAGTCTGCGCGGAAGAAACGCTTGCGCGTTTCCCGGATACGCACGACCTACGTCCGTGCGCCGGAATTGATAATCATTCTCATTGCAAAAGAATTTGCACAAGAAAGGTGTTGCTGATGTTTAATTCATCATATCAAAACAAAACAAGAACCAACGTTCCTGTTATGAAGGGATCAGTTCCCCTGACAAGACCGTACCGCACTATGCCGAGCGCGAGAACCGTTCTCTCCGATTCATCACGGCAAAGCGGCGAGGCGGAGACGGCGCAAAGAACGCGGCAGCTGCTGTTCAGGCAAAAACAAGTCGCGCGAAACGAAGCGCGCGCGATGATTTCTCAAAGACGCCGCGCGCTCGACGAAAGCAGAATGCGCAACGAAACGAAGGCTATCGAATACGCGAAGCAGTTTTCAAGCAATAAAGACAGATATGTCATGGCGAAGTCATACGGGCTTGATACCTGCTGCGTCAATCAGTTTCCGCTGCTTGAAACCGTCGCGTCAGGCGGGTTTGGCATAAGCGGAAACATGATCCGCGTTCCCGACAGCGGTTTCTATTATGTATCGTGGGAGACTTACGCGTCGCGCACAAACGGTGACTGCGTTCTGACGCTCGCGCTTCCCGATATGGACGTGGAGCTTGGTCGGCTGAACACCGTAGGACACCAGAACGGTTCGCGCGTAATCTGGCTGGACGCGGGAACGGATATAACCGTAAGCGCGCATGACAATCTGCGCTCGACCTCCGTTGACGGGCTGGACATTCTCATTATTCACATGGGATAAAGGATGGAACTGTAGGGGCGAGCCCCCCGCTCGCCCGAACGAAAGATAAACGCGGGCGAGCCGGGGGCTCGCCCCAACAAAGCTTGTTATACCCGTTCGCGCAGCACCACGCGCCAGATCGTCCCGCTG
>JAITHB010000165.1 GCA_031280145.1 Oscillospiraceae bacterium | reverse complement strand
TGCCTGTATCCGGATATTGTTTGCATAGCGCTGTCATTTTCTCTTTCTGCTCGCAAGACATTCTACCCTCCGGAATCATAAGAAGTTTTTTCCCGGATTTGAGTTGCTTGGACAACTTATGATGACCTGTTATGCCGAATCGCCTTGTTGCCACTACGCATGATTTCTACAACCATGTGTTTATACTCGTCTGTATACCTCGTCTTGTGATTCATTCTTTTTTGCACCTCTTTCATTAGACGATTTCCTTCTCCCCTTCCGTCCAACTTCCGGGGTGCAGCCCCCCCCCCTCGCGCCCCCGCGATATTCAATACATCACCGCCGTTCACAACAACCGCCCGCCGCAATATAACACGTCCGCCGCATTCCTCCATTCCTCATTAACATAATCTGCATACAAGCAGGAAAACAGTAAACTATGACGAATGTTGTTATGTGAATTCTACTGACTTGACCGACTTTATAGCGGAACTTCGGCTTCGCACGGACGTCGTCGGCATTATCTCGCAGACGGTTCAGCTTAAGAAGCGCGGCTCGCGCTACATCGGGTTGTGTCCGTTTCACAACGAGAAGACGCCGTCGTTCACCGTCGATCCCGAACAGGGTTTATATCACTGCTTCGGCTGCAAAGCGGGCGGGGACATAATACGCTTCGTCCGCGACACGGAACGGCTTGAATTCATAGACGCCGTTAAGTATCTCGCGGAAAAAGCGAACATGGTCGTTCCCGAAAACGGTATTGAAACCCGTGCGCTTCAAGCCGCAAAGACGGAACGCGAGGAAATTCTCGCGCTGAATAAACGTGCCGCGGCGTATTTCCACAGCTTGCTTTGGACGGACGCAGGCCGCCCGTATCTTGACTATTTCCATCGCCGCGGCTTTGACGACGCGATGATTCGCAGGTTTGGCCTCGGAGCGGCTCCCGCAAGCGGCGCCGCGATAGTGAGCGAGCTTGCGAGCGGCGCGGACGATGTGCAGACGATGGTCAAGGCGGGTCTTGCCATCAGCCGCGACGGCGGCGCGATAGGCTTCTTCCGCGCGAGGGCGATGTTTCCGATAATCTCAGCGCGCGGCGAGGTGTTGGGCTTCGGCGGACGCATATTGGGAGACGGACAGCCTAAGTATCTGAACACCGGGGACACGCCCGTGTTCAACAAGCGGCTGAACGTATACGGCGCGAACTGGCTGAGACAAGAGAAAAAGCTAAGCCAAGTTATTCTTGTGGAAGGGTACATGGACGCGCTCTCTCTTCTGGCGAACGGCGTGAAAGGCGTTGCGGCGACGCTCGGCACGAGCCTTACGCAAGAGCAGGCGATGCTTCTTTCCAGATACGCGCCTGAAGTTTGGATATGCTACGACGCGGACGACGCGGGGCAGAACGCGACGCTCCGCGCACTCGACGTTATCGAAGCCTCAAAGGCGAAGCTCAACGTGCGCGTCGTAAACTTTCCCGTCGGCAAAGACCCCGACGACTACATACGCAGTCTTCCCGCGCAGGACCGCGCGGCGCAGTTCATGAAGCTTGCGAAGCTTTCGCCCGTGCGGTTCCGTTTGAAGCGTCTGATAAGGGGCTTCGATATGTCGGACAACGACCAGCGAACAAAGTTCGCAATCGAAGCGGGTAAAGTACTCGCGTTGGCGGAACCCGTGGAGCAGTACGCCGCGATAGAAGAGCTTGCGGTCACGGCGGGGTTTCCCGCAGAGGTGCTGGAACGGCAAGTGAAATCCGTAAAACCTGTAGGGGCGACCGCCTCGGTCGCCCGCGGTATGCAAAAATACCCCGCGCATTCTGAAGAACAGACACCGAACACCTCGCTAGCCCCCGCAGAGAGCACCGCAGTCAAAGCCGCGCGCAACCTTCTGTATTTCCTGTCGAAGAAGAAGGACGCGGGACGCTACACAAACGATGTGTTCCTGCGCGAAGACCACCGCGCCATTGCGGACAAACTGCGCGAGGGGAAAAACTTCGCCGCGATTGTTTCCGAATTCGATAAAGAAAAAGCGGACTGGAAAGAGGAAACTATAAAGATTTCAAGAATGTATGAAGATATGGTCGAACCTACCGGCGATGAGCTTGACAAGATAGTAGCGGACTGTCTGGCAGAGCTTCGCATCGAGTCAAATAGTGCAGATATCAAAATTCTCGTTGGCGAGATAGGCTCAGACCCGACGAACGTTTCCACGGAAGAAATACGAAAAATGCGGGAACTTGAAAAGATGGTTAAACAGAGTAAAAGGCTTTAAGCGCAAGGGTGCATGGACGAAAGGAGTGACTCCTTTGGATATTAACGGCAACACGGCGGCGGAAGGGCTTGCGAACGCCGCGGCGCAAAGTGACGAAAGCCGCCTTAAGGTAGACGAGCTTGTCAAGTCCGGCAAGACGAAAGGCGTTCTTACTTATAAGGAAATAATGAACCATTTCGTCGAAATGGAGATCGAGCCGGATCAGTTCGACCGCATTCTGGAAACGCTGGACTCGCTCGGTATCGACGTCGTAAACGAAATTGATTTGGTCGAGCAGGATGCGATTCCCGCGCCGCCCGTAAAAACGGCGGAGGAGATAGACATCTCGGTTCCCGAAGGTATTTCGGTCGACGACCCCGTGCGCATGTATCTGAAGGAAATAGGCAAGGTCGCGCTTCTTTCCGCGGAGGATGAAATCGAAATAGCGCAGCGCATGGAAGCCGGCGACCTCAACGCCAGAAAGAAGCTCGCGGAAGCGAATCTGAGGCTTGTGGTTTCGATCGCCAAGCGCTATGTCGGGCGCGGTATGCTGTTCCTCGACCTCATTCAGGAGGGCAACCTCGGGCTTATCAAGGCCGTCGAGAAGTTCGACTACCGCAAGGGCTACAAGTTCTCCACATACGCGACGTGGTGGATTCGCCAAGCGATAACGCGCGCCATAGCGGATCAGGCGCGGACCATCCGCATCCCCGTTCACATGGTGGAGACGATCAACAAGCTGATACGCGTGTCGCGCCAGCTTCTGCAGGAGCTGGGACGCGAGCCCACACCCGAAGAGATTGCGCGGATAATGGCAATCTCCGAGGATAAGGTGCGCGAGATAATCAAGATTGCGCAGGAACCCGTCTCTCTGGAAACCCCGATAGGCGAGGAGGAAGACAGCCACTTGGGCGACTTCATCCCCGACGACGACGCGCCCGCGCCCGCGGAAGCGGCTTCGTTCACGCTGATGAAGGAGCAGCTCACCGACGTTCTGGATTCCCTTACGCCTCGCGAGGAGAAGGTTCTGCGCCTGCGCTTCGGACTTGACGACGGCCGCCAGCGCACCCTCGAAGAGGTCGGCAAGGAGTTCAACGTGACGCGCGAACGCATCCGCCAAATCGAGGCGAAAGCGCTGCGCAAGTTGCGCCACCCGAGCAGGAGCAAGCGGCTGAAGGACTTTTTGGATTAGGGACGGGGGTAGTTGGGAATTAGGGGAATGCGGGGGGCGGCAGTATGGGTGCGGGCGAATGTTGTAAAACAGGGTTCAACTACCTCCCCATCGAATGTAAACTTTTTCGCATTGCGGGTTAATGGCTCCGTTTTGAGGATTTCGGAATCCGATTCCGAAATCCTCAAAACATATATTCGCATAGCCATTTTCGGTTAAGGCGCTTTGTCGGATTATAATCGCAAAACCGTATTAGTCCTGACTGTTTTGCGGTATTCTATGAACAGAGAGGTGGTAAAATGATTTTTCGCCCGCTATACATAGATAGGATAATGTCATATACCGATACTCCGTTTATCAAGATTCTTTCCGGTGTGAGACGCAGCGGAAAATCTACCATTCTGAAAATGATCGCGGATAAGCTGTGCGAACGCGGTATCGCGCAAGACAGAATTCTGTTTTACAGCTTTGAATCCCTTGAGCATGACGACATCACGACAGCGAAACATCTATACAACGAAGTTAAAGGAAAGCTTAACAGCGGCGGGAAAACTTATCTTTTCTTTGACGAGATACAAGAAGTTGACAATTGGGAAAAAGCCGTCAACTCATTAATGATCGATTTTGATGTAGATATCTATATCACGGGCTCAAACTCCCGCATGATGTCCAATGAGATTTCCACCTACCTCACAGGGCGTTATATTCAGTTTCATGTGTTTCCGCTGTCATTCGCGGAATATCTTATGTTCCGAAGCGAATATGGCAAGGCGGATAACACTCACGCGGAATTTGCCCGCTACATTCGTTTTGGCGGATTCCCCGCCATTCATCTGAAGGAATACAGCGTTGATGAAGCTTACACAATAGTGAAGGACATATACAATTCTACCATTTATACAGATATAGTAAAGCGCAACCAAATCCGCAAGGTTGACCAATTGGAGCGTATCGTGCGTTTCGCGTTTGATAATATCGGCAGAACCTTTTCCGCAACGTCCGTCGCCAAGTTTTTGAAAGCGGAGCGGCGGACTGTCGACAACGAAACGGTTTACAGCTATCTGAACCAACTGGTTGGAGCGTTTATTCTGCACCGCTGTTCGCGCTATGATCTGCAAGGCAAGGAAATACTTAAAACGCAGGAGAAGTTTTACGTTTGCGATTCGGCTATGCGCTACTGTGTGCTGGGTTACAAACCCGACAGCGTTGCCGCAACGCTCGAAAACGTCGTTTATATAGAGCTTTTGCGGCGAGGCTGCGAAGTTAATGTCGGTCAGCTTTCAGGCGGTGAGATTGATTTTGTGGCGTCAAGACATGAAAACAAGATATATATCCAAATCGCACAAAGAATCGAGAGCGACGAGACCGAAAAACGCGAGTACGGTCGGCTTTTGGATATTCGCGACAACTACCCGAAATATGTTCTGCGAACAGACGAATTTGCGGGAGGCAATTACGAAGGCATAAAGACCATGCACATTGCAGATTTCCTGCTTTCCCCCGAATGGTAAATACAAACAAGGGGCGGCATCAAGCCGCCCCTGCACATCAGAGAATCAATGAATTAATGCGCGGTGGAAGGAATGCAGATAACCTGCCCCACGACCAGCTTCTCAGGCGCGACGCCGGGGTTTGACGCCATCAAATCCGCCAAGGCAATGCCGTAACGCTGCGCGATGAGATAGAACGAATCGCCCTTCTGTATTACATAGTTGGTTCCCGAGCAGGCAGCGGAAGGCGGCGCGATCGGCTGCGGATCAGGCGCGGACGGGCAATACTGAACGCCGGGACAAGGTATCGCAAGCGTCATGCCGCGGCGGATCGGGTTCATATACAGCCACGGATTCGCAGCCTTAAGCTCGCCTATCGTTATGCCGAACTCGGACGCGATATGCGCGACGGTATCGCCGCAGCACACGACATAGCAGAACGGCGTGCAGGGTTCGGGCGTCGTGCCGGGCTTCGGCAGGCAGATCAACTGTCCGACCTCCAGCTTGTTGTAGTCGACGCCGGGATTGGCGGCGATAAGCTGATCGACAGTCAGCGAGAACGCAAGCGCTATCTTGTAGAACGTGTCGCCCTTCTGAACGGGATAGCGCGCGCCCTTGCAGGTGTTCGCCTTCGGCACGCAGATTATCTGACCCACTTCAAGCTTCTCGGGGTTCACGCCGGGGTTAGCGGCAAGAAGCTCCGCCACTTCAAGCCCGTTCGCCTGCGCTATCTTCCAGAGCGTGTCGCCCTTTTGGATATAGTACACGTTTCCGCCGCTGCAAACGGGTTCGGGCTGCGCGGTCGGCAAGCAGATAAAGTCGCCCGCCACAAGCGCAAACAGGTTCACGCCGGGGTTCGACGCCGCGATGTCCGCGTATGAGATTCCCGTTCTCTCGGAAATAGAGTAGATGGTGTCGCCGTAGACGACAGTGTACACGGTGCCGTTTTTGCAGACGGGCGGAAGCGGCTTGGGCGGAACGTAGCTCGGGTCGGGCAGGCAGATGAACGTGCCTTCCTTGAGGTCCATCGGGTTGACGGTCGGGTTCGTCTCAAGAAGCGTCGCGAGGTTCACGCCAAAGCGCAGCGCTATCTGATACAGCGTGTCGCCCTTCTTGATGAGGTACGGCGCGCCGTTCAGGCAGAACGGCGGCGTAACGTTGCTGACAGGTATGCAAAGCTTCGTTCCGACGCCTAATTTGCTCCAGTCAACGCCGGGGTTCGCGTCCGCTATATCGTTAATCGCGACTCCCGTCTGGCGCGAGATTGAGAACAGCGTATCGCCGCTTACGACTATGTAATATTTTCCGTTGCAGGAGGACTTGGGAACGCAGATCACCTGACCCACGGCAAGCGTCTCGGGGTTCACGCCGGGGTTCGCGGCGAGAAGCTCCGCCAGCGAGATGTCGTTCCACACGGCTATCTGATACAGCGTGTCGCCCTTCTGAACGGTGTAGCGCACACCGTTGCACGGCGCGGGTTCGGGATACACGCCGGGTATGCAAAGAATCTGACCCACGTAAATCTTGTCGGGGTTCGCCTGCGGATTCGCGCGGACGAGCGCGGCGTTCGTTATGCCGTATCTCTGCGCGATTCCCCAGAATGTGTCGCCCTTAACAATGGTATAGCGCGTGCCGCTGCACGAGGACGGCGGCGCGGGAATAACGGGCGTCGGCGCGGGAGCGGGCGTCGATGGTTTTGCGTCTTCCTTAGGCGGAGCGTCCGCGGGGGTAACGGGTTCGAGGGCTTCAAAGCTGCTTCCTGCCTGCCCTATTCCTTCATTAGCCAATTCTTTCACCTCCACCGGTATAGGTTGCGCCAATTCTGCGGCGGGTTGAGTATACTGCTTCACGTCTTCTATCGACTGCTGTTCGACGATTGGCGACTGCGCGATCTCCGCCGCGATGGTGTGTTCGGGCAAAGTCGCGGCTTTCTCCTTCGTCGTCTCGGACGGAGCCTGCGCGACAAGCCTTACGGGCGACAACGGCGATTCCGACGCGGGTTCTTCGGGCGCAGGCGCGGGCGCGGGCGCCGCCGCAAGCTCGGACGCGACCTCCGCGGGAGCGGGAGCGGCGGGAGCGGGGGCGGGAACGACAGGCGCGGGCGAAGCGTCCGCAATCTGCGTCGGAGCGGCGGGCGCGGTTTCAACGGGGGCTTTCGCAAGCTCGGGAGTGCCGAGCATATCGGTGATGTTCAGCGGAACGGTGTTCTGTTCCGTCGACGAGCCTGTGCTTTCCGAGTACCACGAGGAGCTTTCGTTCGGCACTTTGTTCGGGATGCAGATTGTCTGCCCGACATAAAGCTTCTCGGGATTCACGCCCGTGTTAACGGAAAGCAGATCCTGCACCGCCAGACCGTGCACTCTCGCTATATCATAGAAGGTGTCGCCCTTCTTTATGACATACATGTTTCCGCTGCACGACGTGCCGGGGTGCGGATTGCCCGTAGGTATGCAGATTGTCTGACCTATGTAGAGCTTCTCGGGGTTCACGTTCGGATTCGCGGACATGAGGTCGGCGACGCTGATTCCGTGCTTCTTCGAGATGGCGAAGAAGGTGTCGCCGCGAACGACCTGATAGCGCGTTCCGCTGCACACGGGTTCGGGCGCGGGCGTATCGATCTTGGGAATGCAGATAATCTGCCCGACGTACAGCGCTTCGGGGTTGACGGAAGGGTTCGCAGCAAGCAGGTCTTTCAGACTTACCTTGTTCCACTGCGCGATGGAATAGAGCGTGTCGCCCTTCTTAACGGTGTACTTCACGCCCGTGCAAATAGGCGGCGGCGCGACGACCGAGGGAACGCACAGAACCTGCCCGATAACGAGGTTCTCCGGCTTCACGGTCGGGTTCGCCTTCTGAAGCGCGTCGACGGTAATCTTGTTCTTGGTTGCGATAAGGTAGAACGTATCGCCGCGCACGACGACATACTTCGTTCCCGCGCAGCCGGGGTCTACGGGCGGAGGAGTTACGCCGCCGCTTGTGCCGATGCAGATTTTCTGCCCGACCATAAGGTTGGCGGCGTTAAGCCCTGTGTTCGCGCGGAGGATGGCGTCGACGCTCGTTCCATACCTATTCGCTATCGCCCACAGCGTGTCGCCGCTCTGTATGGTGTATATGGTTCCGTTGCATCCGCCCGGCGCGGTGCCCGCGTGCGGAACGCAGATCCTCTGCCCGACGTAGAGCTTTTCGGGAACCAGACCGGGGTTGGCTGCGAGAATCGCCTGGACGGTGGTATGCATCGATCCGGCGATTGCGCCCAAGGTATCGCCCTTTGCAATTATGTATTCGTCTCCGTCTTTGCAGAAAGTGGAAAAAACTTCGCTCATGCGGCTGCCTCCTGATGTCTATAGCTTGTAGATAATACTCAAAAAGGTACTTCAATTCATTACTATGCGCCGTTGGTTCGTTCGGTGCTTTTCCCTGTTCTATTCGGTAAAATAAATACAGGCGTGGCCGCGGTTGACAACCTTTCTTTTTTGGTATAAACTTTGGGACTGTTGCGCATATTGCGTTTGTACAATGCAAGCGAGTGCGCCGGAAAGGAATATCAATTAATGAAGAGAGTGCTTGTGTGCGCGATTATCCTGTGCATGGTTCTGTCCCTTGCCGCATGCGCCGTCGGCGAAGCCGCGTTGGTCATCGGCGTTGAAGAGAACAAGATTCCCTACGACGGCATAGACGTGTTGGAAGGCGCTGCGGGCGTCGAGCGCGAAGCCGACGTAGCGAACTCGCCTTACTATGCCAAGCTTGACTTCTACGGCATGAAGTCCGGCGGAAGCCTGACGCTGCTTGAGGGATACAAGACAATCCAGCAGGCGACGGAATGGACATGCGGACCGACCGCCGCTCTCACCGTGCTTGAGTGGTACGGCAGGCGCGACGGCATGAACGAGTTCGACCTCGTCGCGCTTCGCGGCAAGGATGAACCGGGCGCGACCAATCTTCAACAGATGATAAATATTTTTGACGGCTTAGGTGGCTTTGAAGTCTATTCCACCTATGATTTGGAAGACCCAAGCTATATTGAGGAAGGAATGATTCCGGGCTTCCTCGCGGAAGGCAAGCCGATTCTGCTCGGCTGGGACGATTGGGGCGGACACTGGCAGGTAATCATCGGATACGACACGATGGATACGGAGACGACCGCGGACGACGTTCTCATTCTGATGGACCCGTATGACACAACCGACCACAATCAGGACGGCTACTACATCCTCTCGTTCGAGCGTCTCTATTACAATTGGAGCAACCGCTTCGACCCCGATTTTGACGCCAACGTGTTCCTCGTTCCCTCGCCCGTAAAATAATACGCAATCGCGTCTCCCCCGCGGTATGGTGCGATAGAACAAGCGCGTCGGAAAGGAGAAAACCGACGCGCTTGTTTATCCGTGCAATAGTAATTGTCGTCGTCAGCCAACCGTAGGCGGTTCTTCCGAATCATGGAATCCGCAGTCGGGAAGATTGCTCCACGATTCGTTGAAGGGTTCGTTATACATATCATGGCACATATGCGGATGATGCTCCTGCTTGCAATGCTCATGCGGGAAGCAATCGCGCGGATGCTCATGGCGGCAGTCGCGCGCGTGATCATGACCGTGGCAGCACTCATGCGCGGGATGATGAGGGTGATGCGGCTCGTGACAGCAGTCGTGAGGCTGCGGATGCGGCGGGCGGCACTCAGGCGGACGAGGAGGCTCATGGCAAGGCGCGGGCATCGGCGGTCTCATCTTGCGCTTGCCCGTTTTGGGACGGCAGCGTTTAGGCGGTCTGGGTTCCCAATCGCAGCACTCGATATGATGCGGCGGCGGACACTCAAACCTGCCGGGTATGTTGAGCGCTTCGCATGCGCAATCAGGGCGCGGCGGCGGACACGGCGGCGGGCAGTAATGCGGTTGATGGCACGGAATCGGCTTCACGCACTCAAACCTTCCGGGGAAGCGCGAGGGGTCGACCTCGTGATAGCATGTCGTCGGCTCCTGCTCATAGCAATACTTATGCGGCTTGATTGAGTACCAAGTGCAATGGTCGCTCTGTCTCCATACGCGCACGTTGATTGTTCTGCAGAACTTTGAGCTGTAGAACGAGAAGAGCTCGGGCGGCATGAAGCCGCATCTGCCGTGCTTCGGGCGAACCGACGGCGTGCAGTGGTAAACAGGCGCGCAGCGCTCATGCGGTTTATGCGGATAATGAGGATGGCATACCGGCCTGTGCGGCTGTGCGCAACCGCAGGTTGGGTATTCGCGGCGACCGTGTTCGCAATCACAAGCCCCTGCGTAATGCTCGTGCTTGCAATCGTGATGACCTTTGTTTTCACAGCGGCATGACATCATATTTCAGCCCCTTCTCGCTCAAGTTCTATTACCGTAGGCTTTACCCCCGCCGAATAGTCGGAGGGTCAGCCCCGTACCTAATATACCGTATCTTTTACAAGGGATTCGCCCGCGGCTTCGTCCGTCACATTCAGAAGCTCCGACAGAACGCCTGCCGCGATTTCCCGCGCTTCCGAGTCTTCCGCGTCGTCGGAAGCCGTGTCTTTTGAAGTGTATGCGGCGGAATGCGGGATAAGTCCTGTTTTCCACGCTTCCGGACGTGCCGCCCAATTTTCTCCGCTGATGAACAGCTGCGACTCGTCTCGCACATGCCCGATTCTAAGATTCACCTCGCCGTTGCCCGGCGTTACTCTCGCGCCGTCCACAATCGCGTCGTCCATGCCGACCTCTATCTTGTGCAGGCCCGCGCTGCGCTGATAGCAGTATGGCGCGGTGTGTTCGCTTATCTCATACACGCCTTCCGAAGGATTATCAAGAACGACATGACCGTCTATGTCCGAAACCATTATCCTGTCATATCCTTCGCCGCGCACGAACAGCGACGCGCCCGCAAGCGGCTGATTGGTCCTCTCAGAATCACATGATATTACGACGCGCCGAATTTGGTTCGGGAGTGACAAGCCGGCTTCATCATTTTCGGTCATGCTGTCGATGTTTTTCTCCGCGGAATCGATAAAGTCGCAGTACGCGTCAATCGTTTCGCGCACTTGCCGCAGCGTGCGAATCGTGTTCTTCTCGCGTTTTAACAGAGGAACGAGTATTTCCTCTGAAATCTGGAACGCGTTGGCCAGCGCGGACGAACCGATTGACAGCGACGCCGTGATTTGCCTGAACGTCTCCACCATCTTGGCGACGGCGGCAAGGCTTGGGTCGGCAATCAATTTCTCGTCTGTCGTCGCTTCTTCCTCAATCGGAATCGGGGACAAGCGAAGCCCCGATACCTTGAAGCCCTCGGGCGGGAAATATGACTCGCCCATCATGCCGCCGCTTCCCGCGTTCACGTCGTCGGGATATACAAACTGGTCTTTGTATGTGAAGTTGCCGTTCTTGCCGCTCATCAGGCAGTTCGCGTAAATCCGGAAGTTGCGCAGATATACGTCGCCCGCCGCGCTTCCCAATATTCTGCCGACGTTCTTTATTGCGCGGACCGCGGGGCAGGACAGAGTGTTGTCTGTGATAATCGTTCCCGCGGCGGCAAGCCCAACGATTCCGCCGCCGTTATCGCCCGCGCAATCGACTGCGCCCGCGGCGACGTTTCCGCTGACGAGCAGCGGCGCGCTTTCCGCGTAACCCACGATTCCGCCGGTGTTGTCTTTGTTGCCCGAAACAGGCATTATGCACTCGTTGTTCAGTATGCAGGAGTTATCCGCGATGCCCGCGATTCCGCCGACGTGCCTGCCGCCGTTGATGATGCCGCGGTTGATGTTCCCGCGGAAGACGCGCGAGCCTGACAATCCGCCGACTATGCCGCCGCAGCAGTTTATTTTGAATTCGTTGATTGTTCCGTAGTTGACATTGTCGCAGACATAACACTCGTCCTGCATCTTCCCCGCGATTCCGCCGCCGAACACGGACTTCTGAATCGGACGCAAGCCCCCGTGGTTGACGTTGCCCGACACGTTTGAGTGCGACACGCAGCCGACTATTCCGCCAAAGTATGAGGAAGCGGATATTTCCGCGTAGTTCACGCAATGCTCGATCGTCGCCTGGCTGGCGTCGCCGACAAGCCCTCCGACGTATTCCGCTCCGCTGACGAAGCCGTGCGCTTTGCATTCCGACAGCGTCGGCTGAAGACCATATCGCATGAACGCGCCGACATAGCGCCCCGACAACTCATGAATGTCGCACTCGACCGCAACGTTGTACAGCTTCACGAAAGAGACGCTGCCGAACAGCGGCTTGTAAAGCCTGCTTATCTTATAGCCGTTTCCGTAGATGGTGACGCCGCTGACGCCGCTTAAGCTAACCCACGACTTTGACACCTTGACGTCGTTACTCAGTTCGTATTCATTGTCGCTTGTTATCGCGGCAAGTCCTTTTTCATCTGTTATCTGAATCCTCATAAACGCTCCTTAGCATTTTTATGCACATAGCGAGAACGCTTGCCGCACAGGCAGTTAGGCTTACGCCCAAAAATATGCGCGGGAAGACAAGTTTATTCTACGGTCCAATCACTTTTCCGCTCGGGCTTTATCATCACGGCTTCTTCCTCTATCACGCCTTCGACTGCGCTCGCTACGGTGATTGATGTGATCGGCGCGTACGGCGGGTTCTCGTCGTACAGGCTGAACCGCCCGAGCGGAAGCGAGAGCGCAACCCTGCCTTTCTCGTCTGACATACTGCCCGCGACGAACCGCACGGGAGTGTTTTCAGCGGTCATTCCGACAATGTGGAACATCGTATTGCTTATCGGGTTCTTGCCGTAATCCCTGACGGTCAAAACGTATTTTCGCGCAAGCTTGGCAAGCTGAACTTTGCATGCGTCGGCGGTCTCGTCGCCGTCCACGATGAATCCGCCCGAACCGACCTGTATCTGATAAAGCTGCTCGTTTACGACGTAGCCCTCGGGCGCGGAGGTTTGCTTCAGCAGATATGTGCCGGGAAGGAGCGAAACGGAGAAGTTTCCGTCTTTGTCGGAAATCAGTTTCTCGTACACTTCCTCGCGCGCAAGCTCGCCCTTCGCGGTCTCGTGCATATCGTTAATGCCCTCAAGCGAGAAGGAGACGACGTTCGGCGGGGAGACGCTGCACTTTATCAGCTTCGGCTCAACCTTCTCAAGCTGTGAAGGGAACTTCCCGAAGTTCGTGAACGCGCCGATTCCGCGCGTAATGTTTCCGAAGAGATTGTTTACGGCTTCCGCGGCCGCGCTGCCAAGCTCCGCTTCCGTTGTGTCGCCGTCGTTGAGCGTCTGCTCGATAGCGTCCTTCGCCGCCTTCTCGAAATTGCCGAAGTCCATGCCGACGACGTCCGCGGATGAAACGCTTCCGTCGTCGTTGAACTTGAGCGCAATCTGAATCGAGTCCTCAAGGCTGTTTGAAAGCGCGCCGAGCGGGTCCAGCTCCTTCGGGGACCAGTCTATGGAGTCGGTTTCTATATTGATAATGTTGTTAGGATCAAGCATAAAGCCTCCAAATGATTATTCGCCGTACGAGGAAAGCCCTCCGAATTTTGTTTGCGGATGTGTGATAATATGACGGATAGACATGCAATAGAATAGGAAAAAAACGGGCGACCGCATTCGATCGCCCGCAGGTATAACTGAATGGTGTGACTTCGGACGGATTACGTCAATGATTCCTGCTCGTTTGAAATGGAAATTTCGTCGACGGTACGGATTGCCCACTTGGCGAACACGAGCTTGGTTTTGTCCTGTCCGACCACAACCGTTAAAATATCGTCCTTCACGGCGACGACGGTTCCGTGAATGCCGCCGATGGTCGTGACGCGGTCGCCAACCTTGACCGCAGCCAGCATGTCCTTAACCTTCTTGTCCTTCTTGCGCTGCGGACGAATCATGAGGAAGTAGAACACCACGCCGATAAGAAGGATTGGCGCGAATTGGATTACGATCGCGAGGATGCCTTCCGCAGGCGTCTGCTCTAACACTTCCGCGGTCGACTCGGGGTCGAGCGTCGCGGTTATTTCGGGAGCGACAGTCGACGCGATTTCCGCGAGCGCGCCGGTTGCGCGGGTGAACAGGCTGAAAAAACTCTGGAACAAAATTCTGCACCGCCTTACAATATTTAGTTATCGCTTGGTATTATATCAAACCAATGCCCTTTAATGCAATGACGTTACCGTGAAAAATTCCAATTACATCAAAAATTTTTTGTCAAATCGTAGCGCAGATAAAACTCGTCGCGATACTTCCGCAGCGTGTCGTTCTGAATCGCTTCGCGTATCTCCTCCATCATGCGCAGAAGGAAGCGCAGGTTGTGTTCGCTTGCAAGCTGCGCGCCGAGTATCTCGTTCGCCTTGAACAGATGGCGCATGTACGCGCGGCTGAAATTTCGGCAGCAGTAGCAGTCGCACGTTTCGTCTATCGGGCGGAAGTCCTCCGCGAACCGCGCGTTCTTCACAACCATGCGTCCCTCGCGCGTGAACACCGTTCCGTTGCGCGCTATGCGCGTCGCCAAGACGCAGTCGAACATATCCACGCCGAGCAGTACGCCCTCGACAAGGCAGTCGGGAGAGCCTACGCCCATGAGGTAGCGCGGCTTCTCTTTGGGGAGGTTGTCCGTCACAATCTCAAGCATCTCATACATCAGCGGCTTAGGTTCGCCGACGGACAGCCCGCCTATGCCGTATCCGACGAAGTCCATCCCCGCGAGCGACAGCGCGCTCTCGCGGCGCAGATTCCCGAAGAACGCGCCTTGCGCGATGCCGAACAGATTTTGATAGTCGTGCGAGTGGTGCGCCTTGCATCGCGTTGCCCATCTGTCGGTGAGCAGCATGGCGTGTTCTGCGGCAAGCTCCGTGCAGGGATATTCAATGCAGTGGTCGAACGCCATCGCTATGTCGCTGCCGAGCTTCATCTGTATGTCCATCGATATTTCGGGCGAGATGAACATCTTGCGTCCGTCGATATGGCTGCGGAACTCCACGCCCTCTTCGCTCATCTTGCGTATTTTGCTCAGCGAGAACACCTGATAGCCGCCGCTGTCGGTGAGGATGGGACGCTCCCACGCCATGAATTTGTGGCTGCCGCCCGCCTTCGCCACGGTGTCCTCGCCGGGGCGCAGGTGCAGATGATATGTATTGTTGAGGATAATCTGCGCGCCGACGTTCACTAAATCCTTGGGGCGCATCGCCTTAACGGTCGCCTGCGTTCCGACGGGCATGTAGCACGGCGTTTCCACAACGCCGTGCGGGAGGGTGAGCCGACCGCGCCGCGCGCGGCTGCGCGAATCCGTTTTGATTATGTCGAAGTTCATTCCCATGAGGGGATTATACATTTGATGCTTCGGATTTGCAACGCAAACCTCAGGCTGTCGAAAAACGATTGTTTTGTATGCGGGCGGGCGAGCCGGGGGCTCGCCCCTACAGTTTCACATCACATGCACGATTGAACGCAGACAAACCACCTGTAGGGGCGGCCCCCCGGGTCGCCCGCCCTTTACAACACGATGGGCTGTTACAGCTCAGCAGAAGCAGACAAGAGGGGAAAGGAGTGGTAAAATAAGGGAGAGATGAGAAATCCAGAACGGGATGTATTTCGGCAGTTAACAGAGACGATGGAGCGCAACGAGAA
>JAITHB010000028.1 GCA_031280145.1 Oscillospiraceae bacterium | reverse complement strand
ACGGGGTTCACGCCGGAGAAAACGCCCGTGCGACCGCGCCAAAGATTCCCTCCGCCAAGCACAACGGCCGCGCGCGAGCCGTCCTCCGTGACGCTCTTAATTGCCGCCGCCATTTTATCGAACTTTGTCGCGTCGAAGAGACGTCCGTCTATTCCCAGGGCTTCGCCGGATAGCTTTATCAAATATTTCTTTGGCATTGTGTTTCCTTACAATTGCAATATTAAGGGCGGTAAATACCGCCCTACGATTCCTTTACGCCAGCCCCGCCTGTTTTGCGACCTCTGCCGCGAAATCCTCTTCGCGCTTCTGCATTCCTTCGCCGCGCTCATAGCGCACGAAACGGCGTATCGAAAGCTTCTCGCCTATCGCGACCGTGGCTTCCGTCAGAAGGTTGCTGACCGTCTTGTCGGGATCCTTGACGAACTGCTGTTCGAGAAGGCATGTGTCTTTGTAGTACTTCTCTATGCGGCCCTCGACCATGCGGTCGATAATCTTCTCAGGCTTGCCTTCCTGCAAGGCTTGCGCGCGAAGCACTTCCTTCTCGTGGTCGAGCGCTTCCTGCGGAACCTCCGACTTGCTCAGATACAGCGGATTCGCGGCGGCAATCTGCAGCGCGATATCGTGCACCAACGCCTTGAACTGGTCAGTCTTCGCGACGAAGTCTGTTTCGCAGTTCACTTCAACCAGAACGCCTATTTTGCCGTTCATGTGGATATATGAATCGACGATGCCTTCCGCTGCGATTCTGCCGGACTTCTTCGCGGCTTGCGCCAGCCCCTTTTCGCGAAGGAGGTCTATCGCCTTTTCCATATTTCCGTCCGCTTCGATAAGCATCTTCTTGCAATCCGCGATACCCGCCGCCGTGCGCTCGCGCAATTCCTTAACCATCGCCGTTGTTACTTCAGCCATATATATCAACTCCCTTTGCGTTTCAGATTATTATTCTCCGACGACCGCGTCCTGCGGAATCTCGTCGCCCTGCTGTTCGCCCTGTCTGCCCTCGAGGACCGCGTCCGCCATCTTGCCCGCGATTAATTTTACGGCGCGGATTGCGTCGTCGTTGCCGGGTATTACGTGGTCGACAACGTCGGGGTCGCAGTTGGTGTCGACTATCGCGACTATCGGTATCTTCAGCGCGCGCGCTTCCTTCACCGCTATCTCTTCCTGCTTGGGGTCCACGATGAACAGGCAGCCCGGCAGCTTCTTCATCTCGCGGATTCCGCCGATATTGCTCTCCAGCTTCTCGCGCTCTTTCGCAAGCTTTATTACTTCCTTCTTGGGCAGAATGTCAAACTGCCCCGACTTCTCCATGCGGTCTATCTGGTTGAGCCGCTCGACGCGCGTGCGGATTGTGCGGAAGTTGGTGAGCATACCGCCCAGCCAGCGGTTGTTCACATAGAACATGTTGCAGCGTTTGGCTTCCGACTGAATGGAATCCTGCGCCTGCTTCTTCGTTCCGACGAACAGAACGCTCTTGCCTTCCATCGCCACGTCGCGAACGAACGCGTAGGCTTCGTCGACCTTGCGGACCGTCTTCTGCAAGTCGATGATGTAGATTCCGTTGCGCTCCGTGAAGATGTACGGAGCCATCTTCGGGTTCCAGCGGCGCGTTTGGTGACCGAAGTGTACGCCCGCTTCCAGTAGTTGTTTCATTGAGATAACTGCCAAGTTGTGTTTCCTCCATTATTCGTTCTCTTCTTCGCACTCCATACGGAATCGAAGAACCACCCCGCGCGCGTTGCGTCTATCTACACCTTACAGGCACGAAACAATAGACCGCCGCGGGTGCGTGATCTTTCGTATTATAACCGATTCTGAGGGAAATATCAAGCGTTGTTTTGTGACGCGCAGATAAGTTAGATCAGCTTCCAGCTTTTCGTTGCGCTCCAACGTCTCTGTTAACTGCCGAAATACATCCCGTTCTGGATTTCTCATCTCCCCCTTATTCTACCACTTCTTTCGCCTCTTGTCTGCTCCTGCTGAGCTGTAACAAGTTAAAAGTTAAGAGTGAAAAGCTATTTGAGTGAAAAGTTAAGAGTGAAAAGTTATAAGTTAATGGTAAGGAACGCACATTCACAACACCAAACCTAAAGTATTAACTTTTCACTCTTGACTTTTAACTTTCATTCAACACGTACCCGCGATACCCCCCAAGGAAATGCTGCAAATCGTCAATGCGTATGCGGAAGTTATCGTGGCGCACGAAGAACGCGTTAACGCACTCGCGCGGTTTCTTCATGTACATCGCTGTTTCGGGAAAACAGTAACCGTTCAGCATATGTTCCGCGCGGCGGTGAATCGTCGCCTTGATTGCCCGCGTTATTTCTTCTTTCACGAACGGGCTGCGCAGATACGTTTCATAGCCTGCCATCAACAGCTCCATATATGTATGGTAAGACGTTTTCTGCATATAGATTATTTCCAGATTGGTAAGCACGTTATCCAGCGCGAACTTGAAATACTCGGGCTTGGGAACGTGCTTTGTTATCTCGCGCATGGTGTAGGCAATCCAATGGTCGCGGTACTGCGCGTAGTCTTCCCTGATAAAGTAAGCGACAGCGCGTTCCGCCGCGTCCAAGTACCGCTTATCTTGCGTCAGCGCGTAGGCGAGCGTCAGCCCGAACGCGGCTTCGCCGTCGTAGTATACTGTGCGGAAGTCCGCCTTCAAGGTTAGGTCCTCGTTGTATACATGGTTGAACGAGCCGTCATCGTTCTGCGCGAACAGAATCCCTTCCGCAAGCTCAGCTATCAAACCATCATATTTACCGGGGTCCCCGACAAATCCGCAGATTTGTCGGGGTGGTTTAGCGGACTTAAACACATCCCTGTATATCGACAGCGTGACAATCGCAATGCCGTTGCCGCCAAGCTTAAGTTCGCTCGACTTCTTCTCCAGAATGAACGCGAAGCTATCATAGCGCTTGACGTAATCTTCCGCAAAGTAATCTATGCTGCGCTGAAGCTTTGCGCGAAGTTTCTTTGACGGGTTATCGCGGTAATAGTTCAGCAAAGCCCACAGACTGCCTATGTGGCGCAGTATGTTGTAGCCGCCAAGCTCCTTGCCGAACGCGGGGCTGTAACCGTATATGAACGAACCGTCGTCCTTCATCATGCCCGCGAGATAGCGCGACGCGCCGTCGATTATCCCTTGGATAAACTGCGCGTTTACATTCACAATCCGTCTGCCGAAGTCGTCGTCGTTTGCGTAAAGCTCTGTGACTTTTCCTGTCTCGTCTTGAAAGAAGCTGTACGCGGTGAAGACTGTGAGTTGGTTCGGAATGGAAGGCATGGGTTCGGCGTCTCTGTTCTTCTTAAGATACTTGTTTATGTTATCAAGGTTCCACAGCTTTGCCTTCCAGTCGTACATCTTGTTGCAGTTCACTTCCGCCTCGATGAACGCGGTTTTGAAGCTTCTGCCGAACGACACGCCCAGCCGGCAGAAGTTCATGTATTCGCTGTCCGCCTGACGCTTCGCGTATTCTGCTTGCGAGATTGTTTCCGTGTGGTCGACTATGTCTGCCTTTATGCACAACGGAATACGTGCGGAACTAATGCGCGCGTTGCATTGACGTTCCGCAGACGACCATGCGGATTCAAGCGTTCTGCCCGTGCCTGTGAAGACGCGCGCGCGGGTGTTCATATCGCAGACCGAAAGGAACACCACGAAGAAATCCTTCATGTTGGCGCGGACGTCCGCGAGCAGTTCAGCGTCTTGGAACACTTTATTTTTCAGCTCATTAAACATGTTATTCATGATTAATGATATTGCGAATCCACGCATATCATTCCTCATGAAGAAGAAGACGCTTGTAACAATCGCCGCGGTCGTGCTGATAGTTTCCGCTCTGATAGTGTTCCAACCTATAACGCGGGCGGTATCGGGCAAATATGAATTGCTGATTATTATAGACACATACAAGCTTACTCTCACGCTGTATGAGAATCACGTGCCGATAAAGGTGTATCCTGTCGCAATCGGACGCTGGGAAACGCCGACGCCGATAGGAGTGTTCTACATCAAATCGAAGGAAATACCGAAGATAAGCGACATGGGGCCGCGCTTCCTGCGCCTTTCCACACAGTGGGGTGTATATGGCATACACGGAACGAGCGCGCCGGGTTCTATCGGCAGCGCCGCGTCGCACGGTTGTGTGCGCATGTTCAACCGCGATGTGGAAGAATTGGCGAAGCTTGTTTATGTGGGGACGCGCGTAATCATCGAAGGCTCGCCGTACGGGGAGGTCGGCGACTTGCCGACGCTCCTTCCATGGAGCAAGCACCACGCGGTGGTTGCGGTACAGCGCAAGCTTGCGGTTCTCGGGTTCTATACGGGGGCTGCGGACGGCACATACGGTCCCGGCACAAGCCGCGCCCTTCTGGCGTTCAAGAAGGAACGCGGATTGCCCGCCGCAGATATTATTGACGATGAAACGTATCGCGCGTTGGGGATAATGAGGTTTGAATAGAGTGGGGCGAATGAACAATTTACAATGAACAATTAACAATTGAATGTTGGAACGGATACCCGCAACGACAAACATAAATCGTTACGGACTGTCGGCAGACGATTGTTTTGTATGCCCACGGGCGAGCCGGGGGCTCGCCCCTACAGCATATTGCATTCCTGCATACCGACAGCATACACCCTGTAGGGGCGACCGCCTCCCGGGGTCCCCGACAAATCCGTCGAACCACCCCGACAAATCTGCGGATTTGTCGGGGACCCCGGTGATTTGGCGGGGTGGGTCGTTCGCCCGCCCTTTACAACGCCGATGGGCTTTTGCCGATACGTCCTCGTCCCCCCGCGTCCTCGTCCCCTCGTCCCCCCCACGTCCTCGTCCCCTCGTCCCAACCCCCGCGCATAGGTCCGCAGACCTTTGCGCGGTCGTCCCCCGCACCAACCCCGCGCAACTGTTCGAGCCGCAGCGAGTTTTGCGCGGGCGTCCCCAAAAAGCGCTTCTTTCTGGTTCTCTTTCTTGCCGCGGCTGGCAAGAAAGAGAACGGACTGCGCCAAGTGCCGTGCGCAGCAGCAGACCATGCCACGCGTACGTCATACGCACAATAAGGCGCAGGGCTTCACCCCGCTACATGATTTTAATCACCAACTCCGGACACACCGCCGCGCAATATCCGCATTGCACGCATTTGTCCGCAATCGCGCGCGCCTTCCCGAAATCCATCACAATCGCGCGCTGCCCGCAGCGTTCCGCGCACGCGCCGCAGCCGATACAGCCTTCCTCAATCATAAGCCGCCTGTCGGCGCGAAGGCTGGTCTGCGCGTCACCCTCACTCGGCGCGGTATTATTGAATACGGCGCAGGCGTAACGCGCCTCCGCGGCGCTTGCCATCCCGATTGCGCAATAGTCCGCGTAATCCTGCTCCAGAATGAAGCGGAACGCTTCGTCGCGGCGTGAGATGAGATGCCCGCCCGCCAGCGCCTTCATGAGAAACACGTCAAGCCCCGCCGCCTTCGCTTCGCGAAGCGCGTCAATCATTTCGGAAAGCGTTCCGTCGGAGAGCCCGACGCCGAGCATGTTCAGCGGCGCCATGACCGCCCCGATACCGTATTCCGACGCGTATTTCACGGCGGCGCGAACGCCCTCTATTCTGTGCGTCGATATGCCGAAGCGGCCGATTTGACGGCTGCCCGCTTTTCGGCGGAAGAAGCGCGCCGCGCCCGCGTGACCGCGCAGCGTGTGTATGCTCTCCTGCTCGTGCAGCAGAAAGTAATCGATGTAATCGCGGCCAAGCTCGCGCCGCGCCTTGCCGAACGAAGCCTCAGCCGTCGTTTCGTCATAGGCGTACGTCTTCGTTATGACGCGCATGTTCGGAAGAGCTGCAAGCGCGGGCATAAGCAGCGCGTAGTTCCGATAGTATTCCGCCGTATCAATGATGCCCGCGCCGCCGTCATACGCCGCCCGAACGACGCTTAGCGCGTGTTCCTGCGTAACGCCGCGCGCGATCGGCGAGATTGCCAGCGAACCCATGCAAAGTTTCACCATGGGGTAATTATAATTGATTCGGCGATTCATGTAAAATCCCAAGCTCAGACTGTCGACAAAAGCCCACAGGCGTTGTAAAGGGCGGGCGACCGAGGCGGTCGCCCCTACAGGGTGTATGCTATCGGTATACAGGAATGCAATATGCTGTAGGGGCGAGCCCCCGGCTCGCCCGCCCGCATACAAAATAATCGTTTGTCGACAGTCTGAACCTCACGCAGAAATTGTTTTTGCGCGGGTACTGCAAAAACTTGATTAGTTTGATGATTTATGGTAAAACTAATGCAAAAGTATCGGAGCGGTTCATATGATAGAAAGACGTGAATATCTTGACAATCTCATTCGTTTCCGCGATAAAAAGCTGATAAAAGTGGTGACGGGAATCCGCAGGTGCGGCAAATCCACGCTGTTTGAATTGTATCAAGATTATCTTCGCGCGGAAGGCGTATCGAGCGAACAGATTATTTCAATCAACCTTGAAGACGGCGAGTTTGAGGAGATTGAAACAAGCAAGCAGCTATACGCGTATGTGAACGAACGCGTTCTGCCTGAAAAGAATATGTATATCTTTCTTGACGAGGTTCAGCGCGTCGCGGATTTTCAGAAAGCTGTCGACAGCTTATTCATAAAGAAAAACTGCGACGTTTATATAACAGGCTCCAACGCGCATCTTCTTTCGGGCGAGCTTGCGACGCTGCTGACGGGGCGCTATATAGAAATAAAGATGCTTCCGCTTTCATTCAGGGAATATGTTTCCGCGTTTCCGAAAGGAACGAGCATCGACCGCTTGTATTCCGATTACGCGCAAAACAGCGCGTTCCCGTATGCGTTGGAGCTTAACGCGCCCAAAGACAGGCGGCAATATCTGCAAGGGATATTTGACACTATAGTATTGAAGGACATTGTCGCGCGCAGGAAATTCCCCGACATAGAGATGCTCAAGAGCGTCGTGCGGTTCATGTTTCACAATATCGGGAACGTCTGCTCGACTAAAAAGATAGCGGATACAATGACTTCGTCCGGAAGAAAAATCTCGGTTCACACGGTGGAAAGCTACCTTTCCGCGCTGACCGAAAGCTTTATTCTGTATAAAATCGGGCGCTACGATATAAAGGGCAAGCAATACTTGAAGACGGGCGACAAATATTATGCGGCGGACATTGGGCTGCGCTATGCTTTGCTCGGAGCCGGCGACTATGATATGGGGCATATCCTTGAAAACATAGTCTTTCTGGAGCTTCTGCGACGCGGGTATGAGGTTTATATCGGGAAGGTCGGCGCGGCGGAGGTTGACTTCGCCGCAATCGGCGACGAGGGGGCGGAATACTATCAGGTTGCGCACACGGTCACGGACGCGGACGGCAAAACTCTGAAGCGCGAGCTTGCGCCGTTTGAGGCGATAGGCGACCATAACCCGAAATATCTGCTTACGATGGACCACGCGCCGCTAATCTCGCATAACGGAATCAAACAGATAAACGCGTTGGATTGGCTTTTGCACCCGTGAAATCGCACATACAGGTATTCCCTGCCGACAAATATAAGGTTGTTGAATAGGGCGGGCGACCGAGGCGGCCGCCCCTACAGCTTTACGTATTCGCCCGATTGAATTAACCAAACCCATGTAGGGGCGAGCCCCCGGATCGCCCGCGGGCAACAATGCATCGGGCGCGGCATTAATACGCCGCCCGATTCAATGTAATCGAATCTACAAAAAATTCTTCAGCGTAAACCCGCGCTTCTCGCGTATGCGAACGAGCAGCAGACGCAATCCCTCGCGCGCGGACGACGCGCTCTCGCCCTCTTCCAGCAGAACGCGCAGCTCCACCATCGCGCCGTATATCTCCTCCGCGTCGTCGAAGGAAAGGCACATCTCAAGCTTTCCGCGCGAATCGCGCCACCGCTCGATAAGGTCTTCCGCCTGCGCCGCAGTCGTTATGCCGTCCAGCATGGTTTCAAACCGCGCGGATTCGCGTCGCACGAAGAAGCCGGTACCCAGCTCCAGACCGATTATGACTGCCGCTATAATTATCAGGGTGCGCAGCTTGCGTTTCATGAATTCTCCTTAACAGGTACGAGGTAACAGGCAGCTACCTCGTACCTCAGGCTGTCGACAAACGATTGTTTTGTATGCGGGCGGGCGAGCCGGGGGCTCGCCCCTACAGCGTATGGTATTCTTGCATACCGATAGCCTATACAATGTAGGGGCGACCGCCTCGGCCGCCCGCACTTTACAATACCGGCGGGGTTTCCTCGTACCTAATACCTTATACCTCGATTACCACCGCCGCCTCGTCCTCGCCTTTGCGATAGACGACCAGCCGCAAGTTTTCGTCCGCCTGACACAGCGCAACGTCGGCAACGGCGGATATGCCCGCGCCCGCGAGCTTGCAGTGCAGCCACGCTTCGTCGCGCGCGACGCGCTTGAGGTGCGCGGGCATAATTTGACCCGACAGAATAAGAGGAACGGGAACGGCGGTGTTGAATACGGACATTTTGCCGGAGGTTTCAAGTATGGCGGTGTGAACGTCCTCGATTGTGGCGTAGCCCGCCGCGCGAAGCTCTTCCAGCAGATCGGACACGGTGATGCCCAGCTTGTCGAGGGTTTCGCTGCGCAGACGGCCGCCGCTTACGATTGGGAACGCGCTGCCGTCGATGAAGCGGCGCAGGCGTTCGCTCTTCATGCACAGGTACGTGATGAGCGTGTGCAGGAATACGAGCGCGAGCATTGGCACGATGCCGTCGAGCAGGGGAATGCCGTCGTTGCCCATCGGCGCGGCCGCGATGTCCGCCATGAGGATTGCGAGCACCAGTTCGTACGGCTGAAGCTGCGCAATCTGTCGTTTGCCCATGACGCGCATGAGGAATACCGCAACGACGAATACGAACGCCGTGCGAAGGAACAGAATGAGCATATGTCTCCTAATAAAAAGCTGCAATAGAGAGTACAATAGAGAGTAAAAAAAACCCTCCGCCCGAATTATGGCTCGGCGGAGGGATTATTATGTAGAACACACCGGTAAAAAAGGACAAAACGAAGCCCGCACGGAGGGACTCGCGCGGGCGCTTCAGCATTTCTGCTGCTTATTGAAACTTCGTCTATATAACGTATAAGCCGCGGTTCTTCTTTCATCATATTGCGGATATTTTGAAAATATTTGATTCTGTTTGTCGTATGTCATGGCTGCGATGCAGCAATTATACGCGATACAGGCGGGCGATAGGACCCACCCCGCCAAATCACCGGGGTCCCCGAAAAATCCGCAGATTTATCGGGGTGGTTCGTCGGATTTGTCGGGGACCCCGGGAAATCGCCCCTACAGGGATTCCCTGCCGACAATCGCGCGGGTGTTGCGTAGGGCGGGCGAGCCGGGGGCTCGCCCCTACAGTTTTACATTACCTGCACGATTGAACGCAGACAAACCCATGTAGGGGCGCGCGCCTCGCGCGCCCGCGGTTATCA
>JAITHB010000018.1 GCA_031280145.1 Oscillospiraceae bacterium | reverse complement strand
GTTATGGTTTTGTTTGAATTAACGTTTGAATGTAACCTCACATTTGTAGGGGCGATTTCCAATCGCCCGCCTGTCGGTCGTACGTCCTTGTTGCATCGTAGGTCGCCGCCCGCCTGACGGTCGTACGTCCCTGTTACATCGTAGGGTCGCCGCCCGCCTGACGGTCGTACATCCCACCCGCACCGTATGGAATCGCCCCCTACAAGGCAAGTTTGTTCACACTGTTCACCAGCATGGCGCTTATCCCGCCTATCTGGTCGTCCATATCCCCGTCGCCGAACATTATCGGGCTGCCCAGTTTAATGCGGCGCTTCTTGTCGTTGTAGTGTATCGGAATGAACGGCAGGTGCCTGCCCGTTTTCGTATGGAAATGTTTCTCAAGATATAGGAAACCCTTGTAGATTTCGCCCATCTCGTAATCGTCGCTCTCGTTATCCATATCGGGAAAGATGAGCACGCGCTCGCCGCGGCACAACGCCTCGGTGGACGCGCGGAACGTCTTTATCGCTTGCACGGCTTCGTCTTTTCTGTAGACCTCAATCGCGCCGAGCGACCGCATGAGCTTGGGATACACCGCGCCCGCAACGTTCGCGAGAAACCACGCCAGCGGCTTTGGCAGCGGATAATGCGTCTTGAACGTATAATCCTCAAGCTGCCTTCTGCATTTCTCGCCGTTCGTGAAGACGCTGAGCACCCACAGGCGTATAGGAACGTTAATCCACAGCATAACGTTGAACGGTCCCTTAAGGTTCTGGTGATGCCCGATATAGACGGCGGGCGCGGCAAAATCCGCCGCCTCAGGCGTATGCACCCTGCGCCTTATCATGCGGAACCCGAAGCGCGCAGCCTTAAAGAAACGACCGTAGGCGAATTCGTTTTGTTCCATAGCACCTCGTTGTCAAATGAGGAATTAGGAATGAGGGATGACCTGCGATGCAACAGGGACGTACGACCGTCAGGCGGGCGATGACCTGCGATGCAACAGGGTCGTACGACCGTCGGGCGGGCGATTGGAAATCGCCCCTACAAACGAAATATTCCATTTCCGGATTGGACGTACACAACGTTATGGTTTTGTTTGCATTAACGTTTGAATGTAACCTCACATTTGTAGGGGCGATTTCCAATCGCCCGCCCGACGGTCGTACGTCCCACCCGCATCGTAGGAAACATACGACCCATCCTCACCGTAGGAAACATACGGACCCTACCACGCCGCAGGTCGCCCCTAATTCCCGATTTTGCTTTACGGAGTAAAAAAAAATGCCGGATGAAATTCAATCAAACCCCGCGCGCAAGTTTAACATAATATTGGCGGTGACGGGCGGTATCGCGGCTTACAAAGCCGTTGACGTCGCCCGCTCGCTCGTCAAGAACGGCGTTTCCGTCGAAGTCGTGATGACAAAGTCGGCGACGGAATTCGTGACGCCGCTCACCTTCCAAACAATCAGCGGCAACCCCGTCTCGCAAGACATGTTCGCGTCATTGGACCATTGGGATATCGCGCATGTCTCGATGGCGAAGAAAGCCGACTTGATAATCGTCGCGCCCTGCACGGCGAACACCATGGCGAAAATCGCGAACGGCATTGCGGATAATCTTCTCACATCCACCGTTCTGGCGACGCGCGCGCCGATTCTTCTCGCGCCCGCGATGAACGACGGCATGTGGGATAACGCTTCAACTCAGAAGAATGTTAAGACGCTCGCCGAGCGCGGCTTCTTCTTCGTAGGTCCCGAAAAGGGCGCGCTCGCGAACGGCAGCGTAGGTATCGGGCGCATGGCGGACCCGCGCGACATAGTGACACGCGCGATTCACCTTCTTGTCGACAAGCGCGACCTGTCGGGAAAGAAAGTTATAGTCACCGCGGGACCCACGATAGAATACCTCGACCCCGTTCGGTTCATCTCGAACCGCTCGTCGGGCAAGATGGGCTATGCCGTGGCGGAGCGCGCGATTGCCCGCGGCGCGGAGGTTACGCTTATTTCGGGACCCGTGCATATTCCGCCGCCTCCGTGCGTAGAACTGATTGAAGTGGAAACCACGCTTCAGTTGTTCAAGGTGCTGATGCAGCGCTGCGCTTCCGCGGACGCGGTCATTCAAGCCGCCGCGCCGTGCGACTTCCGACCGTCCGAGCTTTCCGACCGCAAGATAAAGAAGCGCGAAGGCTTGCCGCTGAATCTTGAGCTTACGGAGAATCCCGACGTCGCGGCAGGCGTCGGCGGAAGAAAACACGCGGGGCAGATTCTGGTTACGTTTGCCGCGGAAACGGAAAACCTTATTGAGAACGGCAAAGCGAAGATGGTCCGCAAGAACGCCGACATAATGGTCGCGAACAACGTTCTTGAGAGCGGCGCGGGCTTCGACGTGGATACGAACGTGGTGAGCATAATCACGAAGGATAAGTTTGAAACGTTCCCGCTGATGAGCAAGCTTGCGGTCGCGGACATTATATTGGATAAGGTTGCGGCGCTGATGGTTTAGCACCGCGCCGAGGTGCAGATGAAACGCAAAAGGTCGAAACGATTTCCGATAATAATACTGCTTGTAATTCTGTTACTCGCAGTATTTTGGTTTGTCGTCTACCCGAAGCTGCAACAGCCGTCGCCCGTCGACCTCTTCCCTATTCAATTTGAAGAAGTCGCGTTTGAAACGACGCCAATGTTTTCTTCACAAGATTCGTTATTTCCGCACATAGCGGCTGAAACGCACCTGCAAAAGAATCAGACCGCGTTTCGCTTGTCACCCCCCGCTGATATGGATACGCTCAAGGAAACGCTGCTCTCGTTCACGGGATTGTTTGAATACGCCTATGGCGCAAACCCCGAAACAGGCGAAGTGGGCGTACTGCTTAACATCACCTATACGCCGGGAGAAAGAATAGCGCGCGCATATCTAACCGGCAATACATACGGTCTTTCCGCCGAGGAAACGAAAGCTTTATCGGAAGCGAAGAAACTTATAGGTTCAAAAGAATTCGTATCCGCTTCGATTGAGGATAAAGAAAGACGAATCCACGATTACATCTGCGAAAAAACAACGTACTATCGCGGCGACGATTCCGCCGCCGTGGCGCGTCACGAAACCGCGCTTGGAATAATGCTTGACGGCCGCGGAAACTGCATGGCTTATACCGACGCATTCCTCATGCTTTGCAAAATGGCGGGGTTCCGGGTATACGCGGTGGGCGGTACCGCGTTCGGCGGAAGCGAGTGGGAGGAACACGCGTGGAACATAATCAAGGTTGACGGCGAATGGGTTTATGCAGACGTTACATACGACGACGCGGTCGGCGAAGGCGTTTCGCGTTCATATGAATACTATAACGTTACCGCCGAAAAGCTCTCCGAAAACCATGTATGGGATATGGAATTGACCGATAAGCTGATTACATTATGGGAGAATATCGATGATAGTGTCAACAACTGAAGTGATGCGCGATTCCGCAAATATGGAAGAAAGCCTTGTGGAATGGCGGCGGCGTCTGCATATGTACCCCGAACTCTCGGGAAACGAGGTTCAAACGAGCGAGTATATCGTGTCTGAACTGCGCAAGATGGGCGTGGACGCGAGCGTTGTAAACGAACGTCACGCGGTCGTAGGCATAATTAAAGGAAGAGGCACGGAGAACATCGGCGTTAGATGTCTTCGCGCGGATATGGACGCGCTTCCGATTCGCGAAGCGAACGACGTTCCGTATAAATCCCGCAGCGACGGAGTTATGCACGCTTGCGGACACGACGCGCACGTCGCGATTCAGCTTGGCGCGGCAGCGCTTCTGAACAAATATAAAGACAGGTTCGCGGGCGAAATCCGCCTTCTGTTTGAACCCGCGGAAGAGACCGTCGGCGGCGCGCTCGAACTCGTCAACGCGGGATATATGAAGGGCGCGAACGCGGTCTTCGGTCTGCATATGCAGCCCGATCTTTCGGCAGGTCAGGTTGAAGCGCGGGTCGGCGCGATGAGCGGCTACAGCGACAACTTGAAGTTCAACGTTCGCGGAAAGAGCGCGCATGGCGCGTATCCCGAACGCGGAACAGACGCAATCGTCGCCGCGTCGAACCTTGTTCTCGCGCTGCAAACTATTGTCAGCCGCAACGCTTCGCCGTTTGAGAGCGCGGCGCTTAGCATCGGCATAATGGAAGGCGGAACCGCGGGGAACATTATCTGCGGCAATGTATATATGAAGGGAACGCTTCGCACGCTTTCCGCGGAAACACGCGAGCTTGCGCTTCGCAGAATAAACGAAATAGCCCGCGGCGTCGGCGCTGCATACGGATGTGAATGCGAAGCGGAGGTTACGGCAGGGTACGAAGCCGTGATATGCGATGAGCGGTTCGTGTCCGCGCTTCGCGGCATTTCTTCCCAAATGAATGCAGAATATTTCACAAAGGAATATCCCAGCTTAGGCGTAGACAGCTTCGGCTGCCTCACCGCCGCCGCTCCCGGTCTGTATTACAACCTCGGCTGCGGCAAGACGGCAGGCGCGCTGCCGCTTCACACCGACGCCTTCGACATTGATGAGAAGTGCCTCGCAATAGGCGCGTGTTTGCAAACCCTGTTGTGCTTTACCAATCCCCTGTAGGGGCGAGCCCCTACAGATTCTTAACCCTAATCCGCCATCAACGAATAGTTCGGCGCTTCCTTCGTTATGTTTATGTCGTGCGGATGGCTCTCGATAAGCCCCGCGGACGTAATCTTGATGAAGCTTGCGGTTTCCTGAAGCGTCGGTATATCCTTCGCGCCGCAGTATCCCATGCCCGCGCGAAGACCGCCGACAAGCTGGAATATCGTTTCCGACAGCGCGCCCTTGAACGGAACGCGACCCTCGACGCCCTCGGGAACAAGTTTGGGGGCATCCTGCTGGAAGTAACGGTCGGCGCTTCCGTGCGCTTCGCTCATCGCGCTCATCGAGCCCATTCCGCGATACACCTTGAACGAGCGTCCCTGATAAATCTCCATGGAACCGGGGCTTTCTTCCGTTCCCGCGAACAGACTGCCAAGCATAACGCAGGACGCGCCCGCGGCTATCGCCTTCACTATATCCCCCGAATACTTTATTCCGCCGTCCGCTACGACCATCCTGCCATGCTGCTTGGCGGCGTGAGCGCAGTCCGCGACGGCGGTAATCTGCGGAACGCCGATGCCCGCGATGACACGAGTGGTGCAGATTGAACCCGGTCCGATGCCGACCTTCACTATATCCGCGCCCGCTTCGATAAGCGCGTGAGTCGCTGCGGCGGTCGCGACGTTGCCCGCGATAATCACCGTCTCGGGGAAACGCTGCCGGAGCTGCCGCACTTTGTTTATCACGCCCGCGGAATGACCGTGCGCGGTGTCTATCGCCAGAATGTCCGCCTTCGCTGCGATTAACGCTTCCGCGCGCTCGTCGCTGTCGCTGCCGACGCCTATCGCCGCGCCGCAGAGCAGCCTACCGTTGCCGTCCTTGCTGCTGCGCGGATACTTCGCCAGCTTCTGAATATCCTTAATCGTAATCAAACCCTTGAGCTTGAAATTGCCGTCTACAATCGGAAGCTTCTCTATGCGGTTGCGCGCGAGAATTGCCTTGGCTTGTTCCAGTGTCGTTCCTTCCGAGGCGGTGATGAGGTTCTCTTTCGTCATCACCTCGAAGATTGGACGGGTTCCGTCGGTCTCAAAGCGCAGGTCGCGGTTGGTTAGAATGCCGACAAGCCTGCCGTCGCTTTCCGTAATCGGAACGCCCGATATTCTGTAGCGCTCCATAATTTTCCACGCGTCGCTAATCTTGTGCGTCGGAGACAGAAAGAACGGATCGGTGATAACGCCGTGCTCCGAACGCTTCACCTTGTCGACTTGGCTCGCCTGATTCTCTATCGACATGTTCTTGTGTATTATGCCCATCCCGCCTTCGCGCGCTATCGCGATTGCAAGCCTGGCGTCCGTGACGGTGTCCATCGCCGCGCTCATTATGGGAACGTTGAGGTGGATGCCTTCCGCCAAATCCACTTCCGTTGATACGTCTTTGGGAAGAACATTGCTCTCGTGCGGTTCAAGAAGCACGTCGTCGAAAGTGAGTCCCTCGCGGACTTTGATTGGAAGCGCGTCGGCGTACATTTCTGCTTTCAAAGCGTTCACCTCAAAATTTATTTCGCAGATTATATCGCGTGGCTTATTGAATGTCAACAGAAATTTTCGCTAAACTTGCGCGGGCTGCTTCGCCTGCTGTTTTACAGATTCGGACAGCGTTTCGTTCATCGCGCCCGTTCTGTATCCGACGAGGTCGAGCGAAACATATGCGAACCCGATTTCCTTGAACTTGCGCGCGATATTCTCGCGAAGGTCCTTGTCAAAGAAGCGGTCGATGTCGTCTGCTTCGATGCGGGCGAGGTTTTCGTGGCTGCGAACGCGAATCTGGCGGAAACCTAAGTCGAGCAGATATTGTTCTGCGGAATCGATTCTGCGAAGCTTCTCCTTCGTCATAGTTTCGCCGTATGGAAAGCGCGAAGCAAGGCACGCGTACGAAGGCTTCTCGCTGAACGATATGCCGAATTCGCGAAGGATTGCGCGTATGTCAGACTTGCGAAGACCCGCTTCGCGAAGCGGACTGCGCGCGCCATGCTGAAGAACCGCCATTCTGCCGGGGCGGAAATCTACGTCGTCGTCAAGGTTCGCGCCTTCAAGAATGGTTGCGCCGCGCTCTTTGGCGATCGGCTCTATCTCGCCGAGCATGGAATGCTTGCACAGGTAACAGCGATTCGTCGGGTTTTCGCTGAAGCCATCTATTGCCAGCTCGTCGCGCTCTACAATTATCTGCTCTACGCCTTCCGCTTTGCAGAACGCGATCGCTTCCTCAAGCTCGCGCTTGGGATACAGGCACGAATCGATTGTAACGGCGATCGCTTTGCCGCCCAGCGCTTGCTTTGCGGCTTTCAGCAGAAGCGTGGAATCAACTCCGCCCGAATACGCCACGACGACGGAATCCATATCTTTTATTATGTTTATTAGGTTATCATATTTGGTTTGCAGCTCAGTATTCATCTTTTATACTCCATAAAGCAATGTGCACGCATTGTATCATCTTATTCCCTCCGCTTCGCGAATCACGTCCGTAACGTTTATACCAAGTTGGACCGCAAGTCTGCTTGCGTCCTCAAACTCAACCTTAGCCTTGGTAACGCCGTATCCGCTTCCCGTCTTCACTCTTACAGTACCATAACAAGTGTCTGCGTTCGAGAAGCTTCTGCCGAGAATGTAGCGCGCGCATGTCTTTACGCGAACGCCGAATGAAGTTGTGTGTTTCAGCATGAGAGCCGCGAACTTGTCCTTATCGTCGGCGCCGCAAAGCACCGTCAGCATAACGGCGGGGCGCGACTTTTTCATATAGATTGGCTGAGTGAAGACGTCCAACGCGCCCGCTTCAAAGAGACGGTTGCATGCGAACGCGATAGTTTCGCCTGTCATATCGTCCAAGTTACAGATAAGCTCGCAAATTGAATCATTGGAACCGTCGGTCGGTCGTTCTTCTGCAACACTGCCCAGCATTGCGCGAACGGCGTTCAATCGCTTGAATTCCTTCTTGCCGAAGCCGTATCCGGTGCTGTCCGTGATGAAACCGTTCGGAATTGCGCCGAACGATTCCGCGAAGCTTGACAAGAGCGCCGCGCCTGTCGGTGTGCAAAGCTCGGTCTGCTCAGCGTCCGCCGTAATCGGAACGCCGCGCAGCAAATGTGCCGTTGCGGGAGCGGGAACGGGCAATATTCCGTGGGCGCATTTGACGAACCCGCCGCCGAGTTCTATATGCGAAGCCGATATTCTGTCGAGCTTGAGGTAGTCGATGAGAGCGCACACGGTTGTTATATCAACGATTGCGTCAAGCTCGCCGACCTCGTGGAAGTGGACGTGTTCTATCGGTCTGCCGTGCGCCGTCGCTTCCGCTTCCGCAAGCTTCGCGTAAACCATCTTTGAAGCTGCGGTCGCGGCTTCGCTGAGCTTCAGCGAGTCAATCTTATCAAAAACAGACCGTAGGTCTGCGTGGCAGTGATGCGCTTCTTCATGATGGTGATGTACATGTTCATCATGGTGATGGTGGTGGTGTTCATGATCGTCATCGTGATGTTGTTCTTTATGATGGTGATGGTCGTGGTCGTGCATCGATTCATCTTCTTCGGCTCCGTTTATTGAAACCTTGAACCTGAAGCCGGAAATGCCTGAAAGCGTATGCGGTATGAGTTCCGCGCGGACGTCGCCAAGCGCGCTTATGCTTTGGTTTAAGTTATCAAGAAAGCTATTGCGTTCATTCTCCGAAAGCAGCGACAGAAGAGACGCCGCCAGCATATCGCCCGCCGCGCCCATTTTGCACTCTAAATACAGTATCTTAGCGTCGCATTGCGAAGAGCTTTTCGTTGCGCCCATTAATCCTCGATTCCTCTCATCGTGTTTATTCTGTGCGCGAGAACTGCCGCGCCAAACCCGTTATCGATGTTGACGACGGATACGCCCGAAGCGCACGAGTTCAACATAGACAAAAGTGTTGAGACTCCGCCCATATTCGCGCCGTATCCGACGCTCGTAGGCACAGCGATAACGGGGCAGGCGACCAACCCGCCGACGACGCTGACCAGCGCGCCTTCCATACCCGCGACGGCGATTATTACGCGGGCTTGCCTAAGAATTTCAAGCTTGGACAGCAGACGATGAAGCCCCGCAACGCCCGCGTCATACACGCGTTCCACATGACTGCCCATCGTTTCAAGCGTGATCGCGGCTTCCTCGCAGACAGGCATATCGCTTGTCCCCGCTGAAACCACAGCGACATTACCGATAGACTTGCGGTCTGTATTTGGAAAACAGACCGCAAGTCTTGTGATATGGGAGTGGTTAAACTCAATCCCAGCTTCGCGCATAGCTTGCACCGCTTCATCTTTGACGCGCGTTACCAGAATGTCGGACATCCCGTTCTGCTTCATCCTGCGAAGGATGGCGATAATCTGCTCAGGGGTCTTTCCTTGCCCGAATATTACCTCGGGAAAGCCTTGACGGAGCGTTCTGTTAAGGTCTAGCTTGGCGAAGCCTAAGTCGTCATACGGTTCTGTGGCAAGCTTGGATAACGCTTCTTCGGGCGAAACGCTTCCGTCTCGTACCGCTATCAGCAACTTAAGCGTCTTTTCTTGTTCGAATGAAAATGTGTTGTTGTTCATGAATTGAACTTTAGCACAATGGGGCGGTTGAGTCAATGTCTAAAAACAACCGACGGTCGATTACGACCGTCGGTAACTTTGCGATATTGTGTTACTGCTTCACAGCGTCCAGAATTGTAACCGTTACGTCGAAGTCGATGTATTCGCCTTGGTCCAGCGTAAGGTCCGCGCTACTTAGACCCGCGAGCCTGTATACCTTAAGCTTTACGATTTCGCCCGGCTGATGGGACTGCACGATTTTCTGAAGCTCTTCAACCGTGCGAACGCGTGTTCCGTCCGCTTCCGTAATTATATCGTACACCTTAAGCCCCGCTATGTCCGCGGGCGCGCCAACCTCTACGCCCTGAACCATGATTCCCGCGGGAAGCTGATTCGCGGTCGGTTCGTCAAGCTCGCTGTCGGTCGAGGAAATCGACACGCCTATGCGCGGGCGCACGACTTGCTGATACTGAATGAGGTCGGGGACAACTTCCATCGCGGAATTAATCGGGATAGCCATTCCTATGCTTTCGACGGACGCGGTTCCGTATCCGCCGCTCGTATACTTCAATGAAGGAATGCCGATGAGTTCGCCCTTCGTGTTGAACAGCGCTCCGCCGCTGTTGCCCGAATTTATCGCGGCGTCAATCTGAATCATCTTGTTTGTTATTATGGAGCGTCCCGAACGCGTCGAGACTTCGCGGTTAAGCCCCGATACGACGCCGACCGTCAGCGTGTTCGCGAATCCCGCGTCCAGCGGAGTTCCGATAACCATTACCCATTCGCCGACCTTTATGTCGTCGGAGTTTCCGATCGGCACGGACGGCAGGTTGAACGCGGGGTCTGTCACCTTAAGAACCGCGACGTCCGTGTTTGAGTCGGACGCGACCAAGGTTGCGTCGTATTCCTGACCGTTTGCGGTGATGGAGAAGCCCGTGGCGGAAGCGACGACATGCTGGTTTGTGAGAATGTAATGCGTGTCGCCTTCCGAGCTTATCACGACGCCCGAGCCCGCAAGCCGCGATTGCGGCGCGTTCACTATCTTACCCCTGCTGAATTGCGGCTGAACCACAGCGTTCACCGTCACCACCGATTGGCTTACCAGTTCATATACGTTCGCGAACGGACTCTCGACGCCGGGCAGCGCCGACAATTGCGCCGCAAGCTCATCCGTCGACAACACCACGGTTTCTTCCGCGGCGTTGGCTCCGTACAAGTAAGCGCCTCCCGCGAACATCGCCAATGCCAATACTATGGCAAGCCAACCCGTTCTTCTGTTCTTCATTACACTTCACACCTTTCACTTTTCTTTTTTTATTGTTTGTAAGGGGGTTTCCCTTCCTGACACGCACAGTATACCGCGCGGTTTTTGCGGCGTTATGAATGATATGTAAACATTCAACCGTCGCTTGAAAGGTTTTTCCGCTGACTCAAAGATATTCCCGCGCGATTCAACCGACGATGTAGTCGATTCAACGACAGATTGATTGAAGTTGCGCTTCCGCGCGGATATACTTAATCGCGAAAGGAAAAGCTGATATGAAGATACGGAATATGAATCCCAATAAAATCAGGCGGACACAAAACATTACGCCGGCTCGCGTTATCTCGAAGAATAACCGGATTAACCAAAAGGAGAATGAAGAAATGCTGCAAATGGCGAAGATTGGCGCGTACATCGCAAGACTGCGCAAGGCGAACGGACTCACCCAAGGCAAGCTCGCGGATAAGCTTTCCGTAAGCCATCAGGCTGTATCAAACTGGGAGCGCGGCGATTCGCTTCCCGACGCGTCGCAATGGATTCCTCTGTCGCGCACGCTGGGCACATCGGTCGACCTTCTTCTGTATGGCGGAGAGCTTCCCGAGGACGACAGGTCAAGCGAGGCTGAAGAAATCGAGCCGCCTGTCGAAGCTCATATCAAAGAAGACGCTGCCGTCGCGGACGAACCAAAGGCGGCGAGTTCTTTTGAACACATTTGGAGCTTTGGAAACGGCGGCGATGAAGACGAGGACGATGAAGACGAGGACGATGACGAAGATGACGACGAAGAAGAGGATGAGGAGGACGAGGATGATGATGAAGATGAGAGCGATGATGATGATTTGGACTGCGATTTGGATGATGATATAGACGACGACGGCGGTTTCTGGGAGCAGATAGCGAGCTTTGCCCCGCATATGAGCCGCGACGGTCTCGCGCGGCTTGTATCCGACCCGTCCGTGAAAGAGAAACCCGACTGGAACACAGTGCGCAAGCTTGCGCCGTTCCTTCCGCGAGAGGCGCTTGACAAGCTTGCAATCAACGCTTGCACCAGTTTTTACGCCGCACCGCAAGGTACTTCGCAATGCAGCCAAAGCCCCGACTTCGACCAAGTTGTGAAGCTTGCGCCGTTCATGTCGCGCCAAGGGCTGGACTACATCGTCGCGATGGTTGCGAAAAGCGAGCGCATAGACTTTGACGTGCTGAAGAAGCTCGCTCCGTTTCTTTCAAGAGAAACCGTCGCGGCGCTGGTGGACGGCGCGCTGAAGTTTGAGCATCCCGACTTTGACGGGCTGATAAAGCTCGCGCCGTTCATGAGCAAGCAGGACGCAGCGCGCATCATGTCCGCCGCGCTTTCGGGCAGAACGCCGAACATGCGCGTCGTGCGCAAGCTCACGCCGTTCGTTCCGCGCGATATGCTTGACGAGCTTGTCTTCCACGCCGCGCAGAAGAAAACGTGGAAGCCCGAAGACTCCGCATATTCCGCAAAGAGGGGCGACAATCAACAGTTTAAGGATATCTTCGGCAAGAACGTGAATTGGCAGAGCGGCGAATGGCAGGCGGAAGCAAAGCAGGTGTTTGACGCCATCGGTCAGCAGAT
>JAITHB010000124.1 GCA_031280145.1 Oscillospiraceae bacterium | reverse complement strand
ATGGGCTTACCTACGTTCAATCGGGCAGATAATTGAAACCTGTAGGGGCGAGCCCCCGGCTCGCCCCCCCTGCGCAAAACCCGCACGATTGCCGATAGGGAATCCCCTGTAGGGGCGATGTCGGTTGCATTACGACGGGCATTGTAATTTTTTTTCCATTTGTATTGACAGAATGGAGATCGGCGCATATAATGTTATCAGTTGAACAATTGCTCAACTATTCGATTGAAAATATTACCTTTTAGGAGGATTGCCGATGAGCTGTCACTGCCACGACCATTCCTGCTGCGCCCTTGATGAACACAGCCACGACGAACACGAAGAACACGAGCACGAAGGCTCAAAATCCGAAATTGTTGAGCTTGCGATAGGCGGCGCGCTGTTCCTTGCGGCGTTCCTTCTTGAAAAGGTATTCGACGCGCGCTTCATATATGTATTGCTCGCAAGCATCGCCGCGTACATCGCGCTCGGGCGCGAAGTAATTCTCGCGTCATTGCGCAACATAAAAGAAGGCGATTGGCTGGACGAAAACTTCCTCATGAGCATAGCCACGATAGGCGCGTTCGCAATCGGCGAGAGCATCGAAGCCGCCGCCGTTATGCTGTTCTACCGCGTCGGCGAATACTTTCAGGAGCTTGCCGTTTCTCGCTCGCAGAAATCCATCCGCAGCCTGATGGACATTCGCCCCGATACCGCCCTTCTTGTGACAGACGAAGGCGCGGCGGAAACCGACGCGCGCGGCGTTCATATAGGCGACACAATACTCGTTCGCGCGGGCGACAGGGTTCCGCTGGACGGCGTTGTGACTGACGGAGAATCCACGCTCGACACGAGCGCGCTGACGGGCGAAGCTCTGCCGCGCGAAGTGCGCGAGGGCGGCGAAGTGTTGTCGGGCAGCGTGAACCTCAGCGGAACGCTGACGCTTCGCGTGACGAAGGAATTCGGCGACAGCGCGGCGTCGCGCATCATCGAAATGGTGAAGAACGCGTCGTCGCGCAAAGCGCCGACCGAGAAGATGATAACCCGCTTCGCAAAGGTTTACACGCCGATCGTCGTCGCGCTCGCGCTCATAATCGCGGTCGTTCCTCCGATCATCCTCGGCGGCTGGCAAAGCTGGATTCACCGCGCGCTCGTGTTCCTCGTAATCTCATGCCCGTGCGCGCTCGTTCTCTCCGTTCCGCTGGCGTTCTTCGCGGGGATTGGCGGCGCGTCGCGTCGCGGCATCCTTATCCGCAGCGGCAGCGCTCTTCAGACGCTCGCCAAGGCGGATACCGTCGTCTTCGACAAAACGGGTACGCTGACTTACGGCAGGCTGACCGTCAGCAAAATCAATCCCGCGGGCGTTCATACGGAAGAAGAATTGCTCTACTATACCGCTCACGCGGAAGCGTTCTCGACGCATCCTATTGCCAAAGCGATTATATCAGCATACGGAAAAGATATGGACGCGGAAGCGGTCGGCGACAGCAAAACCGCGGCGGGCTTCGGCGTGACCGCAATAGTGAACGCCAAAACTGTTCTCGCGGGCAGTGCCGCGCATCTTCGCAAAAACGGCGTTGAATTTGATGAAATCCGCGCGGAAGGAAGCATCGTATACACTGCCGCGGACGGCGAATATCTGGGTTCAATCGTTATATCGGATGAAGTAAAGAAAGACAGCAGGAACGCGCTTGCCGCGCTGAAGGCGCTCGGCGTCCGCAAAACCGTTATGCTGAGCGGCGACAACGAAGCGTCCGCAAAACATATCGGCGGGCTTGTCGGCATAGACGAGGTTCGCGCAAACCTTCTGCCGGAAGACAAGGTTTCCGCCGTCGAGCGGCTTATGGATACAGGAAGGAACGCTTCGCGTTCCCCGGATTCGCGCGACCTCCGTCCGCGCGCCGGAAACGGAAAGCACGGCTCGGTCGTGTTCGTCGGCGACGGAATAAACGACGCGCCCGCGCTGGCACGGGCGGACATAGGCGTTGCGATGGGCGGGCTTGGCAGCGACGCTGCTATCGAATCCGCGGACATAGTTCTGATGACCGACGAACCGACGAAACTCGCGGAAGCGGTAACGCTGTCGCGCCGCGTAATGCGCGTCGCGCGGCAGAATATCGCGTTCGCGCTGGCTGTCAAGGCGGCGTTCATGCTGCTGGGCTTTATGGGAATCTTCACGATGTGGGAAGCGGTGTTCGCGGACGTCGGCGTAGCGCTGCTTGCGGTGTTGAATTCGATGAGACTGCTGCGCGGGAGTTCTACATCACAACCGTAAACCTGACCCATTCGCCCGCCTTGCCGTCTACCGCGATTCTCGCCTTGTGCGCGTCCGCAATGGCTTTTGCGATCGACAAGCCTAAGCCATAGCCGCCCGATTCGCGCGCGCGCGAATCGTCGCTGCGATAGAAACGCTCGAACACCTTCGGGCGTTCTTTCTCTGCAATGCCTTCGCCCGTATTGTAAACTGAGAACACACGCTTGCCGTTCTCCGCCTTAACGTTACAAAGCCCGCGCTTTGCCTCATCGAGTATAAAAAGGGAGATTTTCACTTGCCCGTTTTCGTTTGAATATTTCAGCGCGTTGTCTGTTAAGATAGACGCAAGCTGACGAATCTGCCTTTGGTCTCCCGTATATGATATGTGTTCGTCTATGGCCGTCTCGTATCGCTTGCCCTCCTCAAAGGCTCTGCACTCAAACTCCAGCGCCGTGTTGAGTATTGTTTTAGACAGGTCAAACTCATTGAAGACGACCTGTGCGTTCCCCTCGTCAGCTTTCGCAAGCGTCAGCAGACTTTGAATGAGATGGTTCATGCGTTCCGACTGAAGCTTGATATTCTCAATCCGTCCGTTCTGTCCAACCTCGTTTGCCAGAACGTCGGCGTTCGCGTTCAAAATGGTGAGCGGCGTTTTGAGCTCGTGACCGGCGTCGGAAATGAAGCGGCGCTGTTTGTCGAACGCGTCGGCAATAGGCTTCACCACCCATTTTGAAAGCAGCAGCGAGAACACGAACAGCGCCGCGAAAGTGCCGAGCGCAACCCAACTTGAGATGGTCACCAAGCGCGAGAGGATGCGCTCCTCTATGCTTCGCTCCGCGAACACTATGATGTTTCCGTAAGCTTTAGGGGAAACAAGGTATTGGTAGTTGTCGATAACCCCGTTTGTCTGATATCGATTCAGCGCGTCCTTCGCCAGACTCAACGCGTCCGATTCAGTGAAGTCGAACATCATCTCGGAGTTTATCTCGATTATGTTTCCCTGCGCGTCCGATTTTACATAGAAGAAACGACCCGCCCTCATCATCTGCGGGTTTAAGTCGGGCGAAAGCCCGCGCGGAGCCTCGTTCCTGTTTCCGTTCCCGGTTCCGTGAAACGGGAACGCGAGGCCGTCCTGCTGCGCCACATACTGAAGAAGCTGTTCGGTTTGGCTTCGGCTGCCCGTCTGCATGAATACGTTAAGAACGACGAACAGTATGGCGAACACGGCGAACAGCACGCCCATCATCACCGCAATGAATTCAATCCGAAGCTTCTTAATCATTTGCCGCTCCGGCGCACGGACGGAGGTCGTGCGTATCCGGTGAACCACCCCGCCAAATCTGCGGATTTGTCGGGGACCCCGGGGAACGCGCAAGCGTTCCTTCCGCATCCAACGTGTAGCCGACGCCGCGAACGGCTTTTATCTGTATGCACGAACCGATTGCCGCAAGCTTCTTCCGCAGAAAAGAGACGTAAACCTCTATCGCGTTATACTCGGCTTCCGTGTCGTAGCCCCATATTTTCTCTATGAACCGTTCTTTGGGGATAACCTGTCTGCCGCTCATCATGAGCAGTTCCAGAATCTGATACTCCTTTGCGGCAAGCTGAACCTTGTTGTCGGACGTGCCGCCGCAACGCAGCTCATGCGTGTTCTTGTCCAGAACCGCGTCGCTGTAATGAATCGCGTCGCCGACGAACTCGCCCTTCCTGCGCGTCATTGCCCTGATTCGCGCGAGCAGCTCGCCCGTCGCGAACGGTTTTGTAAGGTAATCGTCCGCGCCCAGGTCCAGCCCTTTTATTTTGTCTTCGATTTCAGATTTGGCGGTCAGAAGCAGGATCGGCGTGTCGATATTATGTTTGCGCAAGGAGCGCAGCACCTCAAGACCGTTTCGCTTGGGCAGCATTATATCCAGAATAATCAAATCGTATATGCCGCAGGAGGCGTATTCCTCGCCGCTCACGCCGTCGTACACGGCGTCCACCGCGTACTTTTGCTGAATCAGCAGCGTGGTCAGAACCTCGGACAACTGCCGTTCGTCTTCTATCAGCAGCAATTTCATCGTCTCACCCTCTTCATTATTATTATAACATTAAAGCTTGAAAAAACATTGAAAAAGTTTCTCGTTTCTTTCAAGGTTATTTCAAGGAAGACGCGATATACTTATCCCCGACGGAAGGGGGAACCGGGTGCAATGAAAAGTACTTTGAACAGCGAGGTAAAAATGCCGCAGACAATATTCAAGAGATACGAGACAAAATATATGGTGACGACGGCGCAATACGAGATTCTGCGGAGGGTTCTGTGGAGCAAGACTACCGAAGACCAATACGGTGATTATACCATAACCAACCTGTATTATGATACGGACGACTTCGCGCTGGCGCGCGCGTCGATAGAAAAACCCGTCTACAAGGAAAAGCTTCGTCTGCGCTGCTACGGAACCGCGAGCGGCGACGCGACGGTCTTTCTGGAATTGAAGAAAAAGTACAAAGGGGTGGTTTATAAAAGACGAATCAGTTTGCTTTACGATGATGCAATGCAAGCCCTTTGCAAAACAGAGTATAAAAAAGACGCTTCGGAATTCGTGAGCCGCCGCGGCGCAGGGCAGCCTGACGCTTCCCAGATTGAAAAAGAGATTGCGACTTTCTTGGCGGTCCACCCCGTAAGCGCAAAAGCGTTCATCAGCTACGACAGGGTCGCCCTGAGCGGCGCGGAAGACGCGGGACTGCGCGTAACCTTCGATCGAAACATTCGCTTCAGGCGCGAGGATTTGCGTCTCGACCGCGGAATATGGGGCAAGGAGATTCTTGAACCGGGCAAGGTATTGATGGAAATCAAGACCGAAGGCGCAATGCCGCTTTGGCTTTGCAGAACGCTTGGCGTGAACGGTATCTTCCCGTCGTCTTATTCCAAATACGGAACGTGCTACACGGATTATATTCTAAACGAAGCGAACGGTCAAAGGAGGGAACTCATTTATGCTTAGTACGCTTACGGGAAGCGTCATCGCAAACCCGCTGACGCTTCCCGCCGTTCTGTTCTGCACCGCGGCTTCCGTCATATTCGGACTTTGCATCGCGCTTATACACATGAAAACAGGCAAGTATAACAAGAATTACGCGGTCACGCTCGCGCTTATCCCATCGCTGGTGCAGATCGTTATCATGCTGGTCAACGGGAACATCGGCACGGGAATGGCCGTCGCTGGGGCGTTCGCGCTGGTGCGCTTCCGTTCGATAGCCGGCAGCGCGCGCGACATCGGAAGCATCTTCTTCGCAATGGCGATGGGCTTGGTAACAGGCATGGGTTATCTCTTCTACGGGCTGCTGTTTCTGATAATCATAGGCGCGGCACAGCTTCTGCTGTCGCGTTTCGGGTTCGGCGACGGAATGAGCGGCGCGCGAACGCTGAGAATCGTGATACCCGAACACCTTGACTATGACGGGCTGTTCGACGACCTGTTCCGGGAGTATACCAACGCGGCGGAATTGGATAGAGTGAAGACCACCAACATGGGCAGCCTGTATGAGCTGACTTACAGCGTACGTCTTAAATCGCAGAGTGTACCCAAGGCGTTCATCGATTCCCTTCGCTGCCGAAACGGGAACCTGAATATCATACTCGGCAGGGAACAATCCGTCGAGGAACTATAAGGAACAAGACTAAGGAGGTTTATATGAGAAAGGTATTATTCGTCATTTTGGTTTTCTGCCTGCTTATCGACTGCGCGATAAGCGGCGCCGCAAACTCCACCGGCGCTCTCGCTTCTTCCGCAAGCTACACATGGGACGAAGCAAGCGCGACCAAGATTACGTTCACGCAAGACGCGGCGCAGGTTCAGGGAAGCGGGGCTTCCGCGGCGGGCGCGGTCGTAACTATAAGCGGCGCGGGCACATATGTTCTGTCGGGCGAATGCGCGGACGGCCGCGTCGTCGTAGACGCGGGCAAGAACGACACTGTACAGCTTGTTCTGAACAACGTGACGCTTACGTGCAAAACCACCTCGCCGATATACGCGAAGAAAGCGGACACCGTCGTGTTGATTCTCGCGGATGGTTCCGTTAACACCATATCGGATACCGCGGGTTACGTATTTGAGGAGGGGACGGATGAACCCGACGCGACTGTCTTCGTGAAGAACAACCTTATAATAAGCGGAAACGGAAGCCTTACGGTGAACGGCAATTACAGGAACGCGATCGCGGCGAAGGACGACCTCACGATTTACGGCGGAAACATCAGCGTAACCGCCATAAACGACGGTCTTCGCGGCCGCGACAGCGTCACCATATTTGACGGCGCAATAACTGTCGCCGCGGGAAACGACGGCATAAAGTCAAACAACGACGAAGACGCGGCGAAGGGATTCATCATACTGAACGGCGGAGCGTTCGACATAAAGGCGGGACGCGACGGGATACAAGCCGAAACCTCGCTCACGATTAACGGAGGAACATACACGATAGTCACGGGCGGCGGTTCCGCCAACGCTCCGACAAGAACGGAAGAGTTCCGCGGCGGCGGATGGAACGGCGGAACGTTCGTTATGCCTCAGCAGCCTCCGCAAGCGGGGCTGCCCATACAGCCCGCGCAGACGGAATCCGCCGCGGAAACCGACGACAGCATGAAAGCGCTCAAGTGCGGAACAGCGCTTACCATCAGCGGCGGCGACTTCACGATTGACGCGGAAGACGACGCGGTTCACTCTAACGCGGACGTATCCGTAACAGGCGGCGTGTTTGAAATACAGTCGGGCGATGACGGTTTTCACGCGGATTCCGCGCTTCGTATAGACGGCGGCGATATCAATATAGCAAAAGCCTACGAGGGGCTGGAAGG
>JAITHB010000024.1 GCA_031280145.1 Oscillospiraceae bacterium | reverse complement strand
CCAGTCGCCGTCCATATTGATTTCGCGCGTGAGAAGCGCCTTCGCGGCGGAAAGCGCGAACGCCGACAGAACCGCGGATACGACGTAGATTATGATTGCGCGCACGTCCCTCGCTCCCGCAAGCTCGTTGAGTATCCTTGCGGAGAAGTACAAAGCGGCTGCGGGCTGCGCGGTCTGCACGAGAGCGCGCAGGATGCCGAGCGGGAAGTACTTCGGCGTGAGCTTATGCATCTGACGGATTCCGTATAGGGTGAGGCGCATGTTCTCGAGTAATCCAATCTTCTGCATTTCCATTTTCTCGTCCATTATGCCGTCTCCCCCTCGCTGAATTCGTCGGAGCGCTTCTTGCTTGTATCGCTGTAATAGCTTGCCTGAACGGAAAACATGTTCGCGTATATTCCGCCCTGCGCCATCAGTTCATCGTGCGTGCCGACCTCCGCTATCTTGTTTCCGTCGAGCAGAATTATACGGTCGCAGAAGCGCGTGCTGGCGAGCCTGTGCGATATGAATACGGACGTCTTGCCTTCCGTCAATTGCGCGTATTTGTTGTAGACTTCGTTCTCCGCAATCGGGTCGAGCGCGGCGGTCGGCTCGTCCAGAATGAGTATCGGCGCGTCCTTGTACAGAGCGCGCGCCATCGCGAGCTTCTGCTTTTCGCCGCCCGAAAGCTCCACGCCGTCGAGGTTCACCTTGCGGACGAGAAGCGAATTCGCGCCGTCTTTAAGTGTCGCGGTCTTGGTGATAAGCCCCGTCATCTTCAGGCATTCATCCACCCTTGCAAAGTCGGTCAGCTCGTCTGAAACCTGCGAGATGTTCCCCGCGATGCTTGCGGACGTCATGAATATATCCTGAAACACCACGGAAAACAGCGTATAATATTCATACTTGTTATACTCGTGGACAGACTTGCCGTCGACAAGCACGTCGCCCTCCGTCGGCAGATACAGCCCGCAAATCAGCTTGACGAGCGTCGTCTTCCCCGCTCCGTTCGCGCCGACCACGGCAAGCCGCTCGCCGCCCTTTATCGTGAAGTTCACGCCGTCGAGCGCGGGCTTCTCCGCGGACGGATATTTATACGTAACGTTCCTAAGCTCAATTGAAGGCGCGGCACCCTTTAATGGAAGCGGAACGCCCGCGCCCGCGTTCATCCTGTCGGGATAATTAAAGATGGTCAGAATATCGCTCATCTCGACCGAAGCCTTGGAAATATCGGACACGGCGGTTAGAAGCCCCGCTACCCAGCCGCCCATAGCGGCGATTGCCGCGAAGACGTAGACGAAGTCGCCAAGCGTAATTTGACCGTTCACCGCGAGATAAATCAGGTACGCGTAGGCTGCGCCGTCGCGCAGAAGAATCATCAGCGCGTCGACCAACTGCGTCTGCGCGTGCTTGGTGTCTATCATCCGCGACGCGCTTTGATGTTCCTTGAACGCTTTTTTGTAAAGCGGCATAAGCCAGTCGAACGCTCCGTAAAGCCTTATATCCTTGGCTGAATCCGCGTCCATCACAGCGTCGTAAAGCGCGCCTACTCGCTTGGAAAGCTTTGAGCGTTCGTCGCGCGTCCGTTCCGAATATTTGCGCGCGCGGTTCAGCATGAGTATGTTTGCGACCGACGCCGCTATGAGCAGCGGCAGTATGACGGGGTTGACGGAGACTATGACGAAGGCGTAAAGCGCGAAGCCTATCAGATTTGTCAGAAGCTCCACGAGCATTCGCGGAAGGTTCATCGCGGGGGCGTGGTTGCCGTACGAAGCCTTGTCTGCCTTGTCGTACGCCTTCTTGAAGTCGGGGTCTTCCATCAGCTCGTAATCCATCTCGACGGATTTTACTATCTGCTTGTTCAGAACCTTGCCGATGGACGTCGTTCCCACTGCGTTGTTCACCAGCGAATCCGACACGCCCTTTAGATAATTCAGCGCAATCGAAAGCGCGACCAGCGGCACGACGCGCGCGATGAACGCGGCGACCGTAGAGTTTGCGGCGACGAGGTCGAGTATCGCTTTTGGGATGTATATCATGAGGAACGGCAGCGCGACGCGCACGATTATCGCAGCGACGCACATATAAAGAATCCGCGCGGCGTCGCCCCGAAGCAGCGACAGCCCGAAGCGCGCGCTGCCGATTATTGTGGGTATCAGCCTTATTTTCGGCGCGTCCGACTTGCCCTTCTTATCCGCCAACGCAAACCCTCCCTTTTTTTGACGTGCTGCAAAGTCTTATCTTTGCTTCTTATTTCCATTTCGACAATTATATTCTAATTTGCAAGAAAAAACAATCAAGCGCAAGTTGAACAGGCGGCAGACGGCTCAAGCGGAATGAGCCGACTACATATGGATAATTGAATAACAATGATGAAAACTTATGTTCCGGAGCAGATTATTCTTATGGTGAACTGCAAAGATTCATCTTTTCGGGAGGGAAAATGAACACGGCAATATACTTGCGGCTTAGCAATGATGACAGCGCAAACGCGGAAAGCAACAGCATAAGTAATCAGCGCGATCTGCTCAGCCGTTATGCTGCCGAACACAACTACGGCATCTGTGGTGAATATGTCGACGACGGATACAGCGGACTCACTTTCAAACGACCGGCGTTCATTAGGATGATCGCGGACATCGACGCAGGCAACGTAGATGCTGTTTTGGTTAAAGACTTGTCGCGGCTCGGCAGGAACAACGCGATGGTCTCCTATTATGCCGAGATATTCTTTCCTGAACATGATGTGCGTTTGATCGCCGTAAACGACGGAATCGACACCGGCACGGGCTATAACGCAATGCTTCAATTCAAGTCGGTTATCAATGAAATGTATGTGCGGGAGACTGCGAAGAAAATCAAATCAGCCAAGCGTGCGATGGCGCTTCGCGGCGAGCGAACGGGCGGTCCTGCTCCTTACGGTTACATGAAGCGTCCTGACAATAAGAACAAATTGATAATCAACCCTGATACGGTCGAAACTGTCCGCGATTGTTTCCGCTATGCGGAGCAGGGATTTGGACTTCGTAAAATCGGCAGGTATACACACCTGCCGAACACGAGCATATTCCACATGCTTCAGAACCGGACTTACGTCGGCGACACGGTTAACAGAAAATATGCGGTCGGTCGTTACAGACCGACAGATGAAGCCGACAGGGTCATCGCGCGAGGAACGCACGAGGCGATAATCGACGAGAAAACGTTCTTGCGCGTTCAGGAGATGATGAAGCCAAAGCCGCGGGCGCCACGGTCTGTAACGCCGTTGTTCAGCGGAATTCTGATTTGCGGCAGTTGCGGAGCTCGGTATCATTCGCATGGAGGAAATATCTGCCACTGCGGGAAATGTTCAGTCGGCCAAATCCAACTGAAGACCGTCAGCAAATCAATTCTTCGGCAAATCGAAAGCTGCATCAAGTCAAAACATACACTAATGATTGATATTGCAAGACTGCGCCGAGACGAAAGTAAACTGCGTGCAAATATTAAGGATGCAATCGAATCCGGTGACGAAGACGCGCTTCGGGACTGCCTATTTTGCAGATCAGAGACTGCAAAAAAGATAAGTGACGCGAAATCTTCATTAGAGCTTGCGCAGCGCTTTGAAAGCGTTTCGGAGCTTACACGCGAGACGATTTTCGCCTTAATAGATCGCATTACGATCTTTGAGGACGGGCGGATTGAAATTATATTCAATGCGGCGGTATAAGTCGAAGGAGATATTTTGTGAAGAATTCCACAGCGATATACATGCGTTTGAGCCGCGACGACGGAAACGATTCCGAATCAAACAGCATAGGAAACCAGCGCGACATGCTTCATCGGTACATGCAGAGCGCTAATCTTGATCTGTTTGACGAATACGTGGACGACGGATGCACGGGAACAAACTTCGAGCGGCCGTCATTCAAACGAATGCTTAAGGATATCGAGAACGGCAAGGTCGGGGTTCTGCTGGTTAAGGACTTGTCGCGGCTCGGAAGAAATAACGCCGTTGTCGCTATGTATACGCAGATGTACTTTCCCGAACACGACATTCGCTTCATCGCGATAAACGACGGTATCGATACGGCCAACGGCGACGACGAGATGATGCCCTTTCGTTCTGTGATTAATGAATACTACGCGCGTGACATTTCGCTGAAGGTTCGTTCGGTTAAGAGAAACTCCGCTCTCAAAGGCGAGATGCAATGTTCGATTGCTCCATACGGATATGTTAAGGGCGGCAAGAAATTAGAGATCGACCCGGCAACCGCTGAGGTTGTTAAGGAGATATTCGGTATGATCGAAGTCGGCAGTTCGATGTATGCCGTCGCCCAAGCGTTGTCCCGACGCAATATGCCGACAATATCCGAGCAGCGCAAAGCGATTGTGAACCCAAGCTGCAAGTGGAGCGTTCAGCAGATCAGCTACATCTTAAGGAACAGAGCTTATATTGGCGACACTGTCGGTCAGAAGTATAAGAGGAAGTCATTCAAAATCAAGAAGATGGCGAAAACATCGGAAGACGAGTGGATTATCATACATAATACGCATGAAGCGATTATCAGCTCAGAACAGTTTCAAAGAGTACAGATATGTTTGAAAGAAAACCCGCGCTGTGGGAGAAGATCTGCCAAGGTACTGCCGATATTCAGCGGAATCCTTGTCTGTCACGACTGCGGTAAGCGGCTTACGTGTTTCATTGATGGCGATCGCCATTACTATTGCTGCTCCGGACACACTGACATGCATTATATCGGCGAGGATCGCCCCTGCACTCCGCATTATATTCGCGATGATAAGCTCGCCGCCGCCGCGCTTACCGAGATCAAGCGAGTTATCGGGGAATTCAACCCCGAAGACTACAAGCGACCTGCTAAGATGTTGCAGGAAGCGCAAAAGCAGATTGACAGATTACACAGACGCGATGAGGAAATGCAGGCTATAACGAAGCGGATGATCGAGCAGAACGCTAAGGGAATCCTTGACGACGACATGTTCAAAGAGATGGTGAAGGAATATCGGACCGAGCGTTTGGCAAATGAGCGGACTATTCATGATTGCGAAAAGGTGATAACAACTGATCCTGCCGAGAATGCGAGGCAGTTTGCGGAGTTGATCAAAGGGCGGAGTGCGCTGAGCGAATTAACCCGCGACGATGTGCTCTCGCTGCTTGATAAACTTGTAATACACGAATCGTTAAGCGGCGTACGCAAACGCAAGGGACGGACGCAGCTTGTTGAGTTTCACTTTAAGTATATCGGGGTAGCGGGAGAGGCGGTGGTCGTGGCATAACACCGGAAATCGCTTATCAGGCTAAAACAATCATGCTTCATAATGCGGCAATATGCAGCATGATTGCTTGAAGTAGTGACGTCATAGAAAATGATAGTTTATTTATCGTTTCGGCGAATCGGCGTGCCGCGCGATCACCTTACACCGTTTCTTGTAAAAAGCAATTCCGTAAGTCCACACATCACTTACACCATCGCGGAACAGCGCGGTGGCATATTCCTTATCCTCAAGCTGTTTCATCGCATCTTCGCTCTTCTTCTCCAATTCCAACTGGTTGTCGGTTTGTTTTATTTCTATAACAAACCCGTTGCGCAGATTGTTTCTCTTCACAAACACATCCACAAACCCATCGCCGGATTCAGGATTCGAGCGAACGGTCCACTCTTTTCCGAGACCAAGCAGGGCAACCAGCATCCCGTGGAAGTACAATTCCTTCAACTCATTGGCTACCCTCATATCATTTACACTGAACACTTCGGCTAAGAATCCGTTCAGCAGTTCTTCAATCTTTTCCGAATCACCAATAAGGAACGCAGCGTACAGCCCCTCGGACACATCACGATTCTGGTGTATCTTATCAGTAAACCACTCCCTAATCTGCTTTATATAAATGTCCTTTACCTCGCGGTTGGGTATGACTAATTCATACTGATCACCATCATACGACATAACAGTTAAATACCCTGTCATTAACAGAACGCTCCAGAGGCTCTTCAGGCTTGTTTCTATTTCATTATAGGTAAGCTCCTGGCTGATTTCTTTCGTGATGGCAGCACCGCTTATCAGCGTCTCAATATCGTCTTTAGTACCGGCGTCAGAACGATCGATGATCTTCCTCACGAGATCATTACTGCTGGAATTGATCCAGTGCGAAGCCGGCTTGACTTTAGGGTTTGCCAATAGTTTATCAGAGTGGTTAAGAACATCCCATGGGCAGTAAATATCTGTCTCACCGAAACGATACCCGTCATAGCACTCGCGAAAATCGTCATAGTGTGACTGCAAATCATAATCAACCAACAATCTTTTCACTTCCGAATCAGTGAACCCAAAGTATTCAGCAAAACGTGAATCCGTCACAGAGTCAACCTTGAGATTGTTCAATCCGGTGAAAATGCTTTCTTTTGATATGCGCAGAGCGCCGGTCAGGACGGCGAACTTTAGGTGTGTATTGGACTTTAATACCAAACTAAGCATATCACGAATCATATTAAGCATTTTGCTATAGTAGCTATCTTTATCATTAGCATTATCA
>JAITHB010000118.1 GCA_031280145.1 Oscillospiraceae bacterium | reverse complement strand
CATGCGCTGCCTTTTGCAATGTTTCCAGCATTTCTTCTATATGCTTTTTCATCCCTCTTCACCCGCATATATTTTACCCCCTCTTTTCCTCTTCTGCAATTCTTAAGTTAATGACATTGCCGCCTCCGGGGTCCCCGACAAATCCGCAGATTTGGCGGGGTGGGATTCGGTCGCCCGCCCTTTACAACGCCTGTGGGCTTTGTCAACAACCTTAAGCGCGGCGTTTCCGCCGCGCTTGCGCATATCCTTGAATATTAAGCCAACTGGTTCTTATGCTGCGTGCATTTATCCATCGTCTGCTGGAACATTGTGCCGTCCGCGGGCTGTGTCTGATACCAGCCGCGCTGCTGCATCTGCTGGAATATCTGGAACTGATCCTGTGTCGTCTGGTCGAAGTTCTGCTTGAAGACCTGACGGATAGGCGTGTTGCTTCCTTCGCACATGTTCTGGCTGTAGCTTGAAATCATCTGCTTTTCGGAAACCAGAAGGTCGCCGATGATGTCTTGGTCAGTCCACTTCGCGCTGTCCTGCGCGCCGTACTGCGTGCTCTTGTTCACGTTGTAGTTGTTGTCGTGCGCTTCATGCCAAGCCGCCGTATGTCCCTGCGAGGGATCCCATCCGTTGTTGTCCTTGTTCCAATCGTTGTTAGCCATTTATTTACTTTACTCTCCTTAGTTTACTTATTGTTCCCGCCGAGGAAGCTGTAAAGAGCGTCGAAACGCATCTTGTGGTTGTTGGCTATCGTGCTTGCCAATCCCTTAAGAGCGGGGTCGGTAAGCGTCTGCGAGTAGGAATAAGCCTTTCTGTTGGCGCGGAACTCCGCGTCCATCTGCTCCTGCAGAACATTCAGGTCTTTGCTGGTGAGGGACGATTTTTGAGCTTGCATTTTAATTCCTCCTTGTGTACTCTTAGGGTAGTTCACATCCGATAAGTCTTGTTCGGATGACAACTTTATTGTGAGCCGGGAGACGCTTATTTATGCGGTATATGGAAAAATATCGCAAAGCAATAAACGCCAAAAAAGGACATGAAAATCGTGGAATGGGAAAAATCAAAACGAAAATCGCGAACGCAAACCTCTGCGCTGTCATGCGGAATGGAATATCTTGTAAGGCGCGCTCGCTCGTCAAACGAAATGCGGCTGTATCTTCTTGAAAAAGGATTTGCGGAAAGCGCGGTCGCGGACGCTATTGACAGCCTGACCAAACAAGGCTTGCTTGACGACCAGAAGCTCGCGCGGGACTTCGCGGACTTCCGCCTAAGAAACTGCAAGGGCGAGATTGCGATTCGGCGCGACCTCGCGGAGCGCGGCGTTGAGGATGATATAATAGACGGCGCGATTGACTCGCTCGATAAAGAAGACGTCCGCCAAGCGGCGTTTAAGCTTGCAATGAAGGCAGCGGGAAGGTATGATAGTGAAGACCCTTCGTTCTTCCAAAAGGTGGTAAGATACGTCGCGTCGCACGGGTTTACGTTTGAGCAGGCGCAGGAAGCGGCGCAATCTGCCAAAAGAAAACATGCAGGTTTATGAACGCATTCAGCTTGCTTGTTCGTTTATTGTTTGTGAGAACGAATTTTCCGAATACTACATTGGGCTGCGGAGAGTGCTGAATATGAATAATACAAAAAAAAGACTCGCGCTGCTGCTGGCGCTTTTGATGCTTGCGGCGGTTCTGTCAGGCTGCTTCGCGAAGAAGCCTGTTGAAGAAGACGAGGATATAGGCAAGGTGGAAGAGAATCTGCCGCCGCCGACCCCTTCGCCAACTCCGACGCACGTAGTTGAAGAAATGGTGACGCCGCGCCCCATTCCTTCCGATATAGCGGTTATAACAGCCGCGCCTTCAACCACTCCCAATACGCTCGACCCCGTCGATAAGCCCGTGAAGAAGGTTACGCTTAGAGAGTTTGCGTCGCAGACGCTGGGCATAACGCTGAACGTGCCCGAAACATGGGTTGACGTCTCCGAAGCCGGCGACGACACGACTGTTATTCTGCAAGAGCCTGACGGCGAGGTTTGGGACAAAACGCCGGGCACCCTTACGATAACCGTTATGCACTCCGCGTCAAACCTTGCTCGCGAAGACGCGATAACAACGCTCGAAAACGCGCGCGACTCGCTGAAAGCGGAGTTCCCCGGAATAGAGATATCCACGCGCGGCGACAACAACAAGATGCTCGGCGAAACAGGATACTACTATAACTACCGTATCCCGCCGACAAGCGAAAACGCGTTTGCCATTCGCGGAAGAATATTCGCGGTCGCGATAAATCGGCTGAATATTCTGATGCAGATTCGTATGCCGGGCAGATGGAGCCAAGACTACCTGAACATTTTCGCCGAGATTCGTTCCAGCGCGAAGGTTTACGGGGCGGAATAGGCGCAACGCGTTCTGTCAGGGCGAAATAAACAAAATGTTCTGCAAGGGCGGCGTCTGCCGCCCTTTTATTATGAGGTGACATATGCGCGGCGTCTACATCCACCTGCCATTCTGCCAAACCAAATGCGATTACTGCGACTTCTATTCGATAACAAATTGGAACGGCACGCTTCTGCGTGAATACCGCGAATGCGTCCGCGATGAAATCCGCCTCGCTTCAAACAAATACGGCAAATTTGATATATCGACGGTATACCTTGGCGGCGGAACGCCGTCCGTCTTTCCCGCGGAACACATCGACGCAATGTTGGAGACGCTGCGGGAAACATTCAATTTGGCGGCCGAAGCGGAAATCACAATAGAAGCGAACCCCGGCACAGTCGATTATGATAGGCTTCTCGCTTATCGAAAGTCTGGAATCAACCGAATCTCAATAGGAATCCAAGCCGCGCAGGACGGTTTGCTCGCCTCCATCGGAAGGCGGCACAGATTTGCGGACGCGGTGAACGCCGTCGAGACGGCGAAGAAAGCGGGCTTCAATAACATCAGTTTGGATATGATGCTCGCCCTGCCGAACCAATCAATAGAAGACGCGCTCGAAACGGCGCAGCGGCTATGCGAGCTTGAGCCGACGCACATCTCCGCGTATGAACTGACATTAGCGGAAGATACGCCGTTCGCGAAACGGTTCGCGTCCGCGCCGTGTCCCGAGGATTATTCAATAAAGATGATGGAAGAAGTGTACGCGCGCCTTGCAAGCCACGGGTTCCGGCGATACGAAATCTCCAACTGGTGCAAGCCTGGGTTCGAGAGCAAACACAATATCGGCTACTGGACGCGCCGCGACTATCTGGGCATAGGCGCGGGCGCACATTCGCTTATGCGGGGCGAACGCTTCCGCAACGCGGACAATGTAGGCGCGTGGATGGAATCAATCTCGCGCGGCAAGCTTTATCACAGTGATACAGAAACGATAGACGAGCGCGAGGCGGCGTTCGAGCGGCTCATGCTGGGGCTTAGGATGACGGGCGGCGTCGTTTGTTCCGATGAAACAGACAAATACTTCGCGGAACAAATCCGCTCAATCATTGAAGACGGTTTGGCGGAGCGCGCGCAAGGCAAGCTTCGCCTGACGGAGA
>JAITHB010000143.1 GCA_031280145.1 Oscillospiraceae bacterium | reverse complement strand
CATGCGCTGCCTTTTGCAATGTTTCCAGCATTTCTTCTATATGCTTTTTCATCCCTCTTCACCCGCATATATTTTACCCCCTCTTTTCCTCTTCTGCAATTCTTAAGTTAATGACATTGGATTGGAAATCGCCCCTACAAAGGTTTGGGGATGTACAATCGCCCGATGAAATGCAAATTAATATTTGTAGGGGAGATTTCCAATCGCCCGCCTGTCACTCGTACGACCCACCCGCAATGCAGGGAACGTACGACTCGCCGCAATCCCTATTCCCACACAGATATCCCCTGTATGACTACATTTAGGCATACAGGGGATACCTAACCAAACGCCTTATACCTTATACCTGATACCTCGTACCTTTTACCTAACCGGACTACGCCTGCCCGCTCTCGCGGAACGCCCTCGGGCTTTTGCCCGTCGCGCTCTTGAACGCCTTGCTGAAATAATACAATGAAGAGAAACCCGATTCGCGCGCTATTGCGGTGATGTAGAGGTTAGTTTTCAGGAGCAGCTCGCACGCCAGCTTTATTCGCTTCTCCAAAAGATACTGCTTGGGCGAGCTGCCGTACATGCGCCTGAACAATTGACGGAAGTATGTCGGACACATACCCGTCATGGGCGCGAGCGATTCCACGGAAAATTGCGGCTGCTTCACGTTTTCTTCAATGCATACCAGAGCCTTTTCCAGCATATTCTGTCGTGAAGCGGGCATATCGTTTCTTGCGGAAACCTCTTCCAGCATTGCCAGAACCTGATACAGAAGCGACAGGCACCGCGCCTTGCTCGATGGCTTCTTAGCCTGCGAAAGGCTTTCAATCGAGCTTGCGACGGTTATCCATTTGTTCGTTTTCTGCGTGTTTACGACGAACGGCCGCGTTTGAATCTCGTTCGCGGTCGTGAAGACGATGCGCAGCGCGTCGTAAGCCACAGGCGCGGGCTCGTCTTCCCATTGGTATTCGCGTCCCGCGGGCAGAAAGAAAACACTGCCGCTCTTGCCCTGCAAGCGCATGTTCTGCGAAACCAACGCTTTGTGTTTGTCGCCGTCGCCGTCGCCGACGCTTGTCAGCAGGATGATACAGTGTGTGTTTCCGCGAAGCGTTCGCCCGACAGGTGTGTCCTTCGCTCTTTTTTGCACACCCTCCGCGACCGATTCTTTCAGACGCTTCACGTTTTCTATTTCGGTGATTACCATGTCACAGCTTGAAAATCCGCGCATACGCGCCACCCCCAGTTTAATTGGGAATCAGGAGTTAAGAATGAGGACTTAATCGATGCAGCGGGTATGTTATATTGCGCCGGGCGATGTATCGTAAACCGCGGGCGACCGAGGCGGCCGCCCCTACAGATATTACGATACCTTCCCGATTGAACGCAGACAAACCTCGGGGTCCCCGCCAAATCCGCAGATTTGGTGGGGTGATTCACCTGTAGGGGCGGCCGCCTCGGCCGCCCGCCCTTTAAAACATTTACCCGCTGCATTTTTCCGATCCCTGATCCCTCACTCCTAATCCCTAATTATTCAACTCCTTGCATACGATTCAGTTTTAGTGTATTCTTTTAAGCAAGTTAGGTTACAAAACACAACATTTCGGGATGGGCTTAATTGTGACAAACTACATGAAAACCGATATAGTAATAATCGGCGCGGGTCCCGCGGGGCTTGCCGCCGCGCTCGCCGCGCATGAAACGGGCGCGGAGGTGCTTATTCTTGAGAGGGACGATCGGACGGGCGGCATACTCAACCAATGCGTGCATAACGGGTTCGGCCTGCATTACTTCGGCGAGGAGCTGACGGGTCCCGAATACGCGAAGCGGTTCGCGGATAAGGTTTTGTATAACGGCATAGAGGTTTTGACGGGAGCGATGGTTCTGTCTGTCAAACGTTATGCGGAAACGGGTGTGTTGAATGTAACCGCTTCGTCCTCGTCAGGGTTAATGAAGATAGAAGCGCGGTCGGTGATTCTGGCGACGGGCTGCCGCGAACGCACGCGCGGCGCAATCGGCATACCCGGCGCGAGACCCGCGGGCGTATACACCGCCGGCGCGGCGCAGCGGCTTGTCAACATAAACGGATATTTGCCGGGGCGCGAGGTCGTCATACTCGGAAGCGGCGATATCGGGCTTATCATGGCGCGGCGCATGACGTGGGAAGGCGCGCATGTGTCGCTTGTTCTGGAGCTTATGCCGTATTCAAGCGGACTCACGCGCAATATCGTGCAGTGCGTGCGCGATAATGACATCCCCTTACTGTTCAACACAACCGTGGTTCAGGTTCACGGCGGACGCAGAGTCACGGGCGTGACGGTCGCGCAGGTTGACGAAAACCGCAGACCAATCATGGACACCGCGCGCCTTATCCCATGCGACACCCTTCTGCTGTCGGTCGGTCTTATCCCCGAGAACGAGCTTGCGCGCGCGGCGGGCGTCGCGATAGACCCCGTGACGGGCGGCGCAATAGTGGATGGTAACTGCGAGACAAGCGTCCCCGGAATATTCGCCTGCGGGAACGCGCTGCATGTGCACGATTTGGTCGACTTCGTCTCGCGCGAGGCGGAACGGGCGGGACGCGCCGCGGCGTTATTAAATGAAGAATCAATAATGAAGAATGAAGAATTACCGGGGTCCCCGACAAATCCGCAGATTTGGCGGGGTGGTTTGACGGTTGTTCCAAAGGGTCAGGTATCGTATACAGTTCCCCAAAAGATTGCGCCGCAGCAGGGACGCGACGTCGATGTGTTCTTCCGCGTAAAATCCGTCGTGAAGCCCGCAAGCCTTACAATCTCGTCGGGCGGCACAGTTTTGTATAAATCGAGGAAACAGATAATGACGCCCGGCGAAATGGAACATGTTACCCTCAAGGCGGACAAGCTTGCGGGAATCACGGGCGATATAAACGTGTCGGCGGAAGTGGGGGATACAAAGTGAGAAGCCAAGATATAGTCTGCATTGCCTGTCCGCTCGGCTGCGCTCTTCGTGTGGAAGAAAATGAATCAGGCATGGTGACAGTCACGGGATACACCTGCCCGCGCGGCAAGAAATATGGCGAGCAGGAGTTCATGCGCCCCATGCGCACCGTAACATCGACCGTTCGCGTGGACGGTAAACCTGTCCTTGTCCCCGTAAAAACAAAATCTCCCATAGACAAGTACAAGGTGGCGGACGTGATGGCGGCCATACGCGCCCTGCGCGTTGACGCGCCTGTCGCGGTCGGCGACGTTCTGTCGGAAGATATAGCGGGAACGGGGGTTGCGCTGGTTGCGACGGGGGAGACGTAAACTTCGCCAAACTGCACCTTGCCATGTGGAGTATAAAATGATCGATTTGTATTTTGCCAAGCTGCGCGACGGCGCGGTGATACCGAGCAAGCGCGACGAAGACGCGGGGTATGACATTTACGCCTGTTTCGATATGCCGTACATAATAATCAGACAGGGCGAGACGGTTCTTGTGCCGACGGGTATCGCGTCCGCTTTCGGCAAGGATTATTATGTTCAACTGCACGAGCGCGGTTCGATGGCGGTGCGCGGCATCGCGACGCGAGCGGGCGTCATCGATTCGGGATACCGCGGCGAATGGAACATAGGTCTCACCAACCTTGCGAGCCTGCCGTTCGTCATTATGAAGCACGACGCGCAAGCGGTTCTTATGGACGAGACGGGGCTTGACGACACGAACGCCGTGTTGTATCCGATAAGTAAGGCGACATGCCAGGCGGTGCTTCTGCCTGTGCCGAAGGCGCGCGTGACGGAAATCAGCATGGATGAGCTCAGGGCGATGAAGTCGGAACGCGGAGACGGGATGATGGGGAGCAGCAGGAAGTAAGGCGAGAGATTTACGAATGAACAATTAAAAATGAACAATGAAAAATTAATGGTGGTGGATGGTATTATAGGTTTTCGTTCCTAACCATCAATTTTTCATTTTTCATTGTTAATTTTTCATTCACAAATGATACCCGATAATGGTATTCAGATTAACGTTCTGCACACTCCTGAATATGCAATCCTCCACGGTCGGATGAACCTTCTTGAGTTCCTCAATCAGCGCCTTGGTTCTGCCGCGCGCTTTGGCTGTTCGTTCGCGCGTGTCGCAGCTTTCAAGCAGCGGACAGCCGCAGCGTATCGCCTTCACCTCGTGGCGGTCGCGGAACGCGATTATGTCCTTTTCGCGCACATAATAGAGCGGGCGGATAAGCCGCATACCGGGGAAGTTCTTCGCGGCGAGCTTGGGCATCATGGTTTGCACCTGCGCGCCGTAGAGCATTCCCATGAGGATTGTCTCCACCACGTCGTTATAGTGGTGCGCGAGCGCAATCTTGTTGCAGCCGAGGTTCTGCGCTTCCTTGTAAAGATGACCGCGCCGCATTCTCGCGCAAAGGTAACACTGTCCCTTCGCGACGCTTCGCACTTGCTCGAACACGTCTGTTTCAAACACATGCAGGTCAACGCCCAGCCGAGTCGCCGTCTCCTCAACGCAGGCGCGCTCGAAGGCGGGATAACCCGGGTCCATGCAGATATAGCGCGCCTCAAACGGAACCGCGGTAACGCGCGCGAGCGCCTGAAACAGCGAAGCGAGCAGCCACGAATCCTTCCCGCCCGACACGCATACGGCAATCCTGTCGCCCTCGTCAATCAGCTTGTAATCCTGAATGGCGTGCAGAAACGGCGTCCACAACTCCTTGCGGTGCGACTTGAATATGCTGCGCTCGATTGTATCCTTAATGCTTTCCATTGTGTTATAATAATCAAAAACAATAGGAATGTAAAGTGATGGAATACATAATCAAACGCGCGCATATGAGCGGCGCTGAACCGACATGGGATGATATTGAAGCCGCGGAATTGGTCAACGTGATAACGGGAGAAGCTCCGCGTCTCGCGACGGCCGTTAAGATGGTCGTCGACGCGGACACCGATATGTGGTGGATTCTGTTCGAGGGTGAGGACGATGGGGTTGTCGCGGACGCGAACCAAAAACATGACGACGCAATCTATAATCATGATGTGTTTGAATTGTTCTACAGCGACACAGGCGACGGCAATAGATATAAGGAACTGGAAGTAAGCCCGCTGAATGTGACCTTCGACGCGTCAATCGTGTACAACAAGCCGTTTGCCTTCGCGGGCGACGCCTCGTGGGAGCTTGTCGGGTGGACGACGCAGACCGCACACGACGCAGCCGCCTTCCGCTCGCAGTGGCGTATACCGCTTGCGTCCCTCGATAACCCGCCCAAGCGCGGCGCGCGTATGCCCGCGAACATATACCGTATCGACCGCGGCATATCTTCCGATAAGGATGAATATACGGCGTGGTCAAGGACCGGCGTACTGTCGTTTCATGTGCCGGAGAGGTTTGGGGTGTTGGTGTTTGAATAATTAGGAATGAGGAATTAGGGAACGCGGCGGGCGGGTTGTATTTCGGCGGGCGATGTTTTGAATACCACGGGCGACCGAGGCGGTCGCCCCTACAGGGGTTTATCTGCGTTCAATCAGGAAGGATTGTAAAACCTGTAGAGGCGAGCCCCCGGCTCGCCCGCAGTTCACAATATTCACTCGCCAAAATGTAATACGCCCACCACAATACAACACGCCTGCCGCATCCACTCATTGCTAATTCCTAATTAACTTCGTTCCAATTCCAACAAATACCTCTTCACATGAAGGCCGCCGCCATACCCGACCAGCGAACCGTTCTTGCCCACAATTCGGTGGCAGGGTATCACGATGGCGATAGGGTTGCGATTGCATGCCATGCCGACCGCGCGCGCCGCAAGCGCGTTGCCCGACATCGCGGCCAGCGTTCCGTATGTCGCGGTTTCGCCATACGGGAACTTTTGCATATTCTCGTAAACGCGCAGCATGAATTCCGACTTCACCGTTTCAAGCGACAGCGGCAAATCAAACTCGCGCCGCGTGCCTTGCAGATATTCATCCATCTGCGCGACAAACCCGAACCTATCCATATCCTGCGGGACCATCGCGTCCGCCTTGCCGAACGCAACGCCTGTGATTGCCTTGTCCGTCATATAGACGGTCAGCTCGCCTATCGGTTGGGGGAATTCATGGGTGAAACAGGTTGTCATAAACACCTCACTCCGCAAACTGCGAGTTATACAAATCGGCGTAGAACCCGCCTACGCCCAGCAGCGCGTCATGCGTACCCTGCTCCACTATGTCGCCGTCCTTCATAACCAGAATCAAATCCGCGCTGCGTATCGTGGACAGACGGTGCGCGATGATGAAGCTCGTGCGCCCTTCAGTCAGCTTGTGCATCGCAGCCTGTATGCGCATCTCCGTTCGCGTATCGACGGAGCTTGTCGCTTCGTCAAGGATGAGTATCTTGGGGTTGGCCAGCAGCGCGCGCGCAATCGTAAGAAGCTGCTTCTGTCCCTGCGATATGTTTGTTGATTCCTCGTTAATCTCGAAGCCGTAACCGCCGGGCAGCGTGCGTATGAAGTGATGAACGTCCGCGGCCTTCGCCGCCGCCTTCACTTCGTCGTCGCTCGCGGTGAGCTTGCCGTAGCGGATGTTATCCATAATGGAACCCGAGAACAGCCACGTATCCTGCAAGACCATGCCGAACAGGTCGCGCAGTTCGGTTCTGTTGAAGCGGCGCAGGTCGTGACCGTCAACCATGATGGAGCCTGAATCCACGTCGTAGAAGCGCATGAGCAGCTTCACGATAGTCGTCTTGCCCGCGCCTGTGGGACCCACGATGGCGATTCGCATACCCGGCAGAATGTCCGCGTTGAAGTTCTTGATAATCGGCTCTTCCTTGTTATAGCCGAAGCTCACCTTGTCGAACGTCACGCGCCCGTGAAGCCCGTCAATGTGTATAGGGTTGTGCACGGTCTGGTCTTCCTCGGGTTCATCCAACAGCTCGAACACGCGCTCCGACGCCGCGAGCATGGACTGCATCATATTTGTGACCTGCGCGAGCTGCGTTATCGGTTGGTTGAATTGGCGCACATACTGGACGAACGCCTGAATGTCGCCGATGGTGATAAGCCCGCGCACCGCGAATATGCTTCCCAGAATGGATACGAGAACATAACCGAGGTTTCCGAGCGCCATCGAGATGGGCATCATAAGCCCGCTGTAGAACTGGCTCTTCCACGCGCTGTCGTGCAGTTTGTCGTTGTCTTGCGCGAACCTATCCATCGCCTTGTCTTCCGCGTTGAACGCCTTGACGACCACATGACCGCCGTAGACTTCCTCAATCTGTCCGTTCACGTCGCCGAGCGTCGATTGCTGCGCCGCGAAATACTTTTGCGAACGCTTCATTATCGCCATAGTGGCGAGCATTGTGATTGGCAGCATACCGAGCGATATAAGCGTCATCCAGGGGTTAATCGACAGCATCATATAAAGAATGCCGAGCACGGACGTTACGGAGGTCACAAGCTGCGACAGCATCTGGTTCATGCTCTGCGCGAATGTGTCTATGTCGTTTGATACGCGCGAGAGAATTTCGCCGTGCGTGTAGCGGTCGAAGTAGCGCATCGGCAGGCGGTGCAGCTTGCGGCTCACGTCGTCGCGCAGCATGTACGCGCTTCGCTGCGTTATGGAAGTCATGATTATTCCCTGCAAGCAGGACAGCAGCGCGCTTGCGACATACAGCAGCACGACGTTCAGCAGAATCCTTGCGACGTTTCCGAAATTAATTCCGCCGCCCGAGAACGAGCCGATGAAGCCGTTGTATATTTCAGTCGTCGCCTGACCCATTATCTTGGGGCTGACGACCGCGAACACCGCGCCGCCCATCGACAGTACCACAACCAGAATGAGCAGCAGTCTGTATGAGGAGAAAAGACGCCACACTTTCTTGATTGTTCCCTTGAAGTCGCGCGGCTTCTCGCCGCCTTGCATACCGGGAGGACCTCCGCCAAAGCCGCCGCCGACTCTCTTCTTTTCGACCTTTGCGACCTTGTTATCTCTGTTCTCACTCACAGCGAGCTCACCTCGCTTTCCGAAAATTGGCTGACCGCAATGTCGCGGTATACGGGGCAAGTCTTCATCAGTTCGTCGTGCTTGCCTCGCGCAATCATGCGTCCGTCGTCAAGAACGATTATTTGGTCGGCGTTCATGATTGTCGCGATGCGCTGCGCCACGATAAGGATATTCTTGTCGTTCATATTGGCGCGGAGTGACGCGCGAAGCTGCGCGTCCGTGCGGAAGTCGAGCGCGGAGAAGCTGTCGTCGAATATCAGTATATCCGGGTTTCCCGCCAGCGCTCGCGCTATCGCGAGCCGCTGACGCTGTCCGCCGGAAACGTTGTCGCCCCCCTGCGTTATGGCTTCGCGCATACCATCGGGCTTCTGCTCGATGAAGTCCGCGGCTTGCGCAACCTCCGCGGCCATCTGAGCCGCGTCGTCCGATATGTCGCGTCCGCCGAACTTAATGTTGCTCTCAATATCTCCCGAGAACAGCAGCGCCTTTTGCGGAATGTAACCGATTCTCGCGCGCAGCTCGCGCATCGGCACGTCGCGTACGTCCACGCCGTCCACCTTAACGGAGCCTTCCGTCACGTCGAAGAAGCGCGGAATCAGGTTTAATACGGAAGATTTGCCGCTGCCCGTCGAGCCGATGAACGCCGTCACCTGACCCGGCTTGGATTCAAACGAGATGTCGTGAAGCACAGCTTCTTCGCTGTCGGGATAAGCGAACGTAACGTTGCTGAACGTAATCGCGCCCTTGCCGTTCTTCGGGAATTGCTTGGGCTTGCGCGGATCCCCAAGCGCGGGCTTCGTGTCCAGAATTTCCTGAATGCGCTTGAGCGCTACGACCGCGCGCGGAAGCATTATCGACAGCATGGAGATCATCAGGAACGACATTATTATCTGCATAGCGTACTGCATGAACGCCATCATGTCGCCAATCTGCATTGAGCCCGCCGCAATCTGATGCGAGCCGACCCAAATGATGAGGCACATAACGCCTGTCATAACCAGCGACATACCGGGGAACATCAGCGACATTGCGCGGTTGACGAACAACGCGTTGTCGGTTACGTCCTTGTTTGCGGAATCGAAGCGTTCCTGCTCGCGCTTCTGCGTCGAGAAGGCGCGGATGACCGGCATGCCCGTCAGTATCTCGCGCGTGACAAGGTTCAGGCGGTCGAGCAGCTTTTGCATCTTCTGGAACCTGCTGAACGTCGTCGCCATAAGTATGCCGACGACCGCGATAACTGCCGCCACGCCGAGCACGATAACCCACGTCATCGAAACGTCGGTCGTCGTAACTTTCAGGATTCCGCCGATCGCCATGATGGGGGAGAACACCAGTATGCGAAGCAGCATGACGCTCATCTGCTGCACCTGCTGAATATCGTTGGTGGTGCGCGTGATAAGCGAAGCGGTGGAAAACTTGTGGGTTTCCTGAGACCCAAACGACAGGACGCGCTCGAACGTACTCTTTCGCAAATCGCGCCCGAGTCCTGCGGCGATGCGCGATGAGAAGAACCCGACCGCGACGGAGCAAATGGCGGCAAGCGCGACAAGCGCGAGCATCTTAAGCCCTGTCATGCTGATATAGCGCGTTTGATTGCCGGGATATCCGATTGCGGAATATTCGGCGGATACGTTAAGCACCGCCATCTGCTCAATTGTGGCTTCGGGCATCGCGGAAAGGAATCCGTTTATTCTTTCGAGAATCAGCGGGCGCATTATGGTTGGAATTCGCCCCATCATCGCCACAAGGTCGTCGTCGCCTGAGAGAAGCTGCGTCATCATAGACAGCTCCGGCGAGCTTTCTCCTTCCGGCAACTGAATGCTGCCCGAGCGGAGCTGCTTCACAAGCGAGATAATCGCGGACGAGCGCGTAAGCGACGCTTCTATTGAAGATATGTCTGCATTACCTTTAAGTTTAAGAATCGGTTCATCGGCAGTATACGAATGGTCGGTCAGCGGCTCATAAGCGTTCCGCACGGCTTCGGCTTCGTTGTCGTCCATGAACACCAGCAAGGTTTCAAGCGTGCTTTCGCGGATAACGTCGGGTACGGCGGACGTGATGCCTTCCTGCACGATTCCGACGTTCACGATATCCGACATGTAGGTTGGAAGCTCAAGTTCGAGCATCGCCTGACCCGCGAGCAGAACCAGCACGCAGATGAGCATCGGCCAGAATTTCGCAAGGTGCTTCAGTAGCGTCTTTATGAGTATCACCCCTTCTTAGAAGAATGCAAAAAAACAATTGCGCGGAACACAACCGCGATTATAGCACTTTATTGTATTGCTGTACAGCTTGATGATATGTTATTTGTGTGAAAACGGAGGGATTCCGCCGTTCCTTAATTCCTCATTCGCTAAATACCTCGTACCTAATACCCGCGCGCGGAGTCCACAATGTTCCGCAAGGGCTCGCCGTTGGCGTATCGTTTGATATTCTCCGTTATGAGGTTGCAGATAATCTTCATGTTGTGCGGGTCGATGTCCCGCCCTGATACGTGCGGGGTGAGGATAACGTTCGGGAAGCTCCACAGCGGATTATCCTGCGGTAAGGGTTCCTGCGCGAACACATCCAGCACCGCGCCCGCGATGCGTTTTTCGGAAAGAGCGTCAATCAGCGCGAGTTCATCTATGGCGGAACCGCGGCCGACGTTCATTATGACGGCGTCGCTTTGAAGCGAATCGATGATTTCGCGCGACATCATCCGCTTTGTGTCGGCGGTGTCAGGCACGCAGAGCGCGACAACGTCCGCGTTCTTCACCGCTTCAGTCAGTTTGCCCTGCGGATATACCGCGCTGACCCAATTCGGCTTATCGGAAACGTTTCTGCGCACAACGGTAATCTCCGCGCCAAGCGCATGCGCGCGCTTCGCAAACTCGCCGCCCAAGTCGCCCAGACCCACAACGGTAATGCGGGAACCGGAGATTGTCTTCCACGCGGGTTCGGGTTTCCACAAGTGTTCCGACTGGTGCTTCTGATAGACCTGCATATTGCGGTACAGCATGATAAGCCCGCATATCATATGCTCCGCAATCGTCACGCCGAACGCGCCTGACGCGTTGGTGAGTATCGCTCCCTTGGGCAGAACGCCTGGCAGAAGGTACCGCTCAACGCCTGCGGACGCAGCCTGCACCCATTTAGCGTTCGTCGCGCAAGCGAGCCAATCTGGTGGAATCGTGCCGACCAGTACTTCGCATGTGGCGAGCAGCGCGGGGTCAAGGTGCATAACTTCGCGGGGTACGGGAACGCTGCCCGACGAATGCGCGGACGAATCCGCATCTTGCACTACGCCGAAGAACGCGCCTTCCGCGAATATGGCGTTGAAACCGAGAGATTCGCACAGTTGCTTCACGCTATCTTTTTGGTCACCAATCCATGGAATCGCGCGGAACAAGATGTTTCTCACAATGCAATTTCTCCTGTGTCAGTTGTTCTCCGGCATGAACTGACGCACATACTCCGCGACGGAACGGTTCATCTCATGCATGAAGTCTGAATCATATTTGCGCTTGCAGAAAGCGTTCATGCGCCGCAGATATTCTTCCTTGTCCGTAATCTGCTCGCGCAGCATGTACGCGTTTGAAGCTTCGTCTTCAGTCTATTTTCGGTAGCCGTTTTCATACACGATGTCGGAAAGAAGGAAGCGGCGCGGCTTGCTTCGGTTCTCCGCCTGAATCGTGGGATACCCCGCGACAAGCATAACCGCGGGCACAAGCGTTCGCGGAATGTTAAGCAGAGCGCGAATGCTCTCGTGATTCTCAAGTATGTCTCCGATGTAGCAGGTGCGCAATCCGTAAGCTTCCGCGGCGGTGACGAAGTTGTGCGCCGCTATGCACGCGTCAAGCATGGAAAGCGTGAGGTCGCCGATCTGCGGCGGACGCGGGTCGATTCCCACCGACCTGTAAAGAACCATCCATCGCTCGCAGTCTGCCGCGAATATCGTGACTATCGGCGCGTTCTTGATGAACGGTTGATTATCGCACAGAACCGACAGCTCTTCTTTAAGCTGTTCGTCGGTTATATCTATTATGGAGTATAGCTGCTGATTGCCCGCGGTCGGCGCTTGAATCGCGGCTTCATAGAGCAGGTCTTTAACATTGTTATCGACAGGTATCGGCTTGAACGAACGGCAGCTTTTGCGCTTCATGATGGTTTCGACTATCGCTTTGCTTATGTTGGAAGAACCCATCGCGCCGCCTTCCTCATTACTATTAGTCAAAGGATGCCTCCTAAACCACCCCACCAAAACTGCTGAACCACCCCGACAAATCTTCGGATTTGTCGGGGACCCCGGGTTTTGGCGGGGACCCCAAGTATGTCTTTATGTACTCTGCTTTGGAATAATAACACATCTATAATGATGTGGCAAGTATCGATATAAAATTATTTGTTTAATTTGCCAATTGACATATTTTATCGGAAATGAGAGGATATTGTGAATATTCGGGAGGTGTTGTTTATGAAGAAATTCGGTGTGTATTCGATTACCCGCAGCGCGGTGATGGCGGCGGTGCTGATTATCTGCGGGTTCGTCAAGTTTCAGATGCCGGGGCTTATGGTGATGACCACGCTTCAGGTGTTCGCCGTGCTGCTCATCGGTCTGCTGCTCAGCCCGCGAGAGGCGGTCGCGGCAGTTTCCATATATGTTTTGATTGGGCTTATCGGCATACCGATATTCACGCGAGGTGGGGGAATAGGGACTCTTGCAACCTATGAGGGCGGATACATCGTCGGCTTCATCGTCTGCGCGTTCACGGAGAGCGCGGCGCTTGCGCTTCTCGCGAAAGCAAAGCTTCACTTTCTGCTGAAGCGTTCCGTAGCCGTGCTCGTCGGAATAATCGCGCTGTACGCGATTGCGCTTCCTTACATAACGGTTATTGTGAGAATGAACGGCGTAACCCTTTCGGGTTCTATAATATCAATATTTTGCCTGTCCTATCTGCAGCTCGACTTGATAAAGGCCGCCGCCGCGGTGGCTGTTTCGCAGGGCTTGTCAAACGCGCTTACCAAAGCGGGCTTGTTGAAATGAACCACCACGATAAACCACCCCGCCAAAACTGCGGTTTTGGCGGGGACCCCGATAAAGATTAAGCATAACCGCGCCTTGCCGCCGCATATAGTGAAATGCGGTAATAATTTCTCATGCACAGTATTAATTGAGAAAATTCGGTAAACACCCACTAAAACCGCGGTTTTGGTGGGGAATCCGGTAAGGCGCGGGTGATGCGATGGAATACAGACATTATGACAGTCGCGGTCAATGCAAGACGCCGAAAAGCGATTGCGGGACGGGGCATAGTCGAAGAGGTTTCAGGCTGCCCGCTCCGCCGTCGAAGAAGGCGAGGCGCGCATGCCCGCGCACACGGAACTATCCCGATAACAAGATGGGACACTGGATACTCATTGCGGGCGTCGTCGTGCTGTTCATGTTCGCGCCGACGTGGGTGTGGGTGATAGGCATCGGCGCTGCGCTGATATTGGTCGGCCTGCAGTTTATGAACAAGGAATAGTTATAGCAGCAAACCTATCCATATGACGTTGCAATGCTCGCGCATTGCTTTATGGAGCATAAAAAGGAGGAGCAATAATGAAGATAAGAATGGTATGCGTTAAGTGTCCGAGGTTCCTGCGCGGATTCCTTCGCATGTTCGCCAAACGCGCGGCGTAACGAAATGAAGAATTAACAATGAAAAATTAAGAATTAATGGTTATAGTTACTAGACAGCAAACCATTAATTCTTAATTTTTCATTTTTAATTTTTCATTTATTACTGCGCAGTTTCCGCATCCCCGCGGCAAGAATGATCACAAGCGCGGCGGCTGCGGCGTAGCCCATGATGGGGTATGCCTTTCCGACCAGCATATTGAATTCAAATAATCCGAGCGCGCCGCAGATTGCGGGGACTATCAGTTCCGGCGCGCGGACGTAGGTCGCGCGAATCCGGGGAACGCGCAAGCGTTCCTTCCGCTTCAAGGGCAAGCGCGTCTCTTTCTTAGGCGTGAGAATTTGCGTTACGGAACGAATGAGCGCGGTCAGCGTCGTCGCCATAGCCAGCAGAAGCGACGCGGACGCGAACGCCATAGACGCTGTGTTTCCGCCCGAAAGCTTTACGATAGGGAGCGGTTCGTTAACTATCTGCGCGAGACGCGGAAGAAGCACGGCGTTGCACGCCGCAGTGAGAATGAACAGCATAATCGAGAACAATATGGAAATCTTCTTGTGCCGCTTCTCGTCGGTTCTGCCGACCTCGCAAAGGATGCAGCAGCACAGCGTGGTGTTCATGCAGGCGTAACCGATTGCGTATGGGATGGATATGATCGGGTTGGGCAGCGGCATGGCAAGCGCGTGGGTTTGCGCGGGTGTTCTGCCGATTACGATGTAGAGAAGTATGCATATCGGCAGAAGAAACGACGCGCCCGCCGCCAGCGCGCGAATTCCCTTTGTGGCGGCGAATCCGCAGATTATGACGCTTGCGAGCGTCCCGATTATCCTTGCGTGTTGAACGGGAAGCAGAATGGCTGTCACTTCACCAATACCTGAAGCCATTGCGCTCGCGGTGATGATCATTATTACAGCGTACAGAGCGCTCGCCGCGGCGCCTCCCGCTTTGCCAAGAGCCGCCGCCGCCAAGTCGCTCCACGAACCGCACCCGATTCTGCCGGAGAGCTTCATTATTGAGGCGGCGAGGAACGCGAAACAAGCCGCCGCAACCGCAATGCCAACCCAACTGAACGCGCCGAACCGCGTGAAGAACTCGACGACCTCGCGCCCTGAAGCGAAGCCCGCGCCTATCACGGTTGACAGGATTGCGAGCGCGGTGTTTATCGGGGTCCCCGCCAAATTCGCAGATTTGGCGGGGTGGTTTATCGGTGAATTATTACTCTTCATAATCTCCTCGCAGGTACAAAAATACCTCGGCTGTAAAGCTCAAGGTATTGTATGTTCTGCGGTTGCAAAGAATGTCACTGCAAATCCTTCACGCGCGAAACGGCAGGCGGCGGCTCAATATTCGGCGCGCGATTGTCAAGCAGCCACGTCTTTGCGGAATGCGTCTCGCTTATGCGGAAGATTGGCGGGCGGTGCTTGCGGTCCGCTTCGAGCGCGCGAGGATTGCGCGGTGCGAACGCGTCGCCCTTTATGTCTTCATAAAGGCTTGGCGGTGTTCCCTTGATGGCGTAAAGAGGTTCGCCCTTTACGCCAATCTGCGGAAGCGACGAAAGCAGCGCCCACGTATACGGATGCGCAGGTCTGAAGAAGACGTCCTCGCAGGTTCCCTGCTCAATTATGTCGCCCGCGTACATCACCGCAACCCTGTCCGCGACGCGCGCGACCACGCCTAAATCGTGCGTGATGTAAATTACAGTAAGGTTATACTTTTGACGTAAGTTCCCGATAAGCTCAAGTATCTGCGCTTGGATCGTAACGTCAAGCGCGGTCGTCGGTTCGTCGCAGATGAGTATCTTGGGGCGGCAAGCCATAGCGATGGCGATGACCACGCGCTGGCGCATTCCGCCGGAAAACTCGTGCGGATACTGCTTCATGCGCCGCGCGGCTTCGGTTATGCCGACATCTTCCAGAATATCCGCAATCGCCTTCGTCTTTTCCGAACCTGAGAGCTTCTGATGAAGCGATATGGCTTCGCCTATCTGCTCGCCGATTGTCTTAAGGGGATTCAGGCTCGTCATCGGGTCCTGCATGACGATTGCGATCTCGCGTCCGCGAATCTTCAGCCAATCCGCTTCCTTATCATACTTTGATATGTCGGTTCCCTTGTATGTAATGCCGCCGCTCGCGATACGGCCGTTCTTGTCCAGCATTCCCAAGAACGTCTTCACCAGAACGGATTTGCCGCTGCCCGATTCACCGACAATCGCCAAGCTGTCGCCCTCGAACACGTCGATGGACGCGCCGCGAATCGCGGTGAGACGCTGCCCGCGCAGGGTGAAATCTACGACGAGGTCTTTAACTGAAAGAAGCGGAGTATTAGTCGGCATTGTTATATATCCCTAAACACATATGACATATCTACGATTAAGCCATTGATAATATTAACTTCTACAGTATCTGAATCAGAATAAACGCCTGAATTTTCATATTTGCCGTCAACCAATATAAAGACAGAAACATTCCTTTTTATCGGATCGACAATCCAGTATTCTTTTACGCCGCACTCTTCATATAATTTATATTTAATGTGAAGATCGTGTTTTCTATTATATGGTGATAATATTTCAATGACCATATCGGGAATTCCGACAAACCCCTGTTTATCTGTAATGTTGTTTACATTATCATCGCAAATAACAAACATATCGGGTTGGACGACAGTGTCTTCGGATAGCTCAACATCAAACGGAGCTATGTACGGCTCGCACTTCTCTGGGGTCCCCGACAAAACCGCAGTTTTGGCGGGGTGGTTTATATCTGCGAGATAATTCTCAAATACTGTATACATCTTCCCGAGAATACGCTGATGCGCGCGTGAAGGTGAAGGCGACATCATATATACATAGCCTTCAATCAGTTCCCTTTTAGTATTCTCATTCCAAGTAAAGTATTCTTCAACGGTATACCTCGGATATTCTCTGCCAAACCTCAAACTCATTATCTCACCTCGAACCTATTATACCACACCAATTGCTTATTATCTATGGTTCTTCGGGTCCGCAGCGTCGGCGAACGCGTTGCCAATCATATAGCATGAGATGGTGACGATGGAAAGCACGACTGTCGGAAACACGAGCTGATAGCTCTGCGACGTCGAAAGCAGTTTGCGTCCCGCGTTGATGAGGTTGCCGAGCGACGGCACGGACACGGGCAGACCAAGCCCGATATATGTGATGAACACTTCGCTGCCGATTGCGCCGGGGATTGCGAGCGCCATCTGAAGCATGATAACCGAAACGAGATAGGGGAGAAGGTTGCGCAGAATTTGGCGCGGCAGGCTCGTGCCGAGACAGCGCGACGCCAAATTATAGTCGCGGTCGCGGATTATGATTATCTGATTGCGGATGAAGCGCGCCATGCCGACCCAGCTTGTCAGGCTCATCGCGAAGATCAGCGTGCCTATGCCGGGCTTGAGTATGTACGCAATCAGAATCAACACGATGGTGGTTGGGATATTGTCTAGTACGTTATATATTTCGGTTAGAATGCGGTCGAGCCTGCGGACGTATCCCCACAGCATACCGATAATCATTCCGATAACCGCCTCTATGACCGCCACCATGAACCCGATGAACAGAGAGGTGCGAGTTCCCGACCAAACCAGCGCCCACAAGTCTTGACCGATGTTGTTTGTGCCGAACAGGAACGGACTATCCGACGGAATGAGATACAGGTTGGTTTGGCTGTTCAGAACGCATGACGCGCCGTCGTCCGCGACGCTCGCGTCGCTTGCCTTCACGAACAATTCTATACCGTTATTTGTGAAGTCCATCGGTTCAATGAAGAAGTTCACGTTGAAGTTCGACGTCGCTTCATACGGAACCGCGGATGGGTCGTCAGCCAGCTTCAGCTTTGTCGAGAAGTCGTTTATCACATAACCGACGGCGCCGCCGTATTCTATCCGAACCCAATCATCCAGATATTCGGTGACGGTGAACGCGGTTCTGCGCGGAACCGAACCTATTATGTTTGAGACCGCAAGCCAGCCTTCGGGAACGTTTTTGCTCCGCGTCACGGAAAGTACGGTCCCTGAGGGAGCGGCTGCTTTGACGGTGGTGAGCATCGGCTTGACGTTTGAGAGCTGCAAGCCCGTTATCGGGTGGTTGTTAATCTTTGTCGCCGCGTACTGACCCGGCAGAAACGGTTGAATGAACGTGAATACAAGCAGAATCACCAGCACGAACAGCAGCGCGACGGGTATCTTCTTCCTGCTGAACGCGCGGAACGTGCTGCGCCAATACGAATAGTTGGAGTAGCCGATTCGCTCCGCTTCGTCCTCGTTGAACGCGGATTCGCGGAATAGTTTTGAATCGATATTGTCGATCTCCGCCTGAATGGACATTTCGAGCGGACGGCTTATGTTGTCACGAAGACGCGACGGCTTTACCTTCATCTCGCGCCTTCTTTCTTCACAAACGTTATGCGCGGATCAATGACCGCCATCATGAGGTCGCCGAGCAGCAGACCCACCACGCCGATGCATGAATATATCATGACCAGAATCTGCACCATCGGGTTGTCTTGCTTCTTTATCACATCGACCAGAAGACCGCCCATGCCGGGGATTGAGTAGAGCGACTCGACGTAGATTGAACCCACGACTGTGAACAGGATTGCGCCGGGGATATATTGAATCATCGGTACGAACGCGTTGCGGAACACGTGCGACTTCATTATGTTCTTGCTCGTTACGCCTTTGGCGCGGGCGAGCGACACGTAATCGCGGTTGAGTTCGTCAACCATGTAGCGGCGCAGCCACATCGCGTAGTACGCTACGCCGCCAAGCGACATTGAGACGACGGGCAGAACCCATGTAACCCAGTTTCCGCGAGAGAAGAGCATTGAGGTGTTGAGCGCGCGGCTGCCGTATTCCTGTATGAATATATGATAAACCGCCGACGGAACGGCGTTTACGAACACGATAAAGATTGTTCCGAACCAATCGAAGAACTTTGTGGCGAACGCGGTAGAAAGCTTTGTTTGGCTTCGCGCCATTTCCAAGCCCAGCGGAATGCCGAGCAGCATAGACAGAACCATTGACACTAACCCAAAAAGAATTGAAACGGGCGCTTTTGCGGCGATAAGCTGACCTATGGACACGCCGACGGAATATCTGGCGGACGTTCCCAAGTCGCCGCGAAACAGTTTGCCAAAGAAGTTAATCAACTGAATGTGGATAGGCCGGGTCAAACCCATCTGAACGAGCTTCGCGTTTATGACGGATTGGTCGAGCTTCTCGAAGTTGTCGAAGTAGCCCTCAATGGGCATTTGGCGCACAAGAATGAATACGACGCTGACAATTATTGTAAGCGTTACGAGGGCTGCGAGTATTCTTTTGATTATGTATTTCAGCAATCAGAACCTCTCGTGTTTGCGGAATGTCGGAACGGCGGGCGGAATGTGTGAACGGCGGGCGAATATTGCGAACGGCGACCGACCGGGACACGGTCGCCCCTACAAGGTTGTAGTTACCTGCACGATTGAAAGAAAACAAACCCCTGTAGGGGCGACCGCCTCGGTCGCCCGCCGTTTGCAATATTCATCCGCCATTACAAACAATTCCGGATTAATTCAGCGCGTCGCGTTCCTCAAGCCACTTATCGTATTCGTCGAAATACCGGTCGGTGGACATTGGTTCCGCGAGAAGGTGATGTCCCTTGTAGCGCAGGTTGCTGATGCCGAACGGCGCGTACTGCGACTCGAACGGGTTGATTCGGCTGGCGATATACCCGCCCGTGCCGGAGCCTATAGGTACGACGATCGCGTTGTCGATGAGGAAGGATTCCGCCGCCGCGTACGCTTCATAGCGGGCGGTTATGTCGGAAACTTCCGAGTCCGCGCTTTCAACGAGCGCGTAGTATTGATCGACTATTTTGGCGTTCTCGCCTGCTTCAGTGAAGCCTTTGTCCATGAAGTTGTATGTGTTGTCGGCCGCGAACGGGTCGGTGAAAGTCTGCGGGTCCGCGTAGTCAGGACCCCAGTTGCACTTGAGAAGCGCGTACATTCCGGAACGGCGCACGGCGGATAGGAAGCCCTGCGTTGAACCCGCTTCAACGATTATGTCGATGAAGTCTGTTCCGAACAGACCTTCAAGCTGCTGTTCCAGTATCTGGCATTCTTCATCCCAGCCGGTTACGTTCGGGTTGTAGGGCAGAAGAATCTTTATCGGGAATGCCGCGCCCGCGGCTTCGAGCTCCGATTTTGCCAGATCCTTATATTCGAGAGCCTTGTCCTCTTGGAATGTGCCTGTGCCGAGCTTGGTTATTTCGTCAAGACCGCCGATGTTGACAAAGTCGAGGCCGTCGATATTCACGAACCCCGGAGGCGTTATCGTGTTGAAGGTTACGTTTTCGGGGTTCTGCGGATCGATAATCTGCTGCGTCTTTATTCTGTCGATTCCGTAGTAGAAAGCCTTGCGGAAATTCGTATTGTTGACCGCGAGCAGCCAGTTCTCGGGTTCATATGACGCGTCGAACTTCGGGTCGAAGTTGAACGAATAGAAATATGAGAAGAACGACGTGTTTCTGACGGGACGGATATAATCCGCCTTCGCAGGGTCTTTCAGCCATTCTTCGGCGACCGCGTTGTCGATTGACGCTTCGTCTACTTCGCCGCGCAGATACAGCTCTGCGGAAATCGTAGAAGCTTCCTTGTTGTACGTATACTCGACGCCGTCAAGATATACGTGTTCCGCGTCCCAGTTGTGCGGGTTTTTTGCGATAAGGCGGTGTTCCTGCGGTTTGAAATCCGCGAGATAGAACGCGCCGCAATACAGAAGCGTGTCGTTGCCCGTGGCGAGACCGAACTGATCGCCCTTTTCAAGCAGGAACGGTTCGTATACAGGCATGAAGCAGACATAGGTGGTCATCGAGAGGAAGTAGGGGACGGGGTAGAGCAAAGTGTATTCGAGCGTGTAGTCGTCGAGCGCCTTGATTCCTACGGTTTCCCACTCGGTTACGGGAGCGGGTTCCGCGCCTTCTTCGGGCGTTGACGTTCCGTCGTAATACGCTTCCGCGCCCGCGACCACGCCGTAGATGATGTCTGCCGAGGAAGAGGCGTTCTGCGCGTTGAGGATGTACTTGGCGGCGGCGACGAAGTCCGGCGCGGTTACGTCCGCGACGGCGTTTCCGTTTCCGTCAACCCACTTCACGCCTTCGCGGATGTGGAACGTCCAAGTGAGACCGTCTTCGGAATTCTCCCAAGACGTTGCGAGCGCGGGCTGAATGCGCCCGAACTTGTCGTATTCAATGAGCGTGTCGATGACGTTCGCTGCGAGCGAGTATTCATTCTCGCTCGTCGTAATCAGATAGTTGAGCGTGGTAAGCTCGCCGCTGTAAAGGATGTTGTAGGTGTTGTCTTCGGCGGCTGCGAGCGGCGCTGACAGGGTCATCAGCACGCCGAGCGCCAGCAAAACGGATAGCAGTTTCTTTAATTGCGAATTCTTCAATTGCGAATCCTCCTTTTCGCCCTCTGCGCGGATTGCGCAAGAATGAGCGATCTGCATTTTAATATCCCAATACGCCTGAGTCTACGTATATATTATCATACTCTGCGTATAAAATCTACACGTATTTCTTTAAAAATGCAGGAATTATTTTCGATAAATGCAGAATGCGGAACCGACGACCGCGTTATTCAACAAACGACAGACGATTCCGCATTCTGAATTTCAATCTCAGTAAGTGATAGGCGCGTGTTTGATAAACCCTGTAGCTCCCGCGTTGGGATAGCCCGAACGAATCCTGACGAGAAGCCAGTCGTTGGAAAGCGCTCCCATAACTTCAAGCTCCGTACGGTCGCCGACCCACAGCTGCCATCCGGAATAGTAGCCGCCGTTTACGACGCTTGACGATAATCCCGGTTTGTCAAACATGCGGACAGACGCGTCCTCGTTAACGATGAACGGCATACCCTGCGAAATCGTGCCGCCGAAGCGAAGATACTGCGTCATCATATATCCGGTTTGGCTGCCTTGGTTTGAGTTGCCGATGCGCACCTTTACCCATCCGTTCGACGGACTGCTAAGCGCGGTCACGGGAGTGCCGGTGTAATACCGTCCGAGCGAGGCGTAACCCGTTCCCGCGCCGCTGCGCAGGTTCAGACGTCCGTTGCTGCCGTTGTTCACATATCCGACAGAACCGGACCCGATCGAGCCGGAGGACGACGAACCGCCGGAGCTTCCGCCGGAACCCGATGAACCCGGGTTAGAGTTTGTCAGGAAAGAAGCTTGCATGAAGCCTGTTTTTCCGCCGATACGCACATGATACCACGTCGATCCGTACGCCAGCATCTCAACCGCCGTGCCATGCTTATACGAGCCGAGCGAAGCCGACGTCGTCGTGCGGCCGGCGCGCAGGTTGACCGAAGCACCCTTGTTATTGACATACAGGGTGGGAATCGCAGGTCTTACGTTCGCGCCCGCGTTTCCGAAAGCGAGGAATCTCCTCTGCATATACCCTGTCGCACTGCCGCTGCCGGAGCCGATGCGAACCTTTACCCAGTCTTGCGACGTGTACTCAAGAATCGTTACGACAACTCCGCTGTAGTATCTGCCGTAAGAGGTTGCGCCGGCGTTTGGCGAGGCGCGCAGATGAAGGCGGTCTGTCGCAACGGGGTTGCTCACGACAGCCGTTTCCGCGGCGAGAGCAGTTTTCACGCCGAGCGCAGGAAATAAGCAGACGATCAAACATACGGCAACCAGAATTGATAGGAATCTTTTCATATAAACCTGCTCCTTAGTTAATTTGGGAATCCTTGCCAATAAGACGATCAAAGTTACTTGAGGAATGCAGCTTGCGGCGAAAAAAAGAATGTGATATAATCTTGCAATGTGATATGCACCTGTAGCTCAGTAGGATAGAGCGTCCGCCTCCTAAGCGGAAGGCCGCGCGTTCGAATCGCGCCAGGCGCGCCAGAAAATGTAAGGGACGCGTTTGCGTCCCTTCAGACTGTCGACAAAGCCCGTCGGTGTTGTAAAGGGCGGGCGAGCCGGGGGCTCGCCCCTACATGATGTAGGCTATCGGTATACAGGAACTCAACATGCTGTAGGGGCAAGCCCCCGGCTCGCCCGCACGCATACACAACAATGGTTTGCCGACAGCCGGAAGGGACGCAATCGCGTCCCTTCTGCTATGTTTGTGGATTTGATATTACTGCGCGTTCGCCGCCTTGTACATCTCATTCATTTCGGCTGTTATCATGTCGCCGCCCTCGGCGCGCCACTGTTCATACACTGCCTTCAACTGCGCTTCGTCAATCTGTCCCGCGATATACTGCACATGCGCGTCTTCGAGGAGCAGTGTCAACTGCGCGCCGACCATCGTTTGGGTTTCTGAGATGAACGCGGCGCACGGATTGCCGATTACATAATCCGCGTATGCGATAAGGTTATCTTCATACAGCTTGCGAAGCGGAGACAATTTTGACTTTACGGCGAAATCGCCGTTCACGTTCATGCCAATCTGGTTCATGCTGCCCTGCAGCGAGCGGATGGAAACGTCGTATTCCGGCGGCGCGGGATCCAAACGGAAGCCTTCTTCGTCGGTCCAGAATGTTTCGCCTTCAACGCCCCAGTTGACAAGCGTCTGCCCTTCGGGGCTGTTGAGGAAATCGAGGAACGCGAGGCACTTCTTCATGTCTTCCTCAGTCTTGGCGGACTTGGTTATGATGACTTCGCCCGAAAGACCCGCGGTCGGCCACATGCGCTCTTCGCCTTCGCTGTTCGCGACGACGGGCAGAAGGTCGAACACTATCTCCGTCGTGCCTTTGTTAAGCTCGAACCATCCCTGCTGGCGGTTTCCGTCGTCCATGGTGTCAAGCTTGATGCCCGCCTGGTCGTTTCGGAGCGGCTCGACCCAGATTCCGGATTCGAGAACCATGAAATCCTGATTGATTGCGCCGTACGCGTAAAGGTCGCGCAGCCAATTGAGTCCCTCTAAGAACTTCGGGTCTTCGTGCGCGGGATATACGCTGCCTTCCGCGTCGATTCCCCATGTGTTCGGCGCGCCTGAAGCGATTGTGATTATTTTGATTGTGCCGTCGACATACTTGCACATAACTATGCCGTATGTTCCCTTGGCGGGGTCGGTGAACGCTTTCGCCATGTTCGCGAGGTCGTCCAGCGTCTTCGGCGTTTCCAGACCGAGCGCTTTCGCCCAGTCGGAACGGTAGACGATTCCGTTGCGCGCGAGCGGTCTCGCGCGGTAGATGCCATACAGACGTCCGTCTATCTTGGTCGCGTCATAGACGACTTGGCTGCCGTCCTTGAGGTACTCCGTGTCCGCGATGTAGTCCGTAAGGTCCCAGAACGCGCCTGCTCTGGCGGACGAGACGACTACCGGATCCTGATGTCCCTTGACGATGAGAATCTTGGGCATGTCCCCCGCGAGCGCAAGGCTGACGGCTTCCGCGTATGAAGCGTCGGGCACGAAGGTTATGTCGAGCTTGGTGTTGGTTGCGGCTTCGATCGCCTTGATTGTCGGGTTGTTTTCATACTGGAACGGTTCGGTGTAGAACGTCGGCATGAGGATGCTTATCTCGTACGGCGCTTCCTCCGCGAAAGCCGCGAGACACGGAATTAGCAGCGCGAGAACCAGCAGTACCGATAGGATTTTGCGCATGTGTTTCCTCCTGTTTATTATGTATTATTTTTAAGCGCACCGCGCTTGGTTACGATTCCGGCGCGCGGGCTTTCAACCCTTCAGGGCGCCGATCATTACGCCTTTGGCGAAGTACTTCTGCAGAAACGGATAAACGCAAAGTATAGGAACGGTAGACACCACGATAACCGCCATCTTGACCGACTGGTCGGGCGGCTTCATATAGTCCGAGGTGTAGCTGCCGGGGTCCGCCGCCATCGCGGACGACAGAAGAATCAACTGCCTCAGCGTAACTTGCAGCGGCCACTTGTTCGGCGACTTGCTCATATAGAGCATCGCCTGGAAATATGAGTTCCAGTGACCGACCGCGTAGAACAGCGAGAACGTGGCGATTACGGGCATCGACAGCGGGATCACGACGTGCAGCAGCGCGCCTATGTCCGTGCAGCCGTCCAGCTTCGCGGATTCCTCCAGCCCGTCGGGGAGGTTCTGGAAGAAGTTCTTTATGATCATCATGTTGTACGCCGATATCGCGCCCGGCAGAAGAACCGACCAATATGTGTCTATCAAGCCCAAGCTTCTGACGACGATATAAGAAGGGATCATTCCGCCCGAAAAGAACATTGAGAATATTACGAGGTTCAGCATGATATTTCGCCCCGCGAGAGCCTTCTTTGACAGAGCGTACGCAAGCGTCACCGTGAACATCATGTTGATTACCGTACCCGCGACGGTTATGAATACGGAGTTTCCGAACGCCTTTATCAGCATGTTGGATGAAAAGATATACTTATACGCGGCGAGGGATATGTCGCGCGGAATGATGAACATCGGGCGCTCGACTATCTCGCGCTCGGTTGCGAACGAAGCCGCCACGACATACAAGAACGGCAGTATCGTGGCTATCGAGCACAACCCGATAAACGCTATGTTGAACGTATCAAACGCGCGGCTGAGGAACGACTGCTGTATTCTCAGGTTGTTTCGCCTTGTTGCTTCCATAGATGTTTTATCTCCATTAATGAACAATGAAAAATTAATGGTATGCTTGTTGACATTCAAACAAATAATTTTTCATTTTTCATTGTTCATTTAGTAAAGTCCCGGTTCACCCATTTTATGAGCCGCCCAGTTTGAGGAAAGAATCAGCGTGACGCTTATAACCGCCTTGAACAAGCCTATCGCGGTTGCGTAGCTGTACTGTCCCGACTGTATGCCCTGCTGGTATACGAACACGTCGAACGTTTGCGACACGGAACGGTTCATCGCGTTCGCCATAAGGATCAAGTGTTCGTAGCCCGTGTCCAAAACGCTTCCCATGCGCAGAACGAGCAGAAGAACGATTGTCGAGCGGATAGCGGGCAATGTGATGTGCCACAGTTGGCGAAGCCGCCCCGCGCCGTCGCACATCGCGGCTTCGTATTGCTCCACGTCGACCGAGGCGAGCGCGGCGAGGAAGATAATCGTACCCCAGCCTGTTTCCTTCCAGATTGTCTGACCGATTATCATAGGGCGGAAAGCTGCGGGCGACATCAGGAAATTTACGGTATTTCCTGTTATCGCCTGAGTCATCTTGTAGACGACGCCGTTTGAGTTGAACATAACGTAGGTGATGGAGCAGACTATAACTATCGATACGAAGTGAGGAATATAAAGGAGCGTCTGCGCGGCTTTCTTGTATTTCTGGCTGCGCAGCTCGTTCAGCAGAAGCGCTAAAATAATCGGCGCGGGGAAGAAGAACAGGATGTTCATCAGCGAGAGCGTCATTGTATTCTTGAAAAGCGTACCGAATATAGGGTTGTTGAAGAAATAGTTAAACCACTTAAGCCCAGCCCATTTGCTGCCCATGACGCCGAGGAACGGCACATAATCCTTGAACGCAATTATCACGCCGCCCATAGGAAGATATTTGAATATGAGGAAATAGATAAGCCCCGGCAGGGCGAGAATATAGAGCCATTTGTCGCGGACGATATGCGATAAGGTCTTATTGCGGCGAACGCCGGTGTTGGTTGCTGTCACAGGCGACCTCCATGTTGATTATTTACAAGATTTCGCTCTTGATTCATTCGTTATTGGCAGTATAGCACAGATTGCAAAGGTTTGCAAGAGTCATGTTGCCAGATTTTTTTGGTTTTTTGTTGTTTTCGCTGTTGCTAAACGCTGACAATAGGTGTAGACTACTCTCGGATTGGTTACGCGCGCGGCTTCAATCTGCGCGCAATACAACATAAAATAACAACATTCCGAGGTGTCGTATGAGTCAACTGACTATTTATACCGATGAAGCGACGGGGTATGAGGTTCGCAGATACACAAACGGACCGCACCGCAACTCAAAACTCTACTTTACGACCGAAAACTTCACGCCGGACGACCAATTCTTCTTCATGAACAGTCAGACGGGAACCGAAGGTATGCCGACAGGCGCGCTGTGCAAGGTGCATGTCGAGACTGGCGAGACAATCGTGATGGCGGGTTCGGAATACAAGGGCTTCGCGATGGACCGCGAAGGCGCGTTCGGCGTTATGTGCAAGGGCGATATCGTCTGCCGATTAGACGTAAATACGGGCGAAATAACCGAGCTGGGATCACTGCCCAAGGGCGGGCAGGTGACGGGGCATCTTACCACCGCGAATACGGGGCGAATCGCGTGCAGCTATCATCTTGCCAACAAGATTTACGCGCTTGTCATATTCGACCCCGTGACGGGAAAGAGCGAGGTCGTCCATCAAAGTGACCAGCGTTTGGGCCATGCGCAGATTTGTCCGACCGATGAAAACCTTTTATTCTACATTTACGAGACGGAAGGCGACGCGCTTCAGCGCACATGGATGTTCGACATCGCAGCGCGCCGCGACAGACCGTATTACGTCGAGCATCCCGACGAGTGGATAACACATGAGGTTTGGGCGGCGGACGGTCAGCGCATGGCGTTCATGAAACTGCCGGGCAACATACTTATCGGAGACAAGGACGGGAGACACTTTGACATAGTCGCGCATCACGAGCAGCTTCTTCATCCGTGTATTTCGCGCGATAATCAGTGGCTGTGCGCGGACCGCATAAGCTACCTCGGCGTGACGGTTCAGAACGCTATAGTTCTGGCGAATCCGCGTACGGGCGCGACGAAGGTTCTGTGCCACACGGGAGAGCCGAAGTCGGGCGCGGATCATCAGCATCCCTCGTTCGACAGATCTGGAAACAGAATCGTGTTCAACTGCCCTGACGAGACGGGAACCGCGCAGGCTTGCGTGATTGATTTGAGGCAGGTGGAGAGACCGTAAGGGATTAAAGAATTGCATGAATTAAGTATTAATGGCGAGGGTTGACTGCGGTTGCAGGCGGGGCGTACGCGTAAACGGGCGAGCTATTGGAAACAATGCCATTTAGTTACACTAAATGGCATTGCCGGGACAGGCGCCCGTCGCTTCTGTTATTATTCAGCGTCAACCTTCGCCATATGCTTAATCAAATCAACAACCTTTGTGGAATAACCCCATTCGTTGTCATACCACGCAACCAACTTCACGAACGTTTCGTTGAGCTGAATGCCCGCCTTTGCGTCAAAGATGGATGTGCGCGGGTCGTGGATGATGTCGGAGGAGACGATGTCTTCTTCCGTGTATCCGATGATGCCCTTCCAACGGTCAGACTCGGACGCCGCCTTCATGGTGGCTTTGATGTCGTCGTAGGTTGTCGGGGTTTTCAATGTGCAGGTGAGGTCAACTACGGAGCCGTCGAGCGTCGGAACGCGGAACGACATACCGGTGAGCTTGCCTTTGAGTTCGGGAATTACGACGCCGACCGCTTTCGCCGCGCCTGTCGACGACGGGATGATGTTGCCGGAAGCCGCGCGTCCGCCGCGCCAATCCTTCTTGGATGGTCCGTCGACGGTCTTCTGCGTCGCGGTGGTGGAGTGGACGGTCGTCATCAAGCCTTCCTTGATGCCGTACTTGTCGTTTATGACGGAAGCGAGCGGCGCGAGACAGTTGGTCGTGCAGCTCGCGTTGGAAACGACCTTCATGTCCTTGGCGTACTTCTCGTGGTTCACGCCCATAACGAACATTGGGGTTTCTTTGTCCTTCGCGGGAGCGGTGATGACGACCTTCTTCGCGCCGCCGACGAAGTGCGCGCTGCACTTTTCGGTATCGGTGAACACGCCTGTCGCGTCCGCGATGTATTCCGCGCCGGTCTCGCTCCACGGAATCTCTTCGGGCTTCATTGACGCGTAAACCTTAACGGTCTTGCCGTTGACGACGAGGTCGTTTCCGCTGAGTTCCACTGTTCCTTTGAACGCGCCGTGGATGCTGTCGTGCTTGAGCATATAAACCATGTATTCAGGGTCGATAAACGGGTCGTTTATCGCGACGACTTCGCAATCAGGCGACTCCGCGGCGATTTGAAAAACAAGCTTGCCGATGCGCCCGAATCCGTTGATGCCAATTTTTGCCGGCATATAATTATTCCTCCCAATTATTGTAATTCTTTATCCCAACTACATATTTTACATGTTCTTCTTGAAATATGCAATACTGCGCGGCAATCAAAATCGATATTTTCATACGGAATAGGCGCGATTGTACGTGACGCCGAGACATGATATAATATTCGGATGAGTGATTTGCCGCGCCACGTAATTGAATCGGTCGAACCGAACGGCGCCGCGCATCGCGCGGGCATATGCGCGGGCGATACGCTTGCCGCAATCAACGGCGAACCTGTGCGCGACCAGATAGACTATCAGTTTCTGGCGTCGCAGGGCGGTCTGACGCTTGAAATAATCCGCAAAGACGGGCAAAGCGAGTCAATCAAGCTGCGCGGCTCTGACGGAAACCTCGGCTTGCGCTTCGGCGACAGTATGCGTATCAAGGTGCGCGAGTGCGCGAACAACTGCGTGTTCTGCTTCGTGAATCAACTGCCGCGCTGTATGCGCGGCACGCTCTACGTGAAAGACGACGACTGGCGCATGTCGCTCATCATGGGCAATTATGTCACGCTCACCAACGTCGGCGAAGCGGAGTTCAACCGAATCATAAGCCGCCGCGCAAGCCCGCTGTACATCTCCGTTCACGCGATGGATTCCGCCGTAAACGCCCGCCTTCTAGGTCGCAAGAATGAGCGCGGTACGGACATTGAGCAGCGCCTGCGCAAACTCAGCGAAGCGGGCATTTCGTTCCACTGCCAGATCGTGCTGTGCCCGGGCATAAACGACGGAGCGGTGCTCAACGATACTATAGAACGCTTGCTCGCGCTGTCGCCGTCCGCTTTGTCCGTCGCGGTCGTGCCCGTGGGGCTTACGAAGCATCGCGCCGACCTTCCGCTTCTCAATCATGTGACGGAAGGAATCGCGAACCGCGTTATCGCGCAGGTGAACGATTGGCAGAAGAAATGCCTTGCGGAAACGGGAACGCGGTTCGTGTTCGCGTCCGACGAAATGTATATACGCGCGAATCTTCCGCTTCCCGCGTATGAAGAATATGAGGATTTTCAGCAGGTAGGCAACGGCGTTGGCTTAGTTTCGAGCTTCGTCGATGATTTCACGCGCGAGACGGAAGACTTTGCGGGCGAAGTTTCATATTCGTGCGCGGCGGTGACGGGCGTGGATTTCGCGCCGATTCTCGCGCCATTGATAAAGCCGTACAATATTGATACAATACCGATTGTCAATCGTTTTTTCGGTGATACTGTAACGGTGGCGGGGCTGCTCACGGCGCAGGATATCGCGGCGCAGTTGAACGCCCGCGGCGGAAAGTATGACGCGATACTGCTCTGCGATTCCATGCTGAACGACGACGGCGTGTTCCTCGACGATTGGACCTTGGATGATTTGCGCAGCGCGATCGGTACGCGCGTAATCGTGGTGGGTTCAAGCGGAATCGCTCTGGCAAACAAGATTAAGGAACTTGGTATTGCAAAGTCGTAACTTTGCTCTATTGAGTAAAAAAGTGGGTAATAATGGCAAGTAAACCTTTGGTTGCGGTGGTCGGCAGACCGAACGTCGGCAAGTCCACTCTGTTCAACAAGCTCGTCGGCGCGCGCATGGCGATAGTCGAAGACACGCCCGGAGTGACGCGCGACAGAATCTACGCGGACGTCGAGTGGCTGGGGCATTCGTTCACGCTCATCGACACGGGCGGAATCGACCCGTTCGCGTCCGACGTGCTTCTGTCGCAGATTCGCACACAAGCGCAGATTGCTATAGACACGTCGGATCTCATTCTGCTCATCGTCGACGCGAAGGCGGGTCTTACCGCGGACGACGTTGACGTGGCGGACATGCTGCGCAAATCAGGCAAGCCCGTGCTGCTCGTCGCAAACAAGATTGATACAGTCGCGCGCACCACCGATACGATTGATTTTCTGGAACTGGGCATAGGCGAGCCGATACCCGTTTCATCCGTCAACCTTATGGGCTTGGGCGACCTGCTGGACAAGATTCTTGAGGAGCTGAAGAGCGTTCCCACGGAATCCGATGGGGTGGAAGAAACAATCAAGGTCGCGGTAATCGGCAGGCCGAATGCGGGCAAGTCGTCGCTGGTCAACCGCCTGGTCGGCGAGAACCGCGTGATGGTTTCAGATATACCCGGCACGACGCGAGACGCAATCGACACCGAAGTTACGGCGAACGGCAAGCGATTCCTTCTGATTGACACTGCGGGAATCCGCAGAAGACGCGCGGTAGAGGAAGGCACACTCGAACGTTACAGCGTTCTTCGCGCGATTGCAGCAATCAAACGCTGCGACGTCGCAATTCTGGTCATCGACGCGGAGCAGGGCATAAGCGAGCAGGACACGAAGATCGCGGGGCTTACGCTTGACGAAGGCAAGGCGCTTGTAGTCTGTATAAACAAGTGGGACATAATAGAGAAGGATACGAAGACGCTTCCCGAATATGAGAAGAAGGTACGCGAGGCGCTCAAATTCGCGCCGTACGCGCAGCAATTATTCCTGTCCGCGCTTACGGGTCAGCGCATCGGCCGCGTGTTTGAGACCGCCCTGCTTGCGTACAACGAATCGATGAAGCGCGTTACCACGGGCAGCCTGAACGATTGTCTGGCGCAGGCGCAGGTGTCGCAGCAGCCGCCGAGCCAAGGCGGAAGACGGCTCAAGATATACTACGCCACGCAGCCTTCCGTTCAGCCGCCGACGTTCGTTATCTTTGTGAACGACGAGAAACTCGTTCACTTCGCATATGAAAGGTTCTTGGAGAATAATCTTAGGAAGACGTTTGGTTTTCAAGGCACGCCGATTCGCATGATATTCAGAAACAGAAAATCAGACGACTAGCATTGCGAGGGTCAAATGAAAATTATTGTTACAATATTGTTATGTATTGGCGCGTATATGTTCGGCGGATTCTCAACGGGCCTGTGGGTGTCACGCCGCGCGGGCAAGGGCGATATACGCAAACTGGGCAGCGGCTCCTCCGGCGCGACTAACGTTCTGCGCATACTCGGGCTTCACGCGGGTCTTACCACCTTTGCGGGTGATTTATTAAAGGGCGTTATCGTCGCCCTTATGGGAAGGCTTCTCGCAAGGTTCATGGGGCTTTCCGCACAGCAAGGCGCGTGTTTGCTTTCCGTGTGCGCGGTGGTCGGCCACATATACCCCGCGCTCGAGGGCTTTAAGGGCGGCAAGGGCGTCGCAACCGCCGGCGGAACATTCCTCGTTATCTCTCCGATCGCGGCAGTCGCAACGATAGCGTGCGCGGTCGCGGTGATGGCGCTCACCAACATCGTTTCGGTGGGCTCGCTTGCAGGCGCGGCGGCGTTCCTCATTCTGGCGGGGCTTCCCGCGCTGTTCCGCCATCAGCCATGGCTGTTCTTCTTCTGCTTGGCGATTCTTATGATTATCGGGTTCGCGCACAGGCAGAATATCCGCAGGCTGATTGAAGGCAAAGAGAATAAGATAGATTTGCATGTACACATCAGCAAAGTAAAAAAGTAGGTGTCGTAGGATTTGAGTATCGCAGAATACACAATGATTGCGCTCGCGCTCGCACTCGACGCGTTCGCGGTCTCGGTCTGCAGAGGATGCGCTTCAACCGAGGACGGCGCGCGGAACAGACTGCGTTCCGCGCTCGTCATAGGCATGACGTTCGGCTTGTTCCAAGCCGCGATGCCGCTCATCGGGTTTTACGGCGGCGGCGCGATAATCTCATCCATATCGTTCGTCGACCACTGGATTGCCGCCGCGCTTCTCGTTTGGATCGGCGTATCGATGATACTGTCGTCGCGCAAGAGCGACGACTCCGACTCGCGCAAGCTCACGCTCGGCGTTCTGCTCGCGCTTGGCGTGGCAACCTCAATTGACGCGCTCGCTATCGGCATATCGTTCGCCGCCGTCAACCTTGCGTCGGTGCTGCTGCCGATTTTGCTGATCGGCGTGTTCGCGTTCAGCTTGTCTGTTATCGGGTATTTGGCGGGCGGCAGAATAAGCGGAAGGTTCAGCAAATACGCGGAGCTCGCGGGCGGAATCGTGCTTATTCTGCTCGGGATAAAAGTCGTCGCGGAACACCTTATCGGTTAACCCAAATCATATAACCCATCGCGTCAATGCAAAACGTATACAGACCGTCGACAGGCGTCAGCGGTTCGCCTTCGCCGTGAGGAATCAAAGTGTCGCAGAACAGCGCGCTTTCTGGCAGAACAATCGAAACGTGCGACGACCCGCCGTTGATGGCGCAAAGCGCGACCGAGTCTGACGCTTCGTTGCCCAGCGCGTCATATCCTCCGCGAATCCAACGTATTACCAGAATAACGTTGGGAGTGGGGAAGAGCATATCGAACTCGCCCGTTCGCAGAACGGCATTCTCTCGGCGAACCTGAATGCAGCCGCGGAAGAACTCCCGCAAATCGTTGTCTTCGTTTCCCCAAGGGAACGTTCCGCGGCAGAACGGGTCGTAGGTTCCCTCAAGCCCCGCTTCATCGCCGTAGTAAATCGTTGGCATTCCGGGTATGGCGCACAGCAGCGCGAAGAACAGCTTCATCCTCTGCCGCGCAAGGTCGCGCCGCGTTTGCGGAATCTTGAGTTTACTCTGCTCTATACGCGTCAAGCCTTCGCCCGTAACCTCCGCGAGCGCGTTCAGTATGCGCGGTCGGTCGTGGCTGCCCATCAGGTTCATCAGCGAATACGCAAACTGCTTGGGATATGTTTCATAAAGATGAAGAATCTCGCGGCACGTTCTGCGCGAATCCCACGCCCCGATGAGAAAAGAGATCATCGCGGCGCGCAGGGGATAGTTCATCACGCTGTCAAGCGTGTCACCGAAGCAATATCCGCGCGCCTCGCCGTACGTCACCTTGCATGACGCGTTCTCCCATACTTCGCCGATTACGCAGGCTTGCGCGTCCGCTTTCTTCGCGGCGCTACGCAGGACGCGAAGGAACGGCATCGGCAGTTCGTCAGCTACGTCAAGCCGCCAACCCGACGCGCCGTTGTTTATCCAGTATGGGATGGTCGCGTCTTTTCCGGTCAGCGTGTAATCGACGAAGTCTTCGTTTTCTTCAATGGTTTCGGGCAGAAGCGGATCGCCCCACCAGCATGAGTAACCGATTTCGCTGTCGTCGAACTTGAACCAGTTTCTGTACGGCGAATCGGGATTCGTCATCGCGGAGACGAAGTATTTGCTGTCCACGCCGGTGTGGCTGAATACGCCGTCCAGAATGACGCGCATCCCCATTGCCATAGCCTTTGAACAGAGGCTGTTGAAGTCCTCAAGATTTCCCAGCATCGGGTCTATCATATGATAATCGTGCGTGTCGTATCTGTGGTTGGTGTCCGCGAAGAAGATTGGGTTCAGATACAGCGCGTTGATTCCGAGCTCCTTAAGATATGGGAGCTTTTCCTCAATGCCCTTCAGCGTTCCGCCGAAGTAATCGTTCGAGCAATAGTACTGCTTCTTAATGTTGCTTGAGATTGCGGGCGCGTCGTTCCAGTTTTCATGCAGAACGCGTCCTTTGAGAACCGTCACGTGGTTCGTTCTCGCGAAGCGGTCGGGCAGAATTTGATAGACGATGGCGTTCGGCATCCATTCGGGCGTCGTAAAATTCTTGTCGTATACGGTTATCTGATAGCTTGGCGGAAGGCTCGCCCAAACTTGGCCTTCGCCGCCCAACTTATCTTGCGCGTTTCCGTATGATATTTCGCAATCGTTCACGCAGACGCGGAAGTCGTACCAGAACCAATTCGGCTTTTCGGGCATGGTAAGGTTCACTTCATACAGGAACGCGCCTGAAAGCTGGCCTATCGGCATCATATCGTGCCACGATTCCGTAACCGAGAACGTGCGCACACGCACGAAATCCGGCTGAACCTCATGCTTTACGGTTAAACGCAAGCGTACGCGGCTTCCGGCGGGAGCCGCTCCTATCGGATTTCTGTAGAAGGAGTCGCGGCTGTTGTGTATCAGTAACATCAGTTGATTACCAGCGGGTCGAGCTTCCATATGCGGTCGTTATAATCCGCAATGGTGCGGTCGGAGGAGAACCAGCCCGATTTCGCGGTGTTGATTATCGCGCGTTTCGTCCACTTTTTCTCGTCCGCGTAGTCGCGGCTTATGCGCTGCTGACACTGGCTGTAGCTGCCGAAGTCTTTCAGCACGAGATACGGATCCGCCATTCCGCCCCAATCGCCGAACAGAAGCGAGTGGTAGATATCGTTGAACGCCGCATGGTCGCCCGGCAGAACGTGTTCCAGAAGCATGTTCAGCGCTTTGCGGATCTCCGCGTTGCGCTCGTATATCCTGTTGCTCTGATAAGCCTGCGTCTCATACAACCTTTGCACTTCGTCCGCCCGCGCGCCGAAGATATATATGTTCTCGCCGCCCACGCGGTCGTACATCTCGACGTTCGCGCCGTCCATCGTTCCTATGGTGAGCGCGCCGTTCATCATGAACTTCATGTTGCCCGTGCCGCTGGCTTCCTTGCTGGCGGTGGAAATCTGCTGCGACAGCTCCGTCGCGGGAATAAGCACTTCCGCCGCGGACACGCTGTAGTTTTCAAGGAACACAAGCTTCATCATTTGGCTTGCCCGCGGGTGCTTCTCAATCAGCTCGCCAATCGAGTTAATCAGGCGGATAATGTTTTTTGCGCGTCTGTAGCCCGGCGAAGCCTTCGCGCCGAATATTACCAAGCGCGGCGTCGTTTCATAATTCGGATCGTCCACGATTCTGTTATACTGCACAAGGCAGTGAAGCGCGTTCAGAAGCTGACGCTTATATTCATGCAGACGCTTCGCCTGCACGTCGAACATAAACTCCGTAGACACTTTTACTCCCTGCACCCTGTCGAACCAGCGCGCGAGACGCTCCTTGTTCTTCTTCTTCACCTTGGCGAAGTCTTCAACGAAGCCCGCGTCGTTCGTCAGCGGAGCGAGGTCGTCAAGGCGCTCCGCGTCGCCGCGCCATTCTTCGCCTATCGCGCCGTCAATCAGCTCTGAAAGCGAAGGGTTGGCAAGCATGAGCCAGCGGCGGTGCGTTATGCCGTTCGTGATGGCGGAGAATTTCTCGGGCATTATCGTATAGAAGTCGTGGAAGGTGTCCTTCTTCAATATCTCGCCGTGAAGCCCCGATACGCCGTTCACGGAAAAGCTTCCCCACACCGCGAGGTTTGCCATATGCACCTCGCCGTAAGCGAGTATCGCAAGTCCCGCGATTCTGTTCCATTGCCCCGGATACAGATTCCACAGCCTGTCGCAGAAGCGGCGGTTTATCTCCTCCAATATCTGATGGATGCGCGGAAGCTGTACGCGGACCATCTCGATAGGCCAGCGCTCAAGCGCTTCCGCCAGAATAGTATGGTTGGTGTAAGCGACCATCCTGTGTACAATTGCCTGCGCTTCGTCCCAGCCGTAGCCCTCGTTATCCATAAGAAGGCGCATCAGCTCGGGAATCGCCATGCCGGGGTGCGTGTCGTTTATGTGGATGACGGCCTTGTCTGGCATTCCGTACAGGTCGTCGCCGTACTGGCGTTTGTAGTCCGCGATGATATATTGAATCGTAGCGCTGGTGAAGAAATAGTGCTGCTTAAGCCTTAAAAGCTTGCCCTCATAGTGGTTGTCTTCGGGATACAGAACGGAGGAGATCGCTTCCGCAAGGTTCTGCTCTTCGACAGCGAGGCTGTACTGCCCGCGCGAGAACGCGCGGAAGTCGATGGGCTTTGGGCTTTCGGCCTTCCACATGCGCAGGATGTTTATGTTGTCCGTGCCGTAGCCTGTTATCGGCATATCATACGGAACCGCCTGAACCGTCTTGTAATCGACGTGCGTCATCTTGCGCACACCTTCCGACCAGTCTTCCTCAAGCGTACCGCCGAAATGCACCTCCACCACGTCTTCCATCGAAGGCACTTCCCAGACGTTTCCGAACTCAAGCCAGTTATCGGGCAGCTCGACTTGGTTGCCGTCGACAATCTTTTGGCGGAATAAGCCGTATTCGTAGCGGATGGTGCAGCCCATAGCGGGCAGGTCGAGCGTCGTCAGCGAATCCATGAAGCAAGCCGCGAGCCTGCCGAGTCCGCCGTTGCCGAGCCCCGGTTCGGGTTCTTCCGAAAGCATGTCTTCCAGGCGGATGTTAAGCTCCGCGAACGCTTGCTTATAGGCTTCCGTCAGACATAAGTTCAGTATGTTTGAGTGCAGACTGCGCCCCATAAGAAACTCAACTGAGAGATAGTAGAGCTTGCGGCTTTGCTGATCCTTCTGCGCCTGCCTTGTTTCGCGCAAACGGTTCATAATTTGGTCGCGCACTGTCGACGCGACGGAGCGGTATATCTGAAGCTGTGTGGCGTCCTGAAGCTGAACGCCGTGATGGCGCTGAAGCTTGCCTATTATGCTTTGCTTTATATGTTCCTTTTCATCGAATATGTCGGCGGTATCTTTATTCATTTGTCCTCCAATAACCGTTTCGGTATCAGCCGCACCATAGCCGTTCCGCCTATCACACCAAATAATCCTTGCAGCAGGTTCATCGGAAGCGCGGCGGTCGCTGCCGCAACGCCGTACAGCACCGTCTCAAACGCCCAGTATCCCACGCACATGAACAGCTCGCAGATCGTAAACAATACGATAATCTTAAGGAGCTGCTGCGCTTGGCCGCCCGTGCTCTCGCCGGGCAGTTTGCGCATGGATTTTCCCGCAATAAACCCCATCGAGCCCTTAATGATTAACGTCGGCAGGATGTAGACAGGGTACCCCGCGAACAGGTCCGCAAGCCCGCTTCCGATTCCCGCGGAAAGCGCGGCGTATGGACCCAGCGCAGCGGACGCGGCGAAGATGAACATGTCGCCGAGATGGACGTAGCCGTTCGTGATACCGACGGGTATCTTAAGAACGGCGGTCGCTACACATATTATGGCGGCAAACAATGAACCTATGCTGAGATTGCGAACGTTTATCTTTTTCATGCCGCCTATTTTACAATAATAAATCAATCATTGCAATAGGATAGTGTAAGCCGCTTGTACCAAATTCAGAATTCCGATGACAATGATAGTTTATATCCGCGGTTTAACAAAACGGGTTGCGCGGGTATACCATGCCTTGCGGACTGCAAGGTTGGTTTTGTCTCCCGCCGCCGTACGGGCTGTTCCGGCACGGATTGCAGATGCATTTCCTGAACACGGGCATTCCGTTGGGATACTTCACGGTGGCAATAAGGCCGCCCGCGTCGTCTTCGGAAACGATTATCACTACGGGAAAACCATACGCGGCGCTCGTATACCCAAAGCGGGATTGAGCCATCTCGCGGATGGTATATTTATAGATTCCGGGGCTGCTGAAGCAAAGCGGGCGGAATCGTATGCAGTTGCCTACGTTGCATGTAAGTCCCATCCAAAGCCCGCAATCGTCATACAATCCGAAGCAATACCGCGTATTCGACGCGTATGGGCCGCTGACGGCGAGCTTTGCCTGCACATACGCGCACACCTGCACAGGCGCGGGGTCAGGATCGGGAGGGGGCCACGGCGCGGGACCACCGCCCGGAGGCTGAGGCTGACCCGGACCCTCTGTCTTCGGAACGGTGAATTTCGGGCACCCGTCCGGGAAATTTACGCACGCGGTCAGATCGCCGTCCTCTTCCGTTACTTTCACTGTTATTCCGAAAGCTTGGCTGTCCGCTCCGTAATTGTTTTCCGCCGAGGGCAATTCCTTCAGGGTGAAGTTATATACGCCCGTACCCGTAAGCTCGATAGGGCATATGATGTTTCCGTTCTCGTCCGTGCAGAAATCGGGCTGGCAGTTCTGGTCGGGTTCGTCGTCGCACGGTCTGATTATGGCGTACCTTGGCTGCGGCCGCAATTTTGCCGCACTGTCGGTATCTGAGCTCATCGGCGCGGGCGAATCGTCGTTAAGAGGCGGAATCTGTATGGCGCGGCTGCCGAGCGAAGCTATGTCCGCGGGCGGACCGTTCGGAATCACGCCCAGCAGGTTCTCGTCTTCGTCATACAAACCGAAGTTCACTTGGTTTTCTTCAAGCGTTTCGCCTTCCGCAGCCTCAAGACACGCGCTGAACGCGACAATCAGCGGCGCTTTATAGTAGGTGTTTGTGAAGATTGGATAACCGCCGGGATAATCGACGGCCGCCAGCATGTTGCCATTACCGTCGTCGGTGACGGTTATGACTACGGGAAACTCCGAATCGTCCTTTGTCCAGTTCGCGTCCGACTCTGTCAGTTCTTTGATTTTATATGTATAAACGCCCGGAGCGCTGAAGGTTAACTCGGGGAATTCAACTAAACCGCAGGCGCCGTCTCTCTCATCCATGGTAAAATTATATGCATCCTTTTAGTTTCGGGTTCGCGGTCCGAATTTGTCTTTTATTGTTTTTGCGAAATGAGGGACGTCCCTCGGTGAATTGGATAACTATTTGACACAACCTCGGCATTGGTGATAGTATAATGAAATGTTTGACTTGTTAACGAGCGATCCCGCGGCCTTCTTTGATATGGCCCTGTACAGAGTGCCCGCCGTGCTGGTCGCGCTGGTGTTTCATGAATTCGCGCACGGGCTTGCGGCGTTCTGGTGCGGCGACAGCACCGCGAGGGAGCGCGGCAGGCTTACGCTTAATCCGCTGCCGCACCTTGACGTGTTCGGCACGCTGATGCTGCTCGTCGCGGGGTTCGGCTGGGCGAAGCCTGTGCCTGTGAATCCGACGAATTTCAGGCACAGACGGCTTGACGACTTCCTCGTTTCGATTGCGGGAATCACAATGAATTTGCTTATATTCTCACTGTCGACAGTCGTGTTGATTATCGTCGACAAGGACCTGTGGACGCCGATGACCAAGCTTCTGTATCCGATCGAACAGCGAATGTCGTTCAGCGGAGCGTTGGGCTTTGTTATGTACGGCGAGATAGCGGGGCTTAAACAATACGGAATCGGCATCGCCGATATGTCGCTTGTGCCGGTGGCGCGGTTCGCGGGCTTCATGGGTATGCTGAACATCTCAATCGCGGTGTTCAACCTGATTCCGATTCCGCCGCTCGACGGCTCGCACGTGCTCGCCGACGCTGTCGGCAAGCCCGAACTCTTCTATAATAAGTATGCATCCGGCATTGGCATCGTGCTGCTGCTGCTTATGACGCAAACAAACTGGCTCGGCCGCGCGATATCGTTCGTCGCGGACAACCTGCAAGCGCTTTTCTTTAGGTTCGCATGACGGCGTCGTTACCGTTCAGCTTTTCGCTGCCGACGTTCGAGGGTCCGCTCGACCTTCTTCTGCACCTCATCCATGAGGCGAAGATTGACATAAAGGAAATATTCGTTTCAGATATAACGGAGCAGTATCTCGCGTCGATGGGCGGCGCGGAAAGCTTCGACAACGCGAGCGCGTTCTTGGAAATGGCGGCGCTGCTGCTGTTCATAAAGTCGCGCTCTCTGCTTCCGCTTCCGCCGAGGCTTGAGGACGAGGAAGAGCTTTCGCCCGAAGAAATGCTCGTGCGTCAGCTTGAGATGCACAAGAAGATGAAGGAAGCCGCGAGCGCTCTTCGCGAATCGGAATCGCGCGCGGCGCTTGGCTTCACAAAGCTGCCCGAGGACTTGGCGGTAAATGACGCCGATATAAACATATCGAACCTGACCGCTGAGAACCTGATAAGCGCGTGGCTCAAGCTCAGGCAGCGTTTGACGATAGCGGAAGAAACGCCGCGCATCGTGCGCTCCGCCCTGTCGCCGTCGCTGCGTCAAGACTTGTTTCCGTATGAGATGTGCCGCGATCGCATTCTCGGCAGGCTGGCGAACGCGCAAGGCGCGGCTCTTGCGGATTTGATTCCGCTGTATGTGTCGCGCATGGAATTCGTGTCGCTGTTCATCGCGCTGCTTGAACTGGTGAAGCAGGGCGTGCTGTGCGCGAAGCAATCGGGTTCGTTCGGGAAAATATGGATAGAGCGCGCATAAATATGCTTACAAATGAAGAATTAAACACCGTGCCGACGACCAATTCCATAGAAGCCGTTCTGTTCGCCTCGGGCGAACCGCTGTGTATATCCGAAACAGCCAAGACGCTTGCGGTTTCCAAAAAGCAGATTGTGACGCTGCTTCGCCGCCTTCAGGCGGAATATGACGATAGCAACAGGGGAATGCGCATCAATATATTCGGCGACCACGCGCAGATGATAACGCGCGAGTCCTACGCGGACTTCGTGAAGCTGCTCACCACGCCGAAGGTGAACCAACCGTTAAGACAAGCCGTGCTTGAAACGCTTGCTGTTATCGCGTATCATCAGCCCGCCACGCGCGCGGAGATAGACCAGATACGCGGCGTTAAGTCCGACTCGTCCGTGAAGACGCTTCTGGATATGGAACTAATCCGCGAGCTTGGCAAGCGCGACACACTGGGACGCCCGATGGAGTTCGGCACGACCGATAAGTTTCTTTCGCACTTTGGCATAGCGGGTCTTTCCGACTTGCCGATTCCGGGGGACGGCGCGAATCGGCTGCCTGCGGAGCAGATAACGTTTCTCACCACCTAAGGGATGAAAATGCTTGTTTTATCAGTTTATTATATGTATACTCATGACGTTTCCGAATGTTTAACAAACCCTTTTTAACAAACCCTTCAAGGAGTTGATTCCATTGGCGAGAATGAACTATACATATACGCCGATATACAACAAGGCTGTAAAGCCGGCGCGCGAGGACTTCTACGACCCCGCGGCGCAGGCAGGCTACGGCAGAAGCTACAACGTGTCGGAGGAATTGGAAAGCAGGCGCGAATACATGACGCAGCCGGGCAGCAAAGACACCGCCATGCTTGCGCTGCTGTTCTTCGTTCTGCCTGTGCTGGGGCTTCTTGCCATATTGATGAAGCCGATGCGCTGGGTGTTCTGCGCGGCGACTGCAATCTCGCTGGTCGCCTTGCTCGGTTTCCGCTCGTTTCTGCCGAAGTCGCGCGCCGTCACCAGCCTCATTCTTGTTCTTCTGACGGGGTTCTCGATGTTCGGCGCGCTGTATCAGCCGCGCCTTTCGGTTGCGGACGGCGGACTTACGGGAACGAACACAGGCAGCCTCGGCGCTGCCGCGACCAATACCCCGATTGCAAGTACGAACAGCGCTCTGCTGACGCAACCCACGCAAGTGCCAGATACTGAATCCGCCCCGCCTTTAGCGCAGGTAACGGAAGCCGAGAAGAGGCTTGTCGAGTTCATGGAGCTGTGGCGTCAAGGCGCGTCCGCCGACGACTTCATTCCTTATACATGGGAAGAGTGGCGCGCCGCGCACAGCGGAAGCTTGACTGCCGCTCTCTTCTACCTCGTCAGCACACACACGAGCCCTATAATTGACTACACTATAGATCCGCCGAATATAGCGGATTATGACACTTCCGCGACGCTTCGCGTTACGGTGCAGTTCGGCGGCGCGAATCCCGTGACCAGGCGATACGACGCGCTTATGCATAAGGATAAGGACGGCGCTTGGTTTATCGACCCAAGTTCGTTCCAAGTAGGCGTGACCGTTCAGGAACCGACGCCTACGCCGAACCCGAACGTATCCGCAACGCCGAAGGCTACGGCGACAGTGAACCCGAACATGAATCTTTACTACAACACGAGCAACGGGAAGATGTATCACACAAAGAAGAATTGTTCCACCATCGGTAAGGAATATACGGACAAGATGAGTTCGTTCGTATACAGCAAGCTTAACGACACGCAGTATAAGAAGCTCAAGCCGTGCGAGGTGTGCGGAGCTCCGCCCAGACCGTAGAGGACAGCCATGACGGCATTTTGCGTATTCCTGCTCTATCTCGGCGCGGGCTTCATAATTTCCCGCGCCGTCAGGTTTCATGGGAATCCCGCGTACAACATATATATAGGGATGTCGCTGGGCGTATTGCTGTTCATGTGGCTGCCCGCGCTTTACGCGTTTCCGTTCGGCTTCACGCTGAAGGCGCAGAACCTTGCGCTGCTGACGCTCGCCGTCGTAACAGCCGTACTGCATGTGTTTTTGTCCCGCGCGGATTCACCGCGCAAGAAAACGGATGAAAACATAATCGACCTGTCATTCGATCCTGCGACAAATCTGTTCCGCGCGGCTCCGCCGAACGAGACCAAGAGGCTGATTCGCTGTATGCTGATAACCGTTCTGCCGATGGTTCTGCTGACCGCGTATCTGCATTACACACACAATATAAGGCTCGCGGCTGACGGCAGTATGCACGTGGGGCAATCCACATACGGCGACCTGCCGCTTCACCTTTCGATCGCAACGTCGCTCCGCAACGCGCCGTTCCCGCCCGATTATTCACTTTTGCCCGGCACACAGCTCTCGTATCCGTTCCTGATGGATACGCTGTCAACGTCGCTTCTGCTGTACGGAATGAACTTATCTTGGGCAATGGTTGTGCCTTCCGTAATAATGACTGCGTTGGTGTATGTCGGAATATTTCTGCTGGCGTATCGGATACTGGGCAGTTTGAAGTTGTCCGCATTATCGTTCTACCTGCTGCTGTTCTGCGGCGGGTTCGGCTTCCTCTACTCGTGGGACTTGCTTCTCAAAGAACCTGCGCGATTCCTCGAAATATTCACGGGCTTCTACAAAGCCCCCGCGAACCTTACGCCGAACAACATCCGCTGGAGCAACCTCATAGCGGATATGTGGGTGCCGCAGCGAACATTCCTCGCGGGCTGGTGCATGGCGATTCCCGCGCTCGTTTCCGCACTTGAAATAAAGGGCGGGCGGAACATAAGGGAATGCATCGCTCTCGCGCTGTTCGCGGGCGGATTGCCGCTGGTGCATACGCATTCGTTCCTCGCGCTCGGATTGTTCTGCGCAGGGTATTTCATATACATAATCTGCCAAACCGACAAACGGAACCGCGTTCAACTTATCCTGACGATTTCGATTACGCTTGCCGCAATCCTCGCGCTCGCAATGCCGCAGCTTTTGGCGTTCACGTTCCGTCAGAGTTCGGCGGACGGCTTCGTTCGCCCGCACTTCAATTGGGTGAATAACAGCGGTACGGGTCTTTATGACACATATCTGTATTTCTGGCTGAAGAACGTCGGCGCGCCGCTTCTGCTCATCATCCCCGCGCTGTTCAACCTGAAGAAAGAGATGCGTCCGATCGCGGTCGGAGCGTTCGGCATATTCGCCGTAGCGGAGCTTGTGGTGTTCCAGCCTAATTTATATGACAACAACAAGCTGTTCTACGTATGGTATCTTATGATAATCCCCGTCGCGGTAAGATTCGGCGCGTCTGTTTGGCGCAAGCTTCACGGTGTGCGCGGCAGAAGCGTTATCGCGGCCGCGTTTATTGCGGCGTCGATGTTCTCCGGCGTTCTTTCCGTTGCGCGTGAAGCGGTGAGCGACTATCAGTTATTCCCCTCCGACGAGGTGAAGACCGCGCAATATGTGGAAGAGAATCTGCCGAGCGACGCGGTTTTCATGACCGCGACCAACCACAACAACGCGATTGCCGCGCTGGCGGGCAGAACCATAGTCTGCGGAACACCGTCGTATCTGTACTTCCACGGATTATCATACCAAAGGCAGGAGCAGGACGTGCGAAGCTTCTACCTTGACCCGACCAAGACGGATATACTGACGCGCTATAACGTAAGCTACATATTGTATGGTCCGCACGAGCGCAGCGTATCGGGCGAGGTCGGGGGCATATTGGATGATATGTATCCCTTGATTTACGAAAACGGGAATTACAGGATTTACAAGTATCGGTAAACTGCACGTGCGATTGTCGGGTTGGACTAACCTGCGATGTAAGCGGGACGTACGACCATCAGGCGGGCGACAGGACCCACCCCGACAAATCTGCGGATTTATCGGGGACCCCGGGAAATCGCCCCTACAAATGAAAGGTTGCATTCCGTCGGGAATATAGATAGAAATCGCAATGTTTGTTTGCATTAATCACGAGTGAAACCAAACGTTTGTAGGGGCGATTTCCAATCGCCCGCTTGTATCGCGTACGACCCGCCTACAGCGCAGCCTACCCCAACTATAATCCGCGCAGCATCACGCCGCCGCGCTCTTCCACTTAAACAGGATAATCCCGCCGACAATCAGGAGAACCCCCGCGAACTGGTGCCAGTTGAACGGCTGCTTATCCGTGCCCATCCAGCCGAAGCCGTCTATCAACGCCGCAACGACCAATTGCGCAATCAGTATCGTAGACACGGCAAGCGTCGGCGAGAGCGCCTTCATGCCAAGCATAACCGTTATGGTTATTGCAAGCCCCAGCGCGCCGCCGAGCCAATAGCCCTTGTTTACTTGCCCCAATTGGTTCAACTGCCCCTTGCCGAATATCCACATGGCTATCAGCGACAGAAGGAACGCCGTGCCTTGCACGTACATATTGGATTCATACAGCCCAATCTTCTCCGACAGCCGCGTGTTCATCACGCCCTGTAAGCTCATCAGCGCGCCTGCAATCGCGGCGAATAACCAACCCATAGTTGCGCTCCTCTTATCGGTTTTATTGAAAGGCGTTCACCTTTAACAAGTTGAAGACTGAAAGAAAGGGCGACGCAAAGTCGCCCTTCAAGGCGGGGTCGCGATTCTTACGCAAGTGATAAAACGCAAGGATCGTCTCCGTCAAAGCAATCGCGATAAGCATTGATGGTTCATTCATCCAACAAAAAACTCAAGCGGCAATATGTATAACTATACTACAACTCGGCCCATGCGTCTCTTGATTGCCTGCGACGGTTCTTTCGACCGTCGCTTGCCTCGATGATAATATGTCCGAAATGTGTGATTATCAAACAGGCAATTATTGATAAATCGTCCGTAATATTGTATAATCAGAACATGAGTGTAGATTTGGCAAAGCTTAAGAGCGGCACGGATATTCGCGGCGCCGCGGTCGCGAATTCTCCGGAGCTTACGTATGACGCTGCAATGCGGATCGGCGCGGGCTTTTCGTGTTGGCTTGCCGATAAAAACGGCTTACCGATAACGGTTGCGGTGGGCCGCGATTCCCGCGTAACGGGTGAAAATCTCGCGCAAGGCATAATGGAAGGCTTGTCGCAAGGCGGAGCGCGCGTTATCGACACGGGAATGTCCACGACGCCCGCGATGTTTGAAATCGTCCATCATCCGCAGTTCAATTGCGACGCCGCGGTTATGGTGACCGCCAGCCATCTTCCTTCCGACAGAAACGGATTCAAGTTTATATTGAAGACAGGCGGGCTGACAGGAGCTGAGCTTGACGAAATTATCATTCAATCCTTGGGGGACGGTCGCCCCCGATCGCCTTCCGCCGTAACGGAACGTTCCCGCGTTGACTTCATACCCTTCTATCTGAATAAGCTCACCGATATAGCGAAGGCAAGCCTCGGCGAACACGCGTTCGAGGGTCTGCGCGTCGTCGTAGACGCGGGCAACGGCGGCGGCGGGTTTTATGCGCAGTGGCTGCGTTCGCTCGGCGCGGACACAAGCGGAAGCGTTAACTTGGAACCCGACGGAACATTCCCCGCGCACCAGCCGAATCCCGAGAACGCGGAAGCCATCGCGGCGTTGGCAGCCGCTGTGACCGAGTCGAACGCGGACGTCGGCGTAATTTTCGACGCGGACTGCGACCGCGCCGCGCTTGTCGCAGGCGACGGCTCACCCATCAACAAGGAACGCTTGATTGCGCTGTGTTCCGCGATGATACTTCGCAGCGAGCGCGGCGCGTATATCGTCACGGATTCGGTCGTGTCCCCGCAGCTTACAAGCTTCATTGAACGGCATGGCGGGCACCACAGGCGTTGGAAGCGCGGCTATAAGAACGTCATCACCGAAGCGCAGCGTCTGATTGAGGAGGGCAAGAACTGCGGGCTCGCCATCGAGACGAGCGGTCACGCCGCGCTGCGCGGCAACCGATTACTCGACGACGGAATGTATCTCGCAACGCTTCTTCTCATTGAAGCCGCGGCCGCGAAGCGCAATGGCGGAAGCATTCTCTCGCTCGTATCCGATCTGCGCCTGCCCGAAGCGGAAGCCGAAACGCGCGTGAAGATTGATTCCAAGGAGAGACGGCTTGCGGTCCTTGAAGAAGTCTATGCGTTCATGAAGGATAACGCTGATTATTCTGTAAGCATAAACGAGCCCGAAGGCGTTCGCTGCGACCGCGCGGACGGCAAGGCGTGGTTTTTGCTGCGGGCGTCGCTGCACGATCCGCTGCTTGTTCTGAATATCAAAGCGGAAACCAACGCGCATATTGAAGCAATAAAGGAAATGCTGAATAAATATTTATGCTAACATTGGAGGTTTTCATATGGATACAATCGAACTGCGCTCAATAAACACAATCAGGCTTTTATCCGCGGACCAGGTGCAGTCCGCAAACTCCGGACACCCCGGAATGCCGCTCGGCACCGCGCCAATCGTTTATACGCTGTTCAAGAAGATAATGCGCTACAATCCCGCGGATCCATCATGGAAGAACCGCGACAGATTTGTTCTGTCGGGCGGTCACGGTTCCGCGATTCTTTATTCCATACTGCACCTCACGGGATATGACCTGCCGCTCGCCGACCTCAAGCGTTTCCGCCAGATGGACAGCCTCGCTCCGGGGCATCCCGAGTACAGGCACACGCCGGGTGTTGAAACGACGACGGGTCCGCTCGGACAGGGCGTGGCGAACGCCGTAGGGTTTGCTATTGCGGAAGCTCATTTGGCGGCGGAATTCGGCGGCGCCATTGACCACTACACATATTGCATATGCGGCGACGGAGATATGATGGAAGGCGTCACCTCGGAAGCGTGTTCGCTTGCGGGAACGCTTAAACTCGGCAAGCTGATTCTTTTATATGATGATAACGAGATTTCGATTGAAGGCAGCACAGATATCTCGTTCCGCGAAGACGTCGGCAAGCGGTATGAAGCGTATGGCTGGCAGGTTATCGACGTCGCCGACGGAAACGATACGGACGCGATAGAAGCCGCCGTTCTGAAGGCGAAAGCGGACGAGCGTCCCTCGCTCATCGTATGCCACACCGTTATCGGTTACGGAAGCCCGAAAGCAGGGACGGCGAGCGTTCACGGCGAACCGCTCGGCAAGGATGGTCTTGCCGCAACCAAGACTGCGTTCGGGTTTAATCCCGACGAGTCGTTCGCCATTCCCGACGACGTGGCGGAACATATGAACGCGCGCGAGCAAGGAGCCGCGCGGCAGAAGGAATGGGAAGACTCGTTATCTGATGAGACAAAGGCGAAGCTGGAAAAGTGGTATTCCGCAGAACTGCCGACAGACTTTGACGACGACGCGCTCTGGTCGTTTGCGGGGAAAGCCGCCACGCGCAATTCGGGCGGCGTGGTTCTTAACCGTATCGCGGCGAAGCTGCCCAACCTGATTGGCGGTTCCGCGGACCTTGCGCCGTCCAATAAATCGAACATGACGGGGCTTGGCGATTTCTCGGACGAGAACCGCGCGGGCCGCAACATGCACTTTGGAGTGCGCGAACACGCCATGGCGAGCATATGCAACGCGATCGCCATTCACGGCGGGCTGCGCTCATACTGCGCCACATTCTTCGTTTTCTCTGATTACATGCGCGGCGCGATGCGAATCTCCGCGCTGTCCAAAATTCCCGTCGCGTATATTCTTACGCACGATTCAATCGGAGTGGGGGAGGACGGACCCACGCACCAGCCTGTCGAGCAGCTTGACAGCCTTCGCGCCGTGCCGAACATGCTTGTGTTCCGCCCCGCCGACAGCCGCGAGGTCGTCGCGGGCTGGCTTACCGCGCTGACCGCGGGTCGCCCGACGTGCCTCATCCTCACAAGGCAAGACCTTCCGCTTTACGAGAAGAGCGGACGCGACGCGCTTCGCGGAGGATACATCATCTCCGACAGCAAGGGCGAAACGCCGCGGGTTATCCTAATGGCGTCGGGTTCTGAAGTGGAGCAGATGGTTGAAGCTCAGAAGCTGCTTGAGACGCGGGGCATAGACGCTCGCGTGGTCTCAATGCCGTGCATGGAACTGTTCGCCGAGCAGGATGAAGCCTACAAGGAGAGCGTTCTGCCCAAGAAGGTGCGCGCGCGCGTCGCGATGGAAGCTTCGACCGCGCAGGCGTGGCATAAATATGTCGGCTTGGACGGAGAGATAATCTGCATGAAGGGGTTCGGCGCGTCCGCCCCCGCGAAGCTTCTGTTTGATAAATTTGGGTTTACCGCGGAGAACGCTGTTGCGGCGGCGGCGCGGGTTTTGTAGGAGCGTTTTCAATCGCGATGTATTGATAACCGCGGGCGACCGAGACGGTCGCCCGCCCTGTTAAAACAACATTATTGCAGATAGGAATTTCCTCTGCAATTTCGGTTATAATGAAAACCTATCCCGAATCATTTTCGCAACAACTTCCGGCGGCAAATCCGTATTGTCAATTTTGATGTAGTTTTCAAAAGGAACCTCGCCGTCGTTGCTCACACAGCGGAATCTTTCGTCGTCCGTTTTCAAGCGGATATTGGAAACCTCTATATCGCGCTTTGAAGGTTTGTGTTTGAGTCGGTTCTCGGTGGCGTTCCGCTGTAAACGTACTTCCTGCGGTGCAACAAGTTCCGCGTAATACACTTCCGCGTTATGCCTTGCGAATATCCCCGCAACATGCGCCACATAATCCCAGTCGGATTGTTGATCAAACCCCATCAGGTAGGTGAAAATCATCCCGTAATTGCTTGACGCGGCGAAATCTTCAAAGATAATCTCGCGAAGCCGATTAATGGTTTTGCCATGGAATGAACCGAAAATCTCAATAACAGGCTCAATAGTCATATGGTTGTGAAACAGGCGCAAATCGGTTATCTTCATCAATTCTTGTCCGACGGTCATTTTACCGACGGCTGCGTCACCGAAAAGAAATAGCAATTTCACTTCATTGCACCTCCGCTTACGCTAAAGCTGTTGCGAGCGAAACTTTTCAATCAGCTCCCGCTTCAAGTTCCACAGCGGCAGCGATAAATCCACCTTGTAAAGCTGCGGGCGGTGAAGGCGCTTGTATTCATCCCATAGGGTGTCAAGCTCCGCCTTAGCCGTCTTTCGGATGGTCTGCACATCGGGCAGCTCGTACACGCGCTTACCATTGCGGAAGATTGGCGCGAGCAACTCGCGCATACGGTAATCGGTCAGCGTCATGCGCTTCCACGTGTGTTCGGGGTCGAATATCGTGAGCGGCTCGCCCTCAATATACACTTCGTCCTTCAGCGCGACGAGATCGGCTTGCGCGTATCCTTGCTTGTCATATATGCGGTAGACCGTCTTTACGCCGGGATTGGTTATCTTCGCGGGGTTCTCCGAAATCTTTATGCGCGGAACCATCTTGCCGCTTACTTCTTCCGCCGCGAGCTTGTAGACGCCGCCGAGCGCCGTCGTGCCTTCGCTTGTGATCAGCTTCGTGCCGACGCCCCACACGTCTATCTTCGCGCCTTGCGCGCGCAAATCCCAAATGAGTTCTTCGTCAAGGTCGCCCGACGCGGTTATCTTGGCGTTCGGGAAGCCCGCCGCGTCGAGCATCTTCCTGGCTTCCTGGCTTAAATACTTAAGGTCGCCGCTGTCCAGACGTATTCCGACAGGCTCATAACCCTTCTCGCGCAGTTCGCGGAAGACGGTGATCGCGTTAGGCACGCCCGAACCCAGCGTGTCATATGTGTCAACGAGAAGCATACAGCCGTCGGGGAACACGTCAGCGTACGCGCGGAACGCGTCAAGCTCCGTCGGGAACGACATGACCCAGCTGTGCGCGTGTGTGCCGCGCGGCGGAACGCCGTACATCATGCCCGCGTATACGTTTGAGGTGGCGTTGCACCCTCCGATAATAGCGGCTCTCGCTCCGTATATCCCCGCGTCGGGACCTTGCGCGCGCCGCAGACCAAACTCAAGCACCGTTCCGTCGCCCGCGGCTTGGCATACACGCGCCGCCTTTGTGGCAATCAAGGTTTGGTGGTTGATGATGTTGAGCAAAGCAGTTTCTACCAACTGCGCCTGAATCAGCGGCGCTGTGACGCGCACGATCGGTTCGTTCGGGAAAACCAGAGTGCCTTCGGGCATCGCGTCGACGTCGCCCGTGAAGCTGAAGTTCCGAAGATATTCTATGAATCCTTCATCAAACAGGCGAAGCTCGCGAAGATACGCCAAATCGTCCTCGCTGAACTTTATCTGCTCGATATACTCAATCGCTTGCTCCAGCCCCGCGGTCACGCAGTGCGCGGTCGTATCGCCCGATTTTCTGTAGAACAGGTCGAACACCGCCTTGTTCTCGCCCATGCGGTGCTTGAAATATCCGTACATCATCGTGAGCTGGTAGAGGTCGGTCATCATCGTGAGGTTTCTCAAAGTGCGCCACTTCTTTCTTTACAATAACTGTAATGCTTGTATATCAGAATGACGAGCGCGATAACCGCGACTCCCACGGACAGAAGCTGACTCACGCGCACGCCGCCCATCATAAGGCTGTCCTGCCTTAGTCCCTCGACGAACGTACGCTCCGTCCCATAAAGCAGGAAATACAGAAGAACAATCGATCCGTTGCGGTGGCGTCCCTCCTCGGCCTCACGCCGTTCGTTGCGCCGCGAGATATACCACAGGATTAGGAAGATGATGAAGCAAGCGAGCGATTCATAGAAGAACGCCGCTTGGTACCATTTCCACGCTCCGTCAGTGAAGATTTCCACGCCATACGGAAAGAACTGAAGCGACGGGTTTGTGATTGGCAGCCCGTACGCTTCCATGTTCGTATAGTTGCCCCAGCGTCCGATTGCCTGACCTATGGCAAGCGACGGCGCGAGCGCGTCCAACATTCGCCAAAGCGGGATGTGTTTGCGCCGCGCGATAATCCACGCGGCGATGAACCCCGCGATAACCCCGCCGTATATCGCAAGCCCGCCCTCGCGGATGTTCAGGATACGAAGCAAGTCCTGCTTGTAATAATCCCATTGAAACGCGACGTAGTAAAGCCGCGCGCCGACGATGGACATGGGAATGGCGAGCAGCATGTAGTCAAGCATGGTATCCTTCGGGAAGCCGTAGCGCGATTCTGCGCGAAGCGCAAACCATCCGCCCGTCATGAACCCGATAAGGATTATCACAGAATACCACGGAATATTCGCAAACGCAATCGAACCCAAGAATGGTCTTGACATTTTATCCTCCATCATTACAATTCATATTATAATCATTATTCCGAAATTTTCCAATATTTATCCAAACAGCGCAGCGAACGGAATTGGAGGCTTACCTTGCCTGAACTTATAAACCACCCCGCCAAAACTGCTGTCTTGTCGGGAACTCCGGTAACAAACACGATGAAAGAACCGGAGCGCGTTCTTCTTTTGGGAATCGAGTCCGATGAATCGCTTGATGAGCTTGCCGCGCTTGTCGACACGGCGGGCGGGCTGGTCGTCGGACGCGTATTCCAGAAGCGCGAGAACATCGACGCGAACACCTATGTCGGCAAGGGCAAGCTTGACGAGGTCAAGGAAGCCATTGCAGAAAACAAGGCGGACTTGGTCGTCTGCGACGACGAGCTGAACGGCGTGCAGGTGCGCAACATCGCGGACTACGTGAAGTCGGACGTTATCGACAGAACCGAGCTCATACTGGATATATTCGCCCAGCACGCCAAGACGCGCGAAGGCGCGCTTCAGGTGGAGCTGGCGCTGCTGGTGCGAAGCCGCGCTCGTCTTGTTGGCGCAGGTAAATCTCTGTCAAGGCAGGCGGGCGGAATCGGTACGCGCGGTCCCGGCGAGAGCAAGCTTGAGATTGACAGGCGGCGCATCCGCGAGCGCGTCGCTCTTCTGCGCGAAGAGATTGCGCAGCTTGCGCGCGACAGGGAAACGCGAAGGGCGACGCGACGCGAGAACGCCGTGCCTTCGTTCGCGCTCGTCGGGTATACGAACGCGGGAAAGTCTACGCTCATCAACCTTCTCACCGACGCGGGCGTTCTCGCTGAAAACAAACTGTTCGCCACCCTCGACCCCGTTACGCGCAAGCTGAAACTGCCCAGCGGCGAGACTTGCCTCATAACGGACACGGTTGGGTTCATCCGCAAGCTGCCGACCGCGCTCATCGACGCGTTCCATTCCACATTGGAAGAAGCCGCTATTGCCGACGCGCTCGTCATCGTGTCTGACGCGTCCTCGGAACATCTCGCGGAGCATCGCGGGATTGTGATGGAAACGTTGGTGAGGCTTAAGGCGGATAACAAACCGATGATTGAATTGTTGAACAAAACGGACGTAGCGGAAGTTGACGCGTCATATGTGAACGCCGTGCCGATAAGCGCGCTTACAGGCGCGGGAATTGACGCGCTGTTCGCGCGGATGGACGAAGTTGTGGCGTCAATGCGGAAGGAAGCCGAGTTTTTGATACCATACGCGAAGGGCGACGTTCTGGCGTTTCTGCATAACAACGCCGTGATTATCAATGAAGCATATGAGGAAGACGGCACGCGCGTAAGAGTTTCGGGGACCGCGCAGGTTATCGGTAAAGCTAAACGAATGAGGGGTGAGGAATGAAGAGTGGAACGAAATGAAAAGTTAAGAGTGAAAAGTGAAAAGTTAATACTTTAGGTTTGGTGTTGTGCGCTTCCGTTCTCCGGGGTGGCTTACTACCATTAACTTTTCACTCTTAACTTTTAACGCTTACTGTTCCATCTGCCGCCCGACGATAGACGCGGTCGTCTCCGCAACCTTAAGCTCCGCGTCGCCCATCTTCGCGCCATTCTCACGCGAAAGAAGAAGCACCGCGCCTATGGCTTCGCCGTCCGCGATGATGGGTGAGAACACCTGCGCCGTATAGCCGACGTTCTCTTCATCGTTAGTCACGGCCATCACCTTGCCGCCCGTGCCGCGATTGATGGTCAGGCTCTGGCGATTGGCAATCGCGGTCTCGATTTCACGTGAAATCGGTTTGTCCCAAAGTTCCTTACGCGACACGCCGCTTGCCGCCACGACCATGTCGCGGTCGCATATACAGGCGATGTGGCCCATGGCGCGAAACAGCGATTCCGTGTAATCCTTGGCGAACGCGCTGATTTCGCCTATCGGGGAATACTTCTTCAGAATGACTTCGCCGTCTCTGTCCGTGTAAATCTCAAGCGGGTCGCCTTCGCGAATGCGAAGTGTCCTGCGTATTTCCTTTGGTATAACGACGCGTCCGAGTTCATCAATGCGCCTCACGATTCCTGTCGCTCTCAAAATAGACGACCTCCTTGAAAACTTAAACATAATACGCAAATCTTTCGCTCTTCAGCAACAGCGCTTATACATCAGAGTTATATATCCGCGTGATGGTAGTATGAAACAAGTTCGGTTGTTTTATCCATGAGAGGCGATTAATTCTGACAGGAATGTTTTGGAAATTGTTGAAATTTGTTGTCTATGCAATTATTCGTTTGTCGGGAGATTTAAGGCTGCAATGCAAACGGCTTGCATTGCAGCCTTAATATCACCGCGGAATGTTTGTTTATTCCACGATATTGGTGTAATATATCTCGTCGATAGCGAGAACGCCGCCGACAGCCTTGTTAATGTGGAAGCCCTGGTCAAATACGATACCCGACGCTTCGATATCTATCACGATAGATTGGAATTCATCCGTTAGCGTCGCAACGGCGGCGCCGTATGGGTCTATCCACTTTTCGTATTCGACAGGGTTTTTTGCGCCGAGGTTCAGAAGAATTCCCGTCGCGTCGCCTTTCATAACGAGAACAAGATAGGCGTAGTTCGCTTCCGCGGGAACGTTCGCGCCAACGCCGAAGTGTTGGCTGTCCGACGGCATTACGAGCGCGTTATCCTCGATGTAGTTGATTTCCGCGTTGTACCACCATGTATCCGCGCCTTGGCTGTTGAATCCGCCGGAGTTGTCCAGCTCGTCGGCGGGTCTGTCAAAGTCGTCGACCAGCGCGGGGTCGGGGAATTCCGAAGCGGTTTCATCAGCCGCCGCAATCTCTTCAATTTCGTAGCTGGCGTAGTTTATGTCGTCGATGTACAGAACGCCTGCGGCATCCTTATTGATATGGAACCCCATATCCGACGTCAAGCCTGACGCCTGAACGTCGACAACCCACTGCTGCCATTCGTCGGTAAGCTCGGGCAGAGGATTGCCGTCAGAGTCCACAAGGCTTGCGAACGGAACCGCGTTACCGCCGGGAGCCAGAAGTATGCCCGTCGCGCTGCCCTTGACGGTCAGAACGAGATACTCGCCGATAGCGTCCGCGCCGACGCCGAAGTGTACGCTGCCTTCGGGCATAACGAGCGCGCCGTCTTCAATGTAGTTGGTCTCGGGGTTGTACCACCATGTGGTGCGTCCGTCGCTGTTTGTCTGTCCCGCGATGTCCAGGTCGGCGCGCTCAAAGTCGTCGACGAGGAACAGGGTGAACGGGACCGCTTCCTCCGCGAACGCGGACACGCAGAACGGAACCAGTGCGAGGGCGAGAAGCAGGGCGATGATTTTCTTCATGCGTTTCCTCCAAATATTATTTTTGTTTCGGTTTGCCTGTGACGATAATAATTATTATAGCGCATATCGCCGGCAACGCAACAGCACCCGCGCCGATTATATAAGGCAGTTTCGGGTTTCCGCTTGATACCGCAACACTTCCGCCGAATATATACTGCAAATTCGGGCTTCCGCTTGAAACCGTCGGTGTCGGCGCGGAGGTAGTTTCCGCAGTAGGCGCGATGGTCGCAGCCGCTTCAGGCGTCGCCGAAGGCTCGCTTGTCGGTTCGGCGGTGGGTTCAGCCGTCGGCGCGGAAACCGGCGCGGGCTGCGGATTTACCGCAAGGAAGTACATCTCGTCGATATACAAATCCACATCGCCGGAGGTGTTTATATGGATATTCTGATAGTATTCCTTGCCGTCCGCGAGTCCCTTCCAGCCTGACTTCATGAGATCGACGACGATTGTCTGCCACTCCGCGGTTATGGCGGGAATCGGTTGTCCGTCGGGACCTTTGAGTTCCGTGAACGGTTTTGCGCCGAGAGTGTCGGGATTGAACGTGAGGAGCTTCTCTTCGCCGCCGTTCGCGCCCTTTACGCGGAACGCGAAGCAATCGTATTCGTCGAGGAACGCCATATCGGAAGCGGTGCCGTACCATCCGCCCGCCTTCGCGGTGAGGTGAAGTGCGCCGTCCTCGATAATCGGCGCGGTGTTGTCGTTCCATTGAATCCAATATATAACGTTGCCGTCCTCGTTCGCCCCGCCGAAAGCGCCGCCCGGCGCGACTTCCATCTCGGGGTCGAGCATAAGGCTGGCGCGGTTGAAGTCGTCTACGAGGAAGCTTTTCTCAAGGTCGCGGTCAGAGACTTCCGCAACGGTCGCGGTTGCTTCGGGAGTGGGTTCGGGGGTTGCGGTTGCGTCGGGCGCGGCTGTCGCGGGGGCGACGGGTTCCGTATAGGGGACGGTCTGCAGAAGCGTTATGCTGTCGATATAAATCTTCGCGGGCGCGGTGGTGTTGATGTGCAAATCGGTGAAGCCCTTCGCGAGAATGTTTCGCTGCGCCTTTGTCGCGCCCATGCCGCTTTCGCGCAGGCTGAACACGAAGTCTTGATACTCCGTTGTGATTGCGGGAAGCGGGCTGCCGTCGGGGTCGCGAAGCGTATCCCACTTGAGGTCTATCACACCCTGAACGTTGAAGTAAACTGCGGATTCCTCCCCGCCTTGCTCGCCCTTCATGCGAACGATAACGCTGTCATAATTCTTGTCCGCGAAGTCGCCTACCAAGCCGAAGCCGACCCAACCGCCTTCGGTCGCGTCGACGACAAGCGCGCCGCCCTCGACAGACGGCTTGGTCGTCTCGGGGTTGTACTGAATCCAATACACCACAACGCCGTCGGGATTGTGAACCCATGTGTCGTCGGGCTCGGTCCCCGCGCCTGTGTTGCCGGGCGCGGTTACGCCAAGGCTTTCGCGCTCGAAGTCGTCGTATATCTTCGTCGCCATCGTGTCATAGGCGAAGGCGGTCTGCGTCAGCAATGTAACCATAATCATTATAATAAATGAGATTGATGAAACCCTGCGCATATCCACGCCTCCAAGCTGTTCGTTTACTCTCTTTTTTACCCTCTTTTTTTGGGAGGGACAAAACAGTAACTACATTTCGATTATATCTTACCAATATTTTTTGTCAAGTGTTGCGTTAAACTTTTTTCTGATATATAATCGCAGTGTCAATCTTTATAACAGACATGGGAGCAGATATGAGTAAAAAACAAATCCCGATAGTGGTTCTGCTGGCGTTAATCGCCGCCGCGGAAGTCATGTTCGCCGCGTGGGCATTTCTTCCGTTAATCGGAGTGGGGGAAGAAACGGTGCTGCCGACACGTTTGACGCTTTACGACGGTCCCTCCACGATTAGCCGCTCCGCCTACGCGCGCGTATGGGTGAACGGCGCGGAGCTGTTCGTCTACGATACTCCCGTGAACACCGCGCACGTCAATAAGGGCGACTACGACGTGTCTACGCTCACGCCTACGCCCGTTACATACTTCGACTTCGCGGACGGCGCGGTCGAGGTTGAGATTGAGATGTACAACGCGGATGACATAGCGCAGATCAGTTCCGCCGCCGTCTCTCCGCTCTCGCTGGGTATTGCGCCTGCCGTGTCCGACAGGCGCGTGAAGTTCACGATTACCGAAGCGGGGCAATATACCGTTCAGTTCAACGGTTCAAGCAAGCGCGCGCTGCACCTCTTCGCCAATCCGATAGAAGAGAACGTACCCGACAGGAACGACCCGAACGTGATTTGGATTGACCCCGGCGAATGGATAATCGAGGACGGCATAACGCTTGAAAGCGGCAAGACGCTGTATATCTCCGGCGGCGCGGTCGTGCATACGCAGATCGGCGCTTCGTTTGCACAGAACGTCACGGTGCGCGGACGCGGCATAATAGACGGCAGCAACTGGGACACTTGGATGGGCAGCAACGCGAAAGTGCCGATAGATTTCCGCTACTGCAAGAACGTGAACGTGGAAGGGCTTATCTTCCTGAACTCGAACGCGTGGGTGTTCAACTCGTTTGAGACGGAGAACGCAATCGTCGACAACGTGAAGCTCATCTCCGCAAGACCGAACGGCGACGGCTTCACGCTTCAAAGCTGCCGAAACTATATAGTGCGGAACGGCTTCGCCAGAACCTGGGACGATACGCTGGTCGTCAAGAATTACGAGGGCAACACCGACGGAATAATCTTCCGCAATATGATTGTGTGGACGGACTTGGCGCAGTCGATGGAAATAGGTTATGAGACGAACAAGGGAAAGCAGGAGAACAGCGTTATCTCCAATGTTCTGTTTGAGGATATTACGGTTATAAACGCGTTCCACAAGCCTGTTATGTCTATCCACAACAGCGACGACGCGCTGGTGACGGACGTCGTTTACAGAAACATAACGGTTGAGAACGCCGCGATGGGTCTGGGCGACGCGGCGGACAACAAGCAGCTCATCGACCTTAACATCGCGGGTTCGGGCTGGAGCACGACCAAGACGCGCGGGACAATCCGCAACGTTTCTTTTGAAAACATAAACGTTCTTGCGGCGACGGAGAAGCTGACGTTCCGCATTGTCGGTTACGACGACGAGCATGACATTCAGAATGTTTCCATAAAGGGATTGACTTTGCTCGGCGAGAAGATAGCTAGCGCGGATCAGCTCGCGCTTACCAAACGCTTCATGAGCGGCTTGACGGTGGAGGAATGAAGATGAACACCTTCAGAAAAATTCTGGTTGTACTTTTAGCGATAATCGCGTTGTTCTCGCTGGCGGGCATGGTATTCCTCATCGTCACGCCTGAACCCGAGCGGGGGATTGCCACCGCTCTGACCGTCATTCCCGCGCCCGTGCAGACGAAAGCGGAAGTTCCCGCCGCGTTCGTTCTGCCCGAAATGGAGACGCTCGTTCTGCCCGAAGGGGAAAACCTCGCCAAGGGCAAGAAGGTGACGTTCAGCGATTACACGGACGTGTATCCCGGCAAACAAGCGGTTGACGGACGCGAGCGCACATACTGGGAAGGCGCGGCGTTCCCGTCGTGGATTACGGTTGACCTTGCGGAACCCGCCGCGATATCGAAGATTGTCCTGCGCGTCCCGCCGCAGCGCAATTGGGGCAAGCGTACGCAGGTTATCTCGCTCGCCGTAAGCCTTGACGGAGAATCGTTTACCGACATAGTGACGGCGGCGTCGTATGTATTCGACCCGCAGACGGGCAACGGAGTTCTGGTTGAATTTGAGCCTGTTGAAGCGCAGTATGTGCGCGCCACAATAGAGAGCAACACTGGCGCGACAGGCGGGCAGTTGTCGGAATTGTGCGTGTATTCGGCGGAATAAAAACCAATATGTAATAATAACTAAACGATTGACAACGGTTCACCACATTGCAGGGGCGATTTGAAATCGCAATCGCCCCTGTAATATCTATTGAAGCGGGAAAGGCGTGATTTAGGCATATTTTACAGATATTCGAGTTGACTAAGTGTGGATATTTGTTGATAATAGTAATGGGAAGCGGTTCGCTCCTATATTATTCATGCATTATTCCTATATCGCATTCCTACACTATGGCAATGGCGTACCGCTATGTAGTTGATTAGCTACATAGCGGTTTCTATTTTTTCCATCTCTGTTTTTAACCAATCGAACTCTCTTTGCGTATAGATCTTTTCGGTAATATCGGATATCGAGTGACCTACAATATACTTTATTGCGTACTCGTCCACCCCATATTTTTTAGCCATCGTAATAAAGTGCATTCGACCATCATGCGGACGATGTTGTGGGTTCAACCGTAGGCTATCTCTAAGCTTTGTAAAACGTGATTTATATTTTTCGTACGAAAACGTTAGAGTTCCTCTGTGTATTGAAGAGTCAATGCCGTTTATCAAAAAGTCACTTCCAAGCTCTACAGCTTCTTTATATCGTCTCTCAACCAAAGGACGAATTCTTGAGTGGATTGGAACAGTCCTGTTTTTTCCGGCTTCTGTTTTCATTCCTCCGGCAAAAGTCCATGCTGAAAGGTCGACCTTATCAAGTCTAATAAGCCCAAGCTCTTGAGGTCTCCAACCGGAATAACACTGTATTAGCACGACATCAACATACTCTTTTGTGTTGTCTTTATATTTCCACAAAGCATCCATCTCTTCATTTGTAAACGGCATATGCCCTCGCCTTGCCTCTTCTTTTTCTTGAATAATGTCGTTTGAAATGTTGAATGTACGGGCATAGTTTTTATATACGAGTTCATACTCCAATGCATAATCAAGAAGAAGATTAAAGATGGACTTGATTCTCACCTTTATCCCAGACGTTGGATGTTTTTCTATTCCTTTAACGGTCACAGTACCTTCGTCCATACATCCCTTAATATGCCTGGCACGAATATCTGAAACACGCATGTTATACACCGATGAGCAATAAGCCCAAGCCGAACTAACTGTTCGAGAACTTGAGTCGGATTTTAAGCTTTCAAAATATACTTTAGACCATTTTTCATATAGTTGTTTCAAAGTAATACTTGGCGATAGATCATATGGATTTCTATTATATTCAACCAACGCAGCATATGCGTCATTATACGTTGAAAAATAGGATTCAGGTTTCAAAGGTCTGGCTATCGGTCTTCCGGAAGAATTCTTTCCAACAGTAACCATGGCTCTAAAAGGCTTTCTAAGATTTCGCCCTTTAATCTCGCTTATCTGACCAAACCCATTTGGTAAGGCTTTTCGTCTGTTATTTTTTCTCGGCCTTTTCTGCGCTACAGGATTCGGGTGCAAAGGATAACCACAATGAGGACAAGCTAACGCTTTGTCGCTTATCTGCAACTTGCATTCTACGCATTTAGTCAACACTTCGATGCCCTCCAAAGAGTTATTTGAGCTTGGTTTACTATCATATCTCAAAGTATAGTAATGTTCAATTCTATACTCATAACTAAACTATAAGGATAAATGAATATGGAGAACAAGAAATATGAGTATTCTGGGCATGTCCTAGAATTTGATAGGGTTATAGCGTATAATTGGAATGCCGTTACTTGGGCTGTATCGGCAAAGAAAGCAAGAAGCAATCTTTGCTATCAGTTCAAGAAACAAACTAAGCGTTCCGCGAACAGTAATATAGCGTTACCGGATAGGCTTAAAGAAGCTATCTAGGAAGATTTTGTTTGCGAATACGAATTACAAAAGAAAAATGGTGACTGTTAGTAATGATAACATCGCCCAAAAGTGTGACTTTATGGTGCGCGTCGGAGAATTGGCTTGCCCTTCATGCGGCGGTGCACTGAAATATTATGATAAGATTAGTCGCATCCAACGAACAAAAGCAGGGGTAACAAATTGGGTTCAAATGAACCGAATCAGATGTACTGGTTGTGGTATGGTTCACCGAGAAATAAGCGAAGACATTTCACCTTACAAGCATTATGAAGTTGAAGTAATTCTCGGTGTAATCGAAGGGCTGATAAGCTTTGAAACACTCGGTTATGAGGATTACCCTTGTGAAATGACCATGAAACGCTGGATTATCGAAAACCAACGACTTTGTTTTAACAA
>JAITHB010000170.1 GCA_031280145.1 Oscillospiraceae bacterium | reverse complement strand
GCCTCGGTCGCCCGCGGTATTCAATACACCGCCCGCGGTATTAAACACACCGCCCGCTGTTCGCAACACACCGCCCGCTGTTCGCAACACACCGCCCGCGGTTATCATTACGCCGCCCGCCGCAATATACCCATTCATTTGTAGGGGCGATCTCCCGGGGTCCCCGACAAATCCGACGACCCACCCCGCCAAATCTGCGGATTTGTCGGGGACCCCGGGGATTTGGCGGGGTGGGTCCTATCGCCCGCCCGTCGGTCGTACGTCCCGTTTCGCCGCAGACAATCGTATCCCATACATTATTGTTGTATATCACCTGCGTACGTCCCACCTGCAACATTGGTCATCCATAATCCCATAATTATCGTTTCTTCCACCTGCCGCCCTTATGCGGCTTCGCCGCGTTCTTCTGCGGCTTCTCCATCGCCTTTTCGCCGCGCAGATGAAGAAGCTCGTCGCGCAGCTTCGCCGCCTTCTCGAAATCGAGCGCCGCGGCCGCAAGCAGCATCTGATCCTCCAGCTTCTGCGAAAGCATCATCCGCTCCTCGGGGTCGAGGTCGGCGGGCGCGGCTTCCTCCGCTTCCTTCGTGATTTCAAGGAGCGCGTGAACCGTGCGGTTTATCGTCTCGGGCGTAATGCCGTTGTCCGCGTTGTATTTCTCTTGCACATCGCGCCTGCGGTTCGTCTCGTCTATCGCGCGGCGCATGGAATCCGTTATGTTGTCCGCGTAAAGAATCACGCGCCCTTCCGCGTTTCTGGCGGCGCGCCCGATGGTTTGAATCAGCGAGGTCTCGCTGCGCAGGAAGCCTTCCTTATCCGCGTCGAGTATCGCGACGAGCGCGACCTCGGGCAAGTCAAGTCCCTCGCGCAGAAGGTTTATTCCGACAAGCACGTCGAATTCGCCAAGCCGCAGGTCGCGCAGAATCTTGGTGCGCTCAAGCGTCACAATGTCGGAGTGCAGATAGCGCACGCGCACCTGCATCTCTTCCAGATAGACGGTGAGGCTTTCCGCCATCCTCTTTGTAAGCGTCGTGACGAGCGTGCGGAAGCCCTGCGCCGCAACCTGCCTAACCTCGCCCAGCAGGTCGTCGACCTGCCCTCTCGCGGGGCGCAGAACCAACTGCGGGTCGACCAACCCTGTCGGGCGGATTATCTGCTCGACAATCTCGCCTTCCGACTGCGTAAGCTCATATTGAGACGGCGTGGCGCTGACGAACAGCTTCTGCCCTATGCGCTCCTCGAACTCGTTGAAGCGCAGCGGACGGTTGTCGAACGCGGACGGCAGGCGGAAGCCGTACTCGATGAGCGATTGCTTGCGCGCCCTGTCGCCCGCCCACATCGCGCGAACCTGCGGAACCGTCACGTGCGACTCGTCTATGAACACTATGAAGTCGTCGGGGAAGTAATCCAGCAGCGTGTACGGCGGGTCGCCGGGGCTTCTGCCGTCGAAGTAGCGCGAATAGTTCTCGATGCCGTTGCAGAAACCGATCTCGCGCAGCATCTCCAAGTCGTAGTTCGTGCGCTGCTCCAAACGCTGCGCCTCAAGCAGCTTATCCTCGTTGCGGAACTGAGTCACTCGTTCCGCCAAGTCGCGCTCAATCTGTTTGAGGGCGTTGTCTACGGATTCGCGCGAGTTGGCGTAGTGCGTGGCGGGGAACACCATCAGGTGCTGCAAACGGCGCAGAACGCGGCCCGTCAGCAGCTCTATCTCGGTGAGCTTGTCTATCTCGTCGCCGAAGAATTCTATCCGCACCGCCTTCTCGCGCTGCGACGCGGGGATAATCTCAACCGTGTCGCCGCGCACGCGGAACGTGCCGCGCTCGAACTCTATATCGTTGCGCTTGTATTGGATCTCCACCAGATTGAGCAGAAGAGCGTCGCGCGAGAGCGGCATCCCTTCGCGGAGCGACACCGACAAGCCTTCGTATTCCTCGGGGTCGCCCATCGAATATATGCACGATACCGACGACACGATTATAACGTCGCGGCGCTCGCGCAGCGCGGCGGTCGCGCTGTGGCGGAGACGCTCTATCTCCTCGTTGATTGACGCGTCTTTTTCTATATAGGTATCGGAGGAGGCGATATACGCCTCGGGCTGATAGTAATCATAATATGAAACGAAGTATTCCACCGCGTTATCCGGGAAGAACGACTTGAATTCGCTGCAAAGCTGCGCCGCGAGCGTCTTGTTGTGCGCGAGAACGAGCGTGGGACGCTGCACGCGTTCGATTACGCTCGCCATCGTGAACGTTTTGCCGCTGCCCGTCACGCCGAGCAGAACCTGCGCGTTTTCGCCCTCGTTGAAGCCGCGCGCGAGCTTGTCGATAGCCTGCGGCTGATCGCCGCGCGGCTCGAACGGCGATTTTAGTACGAATTTGTTGTTCGCGTACATATCGGACGCTGTCATTTTTCTCCCCTGCGCGCGCATAATTCCGTATCAGCGAATTATAACACATGTGCGGGGGAAACCACAATGCGCGCATGGCAGGAACGGGTTGATTATCCGCCGCGAATATGATAAGATGATATAGAATAACGGAGGGCGTGAGCGTGGCGAAGCTTCGGTACACATTCAAGAACGACGTGCTGTTCAAGAAGCTGTTCGT
>JAITHB010000038.1 GCA_031280145.1 Oscillospiraceae bacterium | reverse complement strand
GACGCGCGCGACCGTCCTCATGTCCCGCATAAGAACCACGACGCGTCGGTTTCCGCTGTCCGCGATGTATATCTCGCCCGATTCCGAAACCGTAACGCCTGACGGCGCGTTCAGCTTCTGCGAAACGCCGCCGTTCATTATCGTATCTATTATGTATTCCGCGCGCTTGAAGTCCGCGGACACGACCACGACGCGGTTGTTGCCCGTATCCGCGACGAACAGGCGGCCGTCGTTCGCGACCGCCAAATCGTTCGCCTTGCGGAACGCGGATATTCCGAGCGTCTCGCCCGACACGTTTGACTGCGGGAGATACGGATGCGGCGTAAGAATTACGTTCTTGCGGTAATCGTAGGTATAGGATTGGTAGGGTACGTTGGCTGAGGAGGCGGCGCAGACGGACGGCAGGAGGATTAGCAGCGCCGAGATTATGAGAATTATTCGTTTCATGCAAGCCCCTCGCCTTCTTAATGAAAAATTAACAATGAAAAATGAAAAATTAATGGTTTGCGGTTATCAAACCGATTCGTTAAAGACAAACAAATAATTATTCATTGTTAATTTTTCATTATTCCTTCATGCCGGACGTTGTCATCGTCTCCAAAATTTTGGATTGCGCGAGAAGGAAGAACGTTATCGGTATCGCCGCGATGATGAACGCCACCGCCGCGGACGCGCCGGCCCTCGCCGCGCCGCCCGCCGCAATCTGCTGCATTGCGAACTGGAGCGGCTTTATCTGCTCGTCGCGCAGGAACATATTGCCCGTGTTTCCCCATAGCGACTGGAACTGGAATATCGCAAGCGTCAGCCACGCGGGCTTCACGTTGGGCATGATTATGCTCCAAAAGATGCGCATTTCGGTCGCGCCGTCCAGCCTTGCGGATTCCATCAGCGAGTTTGGCATCTGCTCCATGAACTGCTTCATCAGATACAGACCCATGCCGTAAGAACACGCGGGAAGAATCAGCGCAAGGTGCGTATTGTTTATGCGCAGCCACGAGATGATGAGGTAGTTCGGTATCTGCGTCACCGTCCAACTGAACATCAGCGACAGTACGACCAAGCGGAACAGCGGCTTCTTTCCGGGGAACGTAAGCTTGGCGAGCGGATATGCCGCCAATGACGCGAGTATTACGTGTCCCAGTACGCCGCCGCCCGTGATTATGAGGGTGTTCAAGATGTAGCGCGTGAACGGCACCCACGAGTTGTTTATCAGGATAAACAGGTCCGCGAAGTTCTCAAGCGTTGGATTGCGCACGAATATCTTCGGCGGGAACTGGAATATCTCGTCTAAGGGTTTCAGCGCGTTGTTCACGATCATGACGAGCGGCAGAACCATGAAGATTCCGCAGATTCCCATCAACGCAAACAGCAGTCCGTTGCCCGCGGCGGAACGGTTCACCTTGCGGTTGTTCTTCACGCCGCGCTTCATCATTCTGTTAAGCTTGGGGTTGTCGGGGTAATAGACGCGGGCGACGCGCTTCGCCGCGGTTCGCTCCATCATTCGCCCACCCCCCGAAGCAGCCGCTGAACAAGCTTGTTGCTGCCTATCATTATGAGGAACAGGATTGTCGCGATTGCGGAAGCGTAGCCCATCTCAAAGCGAATTCCGCCGTAGTCGAGCAAGTGCGTGACGACCGTCGAACCCGCGTAGTTGACCGACGGATTGCCCGCGAGCTGGAGCGATACGTCCGCTATGGCGAAGCTTTGCGTAATCTGCATGACCGCGCCGAACATAAGCTGCGGACGCATCGCGGGAAGCGTGACGAACCAAAGCTCCTGCCAGCGGTTCTTCACGCCGTCTATCGCCGCGGCTTCGTACAGCGCCTTGTCGATTGTCTGAAGCCCCGCGATGAACGCGAGGAAGCCCGTGCCGAGCGAGAGCCACATCTGCACGACTATCAGCATCGGCAGAACGTACTTTTCGGTTTGCATCCACAGTATCGCTTCCTGAATCACGCCCAGGTTCATCAGCAAGCCGTTGAGGAAGCCGTAACGGTCGCCCGTCAGGATGATGTTCCAAATGAGGTACGCCTGACCGCAGATTGACGGCGCGTAGAACACGAGCGTGAGAAGCGCGCGCGTCCAGCCCTTGAACTCGTTTATTATCCACGCGAACAGCAGGCACAGCAGATATGACAGCGGACCCGTGACGAGCGCGAGAACGAGAGTGTTCTGCAGCGCCTTCATGAACAGGTCGTCTTCAAGGAACAGCTTGAGATAGTTCGACCAGCCGATGAAGCGCGGCAGTGAAAGCGCGTCGAAATATGTCAGCGACACGCCCATCGCCATCAATACGGGCAGAATCGTGAACAGCGTGAACAGGATGAAATACGGCGCGAGCATGAAGTACGCGGCGCGGCTCTTGCGTATGCGCGTAAGCAATGTTTCGTTGTTGGGGGTAAGGATCGTTTTTGTCATTGTTTCACCATATATGGTTTGTCATCTCAAACCCATTATTTTACCCGAAGGCATTTATGGGTCCAGGGCATTGCCCTGGTCCAACGGTAATCCGAACTCCGTGCGTTTATACCGTATCTCGTCGTTTATCAGAATAACCTTATCGGTCAGGGCTTCGCGCGGCGTCGCCATCGCGGCTTCCGCGTTCACCTGATCGGCAGCGGGCGTGGTTACGGAATAGAACGCGTTGTTGATGTTGCGGTAAGTGAAATATCCGCCCGGCACCTGCGGTATGCCGCGCACCCACTCGCGCTGGTCCGTTATTGCGGAAAGGTCGGCCGCGGGCCACGGCATCATCTCAAACGCCTCAAGGTTCGCGGTCGGAACCCTTGCGGAACTGCCCATCAGCGATTCCATCTCGCGTCCGAACGCGACCTGCGTCGTTTCAGACGTCCACCATTTCAGGAACTCCCACGCTTCGTCGGGCGTGTCGGTGTCGTTCATTATAACGCACGCGCCGCCGTAGCTGCCCGTGCTGCGGTCAATCTGCCCGCCTGCGTTGAGGGTGCCCGGTACGGGAGCCATGCCCCACAGCCCGCGAATGTCGGGCGCTGAAACCTGAAGGTTGTTGTAGAGCGTGTAGTCCGCGATTATTATCGGACACTCGCCGGTGCGGAAGCGTTCCTCTACGCTCGTGATTCTGTCAAGCTTGTAGTCCGTATAGAACTCCGTGTACTGCTTGAACGCGCGTATCGCTTCCTCGGAGTCGAGCGCGGACGCGGTCGCCTTGTCATTATAATACGCGCCGCCGTTCTGATAAAGAAGCGTCGCGAACACCTGCTCGCCGGGCAGCATACCTATCTCCATCTGACTGCGCGACAGCGCGGCGAGCGTCACGTTCACGTCAGCCCACGTTTCGGGCAGCGCGACGCCAAGCTCCGCGAGAATGTCTTTCCTGTAGAACATCATCGGGAACACCTGCGTCTCGGGGAGCGCGTATGTGCTTTCTCCGTACACGTAAGGCGTTGTCGCGCTTTCGTCGAAGCGCTCCTTTATCTCCCGCAAATCGGGGAAGCGCGTGAGGTCCAGAACCGCGCCGCGCAAGCCGTAGTTCATCGGCAAATCCCAGCCGACCTGAATTGCCGCGTCGGGGCCCTGCCCCGCGAGCGTCGCCTGAAGCAGCGTTCCCATATCCACCAGCATGACGTTTACGCTTATGCCCGTTTGCTTCGTGAACGTTTCGTCTATCAAAGCCTTGACCACGTTCGCCTGGTCGCGGCCGCTGCCTATCCACAGCGTTATCGCGCGCGCGTCGTCCGCAACGTTGCCTATCGCGTTGTAATCTATAATGAAGGAATAGAACAGGCGCGAAACCTCGAAGCCTATTTTGCCGAAGAAACTCGTCTTCGTCGGGAGGGAGACGTCGGGCGAGTGTATGTAGATTTCGTCGAGCGCGAGCGGCTGTATCATCGCGTCGTTGAGCCACGTGCCGAGCGCGCGTACGTTGATCTTGAACGATGCGATCTGCACGGAGGCTTTCTCGTTGTCGTTTATCAGAATGTTCAGTTGGTCGCGCATCGTGATAAGCACGCGCTCGCGGTCCGACCTTGCGCCCGCCACGCGGCGAAGCTCGTCTACGACGGCGGTCAGCGTGTCGCGCACGGCGGTCATTTCCGCCGTCAGAGTCGGCAGCGTTCGCTCTATCTGGTAATCGCGGTATTTGTCGGGCGCGACGCCCGTGAGCTGGATTATCTTTCTGTAGATGGAGTTCAGGTCGTAAATAGCGTCCTTCACCTGCCCGATGAGGTACGCGAACTCGCCGAGCGTGGCTTCCATGCGAAGCGTGTGACTGCCTTGCGTGAGGAATATTTTGTACGCGCCGTCGGCGCTGCCGAGCGTGACCTGCTTCCAGTTCTGCGTGAACGTGAAGCCGTAGCCCGCAAGCTCCGCAAACGGAACCGCGCCGTCAATCGTAATCTTGCGCGGGACGAATACGCCGCGCTTCTGGTTCTGGTTGACGTTCATGCTTATGTTGTAGTAGCCCGTCTCAGGCGCGTCGAATTCCCACTCTATCCACTGACCCGCGAGCCGCCACGAATTGCCGCCTATCGTGTTGTTGATGAGCGTCTTTGAGGAATACGGCGTGACCGCGGGGCTGCCCAGCTCCTGCGTCGGGTATAGCATCTGCGAGGACGTGCGCGCCGCGTTCTCCGCCTGAATCGTGACGAGTGCGCCGGAGGCGTCCGCCGCGCCTTGCGCGTCCGCTTGCGCCGTCGCTTCATTATATAATGGAATTTGCGCGGATTCGGCGGAAGTGAACGTAACGCGGCGCATCTGCATAGGCTCGCGAATCGAAACGAACGTTATCGTGTGTCCGCCCGCGCTTAGCCATACGGCGAGCGGCTCCGTTATCGTGCCTTCCGCGTCGTGCAGGTCGGATACTATCCACTCAGGCGCTTCCACCATGCTCGGGCGCAGGTCGTTGCCTTGGTTGTCCTTCTCCCAGACAAACCCATCGGCCGACAGTTCCGCGGAGTTGCGCCAGATACGCGGGAACGAGACGAGCGCGAGTTCCTTGTATGGCAGAGCGCCGTCGATGAACACCGCGCGCTCGATTGAGGAGTTCTTGCCCGGGGTGGGATAATACTCAACCGAGGGCTTGTAAAAAGCCGCCCGTTCAACCGTGAACGCAAACCGCGCCGCCGCGTCCTCTTCTGTAATGACGTCGCCTGTATCAATAATTATATCGGGCGCGGGTCCTTCGGCGGAATAACTCGGGGAAGACTCTTCAGAAATCCGCTGTTCTCCATATTCGACCGCCGCCATGTATTCCGCATATGAGGGAATATCGGGATTGACGGAATACAGGTCGAGTATGCCGTCGAACTCCGCGCGCGGAACGGCGTCCGCGTGTGCGGATACGCCTGCGCAGGATAATATTATCAACGCGGTCAGCAGAAACAACATCAAACGACGCAAACCCACACCGCCTTACAGTATAAATACGACAAATCCGTCATAAAAACTAATCATGAGAGCACAACCAAAACTGTGCATAATGCATTGTGAAAGGTTAAATCATTTTAGCAAACTATGGAACATATGTCAATAGAATTGGGCTAAAACGTTTTCGGTGGATGATGGGGACAGGATATGACGGGGCGATTGGACCCTCCCCGTCAGATTGCAGACAAACGATTGTTTTGTACGCGGGCGGGCGAGCCGGGGGCTCGCCCCTACAGGTGATTGTTTAATTCAATCGGGAAGGTATCATAATACATGTAGGGGCGACCGCCTCGGTCGCCCGCAGGTATGCGCAACAGTTGTTTGTCGACAGCCTAACGGGGCGATTGGCCCCGCCCCGTCAAATACGTGGTTATATTCGTGAATATAATCGAAACCTACTTCCCTTCGGGATAAACCGTCACCGCGTCATACAATTCGTTTATGTACCGTATGGATTTCGTGGGATTGCTGCCAACCTCAATCTCGATATACATCGGTTCGTTGAAGTGGCTGACCTCAAGCACGGTGAACGCGGCGAAGGAGGTGTAGTCCGTTTGATATAAATCGAGTAGGTTCCATTGTGGTCCTCTGTTATATTTGATAAGACAGGATAATTGTATCAACTATAATGAAGCCTGTCAACACGAGCGTTCGCGCGGTTGACGCGGTTCGCTTAACATGTTAATATTAGGTAAAATACCCCGGCAATAAGCACGAAAGAAGTTATAGAAAGAGTGATACAATGAAGCGGGAAGACGGGGGCGAAACAATGCTTAACCAACAAGCCGAACCCGAGAAGCGGATGTATACCGTAGAAGACTGGGAGAAGCTTCCCGAGTATCCGAAGTTCGAGCTGTATGACGGCGAACCGGTCATGCTGGCGCAGCCATCCTTTGAACACCAAGAAATTGTTGTTGCAATCGGTGCTAAGCTGAGAAACGGTATAAAAAACGGTCCGTGCAGAATTGCCGTCGAACCTTCAGTTCGTTTGAACAAACGGAAGAACAGTGTCTTCATTCCTGACATCGCAGTAGTGTGCGACCCGAAAAAGATAACGACAAATTATGTGGTCGGCGCGCCTGACCTCGTCGTTGAAATTCTGTCGCCGTCCACGGCGGCGCGCGACCGCGTGCTGAAGCTGAACGCATACAGAGACGCGGGCGTGCGCGAATATTGGTTGGTCAACCCCGTGTTCAAGACCGTCGATGTCTTCTTTTGGGAAGAATCGCCCGTCGCCAAGTTATACAATGACGGGGACAAGATAAAGGTCAGCATATTTGACGATTTTATCGTGGACTTGGGGGAAGTGTTCACGAGTACGTAATTCGTAAAGCAGTATGTCAAATCATAATGGATTTCGCAGACGGGATTGGGAGACACCCGCCTGTAGGTTGAAGGACCCATCGTGTCGCAGGGACGTTGTAGCATACCATGCATTATGATGGTACGCGCGCCAATCTGCGGTGAATCGGGACGCGCGACAATTTGCGGCGAATCGGGACGTACGACAATCAGGCGGGCGATTGGAAATCGCCCCTACAGGGGAATGTCTTCGTTCAATCGGGAACGGAGACGAAGCGTAATGTTTGTTCATGTTCAATCGGACATGCAATATTGCATTTGTAGGGGCGATTTCCCGGGGTCCCCGACAAATCCGCAGATTTGTCGGGGTGG
>JAITHB010000146.1 GCA_031280145.1 Oscillospiraceae bacterium | reverse complement strand
AAGCTTGCTCAAGCTGTAGTGCAGACCAAGCCCCTGAAGCAGAGCTTCCGCCTTGCCGACCATTTCGTCGAACGCCGCCATGCCGTCTTCGGGGCGGACGAACTGCACCATCTCAACCTTGTTGAACTGATAGCCGCGAATCATGCCGCGCTCAACGCTTCCATATGAACCCGCTTCCTTGCGGTAACAAGGCGTGTATGAGAAGTATTTCTTCGGCAGCTCGCTTTCCTTCAGAATCTCGTCGCGGTGAAGGTTGATGAGCGCGGTTTCCGCAGTCGGCAGCATGAAGTTCTGTTTGCCTTCAAGCCAGAACACGTCGTCTGAAAATTTCGGAAACTGCCCCGCAGTGAAACCGCTGCGCTCGTTGAGCATGTGCGGCGGAAGCATGAACGTGTAGCCGTCCTCGATATGCGTGTCGATGAAGTAGTTGAGCAGCGCCCATTCCAGCCTTGCGCCGTCGCCTGTGTAAACCCACTTGCCCGCGCCGCCTAACTTCGCGCCGCGCTCATAATCGATGAGACCCAGCGACTTGGAAAGCTCCATATGGTCCTTGGGCGCAAAATCGAACGTCTGCTTCCGACCAAACATGCGCAAGGAGACGTTCGCTTCCTTGCCGCCCGGTTGAACGTCGGGGTCGGGAAGGTTCGGCAGCGCGAACAGAATATCGTCCGTCTTCTTGCCAAGTTCGTCGGCTTCCTTATCAAGCTCAGCTATCTGCGCGCCTATGCCGCGCACTTCCTCAAATATGGGCGCGGTGTCCCTGCCTTCCTTCTTAAGGCGCGGAACGCTTGCGGAAAGCTCGTTGCGCTTCGCCTTGAGATTGTCGGCTTTCATCATGGCGTCGCGCTTCGCCGCGTCCAGTTCCAGAAATTCCGCAAAGTCGATTTTGTATCCTTTAAGGGCGAGAAGCTTCGCGACCGTTTCGGGTTCTTTCCTTATTTGGGTTATGTCAAGCATAATAACATCTCCAATTTCATCAAATCCCGTCAATTGCCGTAATTATCACATATTGCGGGCTGCGGGTCAAGCCCGCGGCGGCAGGAACATTCCTCATGCCAATACCCGTTTAGCTGCGAAAAAACGTCAAGTTTCGGTAATTGTTTTCGGTTATTACGAAAATGTTTATAATTATTCATGTAATTTAACTTTCATTCGACATAGAAACATAGTAGAATAAGCGGCGGAGGGGATTATATGACAACACCAAAAAGAAGCGTCTTCGCGACCAGACTCTACGAATACCGTCTCAAGAATAATCTCACACAACAGAAGCTCGCAACGCTGGTAGGCGTCACCCAACAAAGCATTTGGAAATGGGAAACCGACCGCAGCGAGCCAAGCATCGAAAAACTCCGCAGGTTAGCGGAGCTGTTCAACGTTCCAACTGACGCGCTGTTAGGCTTGTCAGACGTAGCCGCGCCGCTTCGCGAAATTGAACCCAAGTACCCCGGGCGCGGACGCGGCAGAGCGGCAGCCGACGACAGCCCAAGGTCCATCGTTCTTAACGGTTCTGATCTCGAGAACGCAGTACGCGATATCTTGAATCGCCTTCTCGACGAGCGAGAACAGCGCGCGCTTGAAGCGTAGAATTGGCTGAGCCGATCACGCGCAAATCGTGATTCTTCCTGCTCGGTTTGTACAAAAGACCCCTGTTCGGTTCTTTTTCGGCGGTGCTTGGGTGCAAACCGCCGTTTTTCGTTTGCGCCGACGGCGGAAGCGAGAACGTGTGAATCGGGCAGTTGAAGAGCGGCGGAATCTTAACTGATTCCGACTTGCTCTTGCCCGCCATATTCAATATGTAGTCGGCGACGGAATGCACATCGTCCTCATCAGACATGACGACATGGGTTATCGTTGTGCTGCCGTCTTCCTCCGCCGTGCAAATAAGCGCGAACGTGTTCTTCACACTTTTTCCGCCTTTATTCTTTCTTTTGTTCTTATCCATCAAACGGCACCTCTATATATGGAATTCTTTAGTTGTAAGTTTTATTTATCTTACAGTTTAACGGAAAATACTTTCCAGCCCTTCGAGATTGTCCATAACATATGATAAACCAACAGCGGCGGCTGTCTGCGGGTCGGACGGCACGCGGAACGGCACCTTCAACTGCGCGCCGAGCAAATCGGAAAGACCCGGCAGCAGCGCTCCGCCGCCCGTCAGCGTTATACCATGCTCGAAGATGTCCGCCGCAAGCTCCGGCAAAGTATTCTCCAAAACTATGTGAATTCCTTCCGCTATCTCCTGCGCCACCTCTTCCATCTCGGAGGCAAGTTCGTTGGACTTCACAAGAACGGTTCGCGGAAGACCAAGCGCCAGATTCCTTCCCGTGACGCTCATCTGCATAGGCGTGTCCGTCTTTTTGGTAAGGTCGCCCATCGTGAGCTTTATTTCGTCGGCCGTGCGCTCCCCAATCACAATGCTGTGCTTCCTGCGGACGACGCGCGCTATAGCTTCGCTGAACCTGTCGCCGCCGGGACGCGTGGAATCGCGCGCGACTACGCGCCCTCTCGCTATCACCGCGATGTCGGTTATTCCGCCGCCAATGTCCACAATCATGTGTCCGTACGAGTTGGTCACGTCCAACCCCGCGCCGAGCGCGGAGGCTATCGCGCTGTCGATAACCTGCGTGCGCCTTGCGCCCGCGTCCAAAATGGCGTCGCTCAGCGAACGAAGCTCAACGTCCGTCAAACTGCCCGGTAAACACAGAAACGCGCGCGGACGGAAGACGTTTCTTCGTCCCTGCGATTTCCTTAAGTAATAGCGAAACATGCGCATGGTAATATCGTAGTCGGAAACAGAGCCGTGCTTCAGCGGACGCACAAGCACGATGTTGGGCGGAACCCTGCCCAGCATGCTGATGGCGTCGTCGCCGACCGCGAGTATGTTGCGCGTGTTCTTATCCACCGCGCAAAGCGCAGGCTCGCGCAGAGCGATACCGCGCCCCTTGATTGTGACAAGGCACGTAGACGTACCAAAGTCTACGCCGATGTCGTCGCGACCTAACATGGTTTTTCCGCCTCTATGTAAATTAAGAATGAAGAATTTTTGGGTATATTGTAAACTCTTTGCAATACACCCTTAAAAATGAAGAATTGTTGGTTGCAGGGCGACCCTCGGGTCCCCGAACGCCGGAAGACCGCGGGCGAGCCAAACCACCCCGCCGAATCTGCGGATTTGTCGGGGACCCCGGTGGGCTCGCCCCTACAATGATTCCCGCAACCATCAATTATTCATTCTTCATTTTTCATTCTTCATTCACATACCTATTTCTCCACAACTGCGGAAAAACCTGCCTTGGGTTCAGGCTTTTTCCTTTTGTATTTCATACAGGTCGCCTGACCGCCGCGAAGGTGGCGCTCCGCTTTGTTCACATCCATAACGACACGTACGCTGCGCGCCAGCTCCGAATGCAAGTACGGCAGACGATCCATCATATCTTTATGTACGGTAGACTTTGACACGTGGAATTTTTTCGCGGCGTCGCGGACGGTTGAGCCGCTTCCGGCAAGGAAATTCGCTATGTCCAGCACACGCTGCTCAATGTAATCCTTCATCGCGGTTGACCTCCCATAAATTCAGGGTAATGCCAATGATCTGTTTGATTCATGCAAGTGTATGCAGGCAGGGAGGCTTCATATGCGGTTATTGCGGCTTCGATTTGTCAAATTCCACAAAAAGGGACGTGCGGTTGTAACGAACCCCTTCATCCGCATATATTGTATGGACTGAAACAAAAGGAGAATTGCCATGTGTTCGATATGCGGAATAGTAAACGACAGAATTAACCCGAGCGGAAACTCGGTTAACGGCGCGGCGGAAGCGATGAGCGGCACGATGTCTCACAGGGGTCCCGACCAAAGCGGCGTATACGGATACGGCGCAAGCTCGCTCGCGCATAACCGCCTTTCCATTATAGACCTTGAGAACGGCATACAGCCGATGACCGCCGTCGTTCGCGGCAGCCGCTACACGATTGTATATAACGGAGAGCTTTACAACACAGACGAGCTGCGCGGCGAACTCGCGCGTCTCGGACACGAGTTTCGCACGCGCTGCGACACGGAGGTTCTTCTGCATTGCTACATAGAATGGAAGCATGAGTGTCCGTCGCGTCTCAACGGAATATTCGCGTTCGCGGTGCTGGACGAAGACGCGGACCAACTGTTCGTCTGCCGCGACAGGTTCGGCATTAAACCCTTCTACTATACTGTCAGCAAGGGACGCTTCATGTTCGCGTCCGAGATAAAGGCGCTGCTCGCTCATCCGGACGTTACGCCCGAGGTCAGCCGCGAGGGTTTGTGGGAGCTTCTGTTCCTCACGCCCGTCACGCTGATCGGCTCCTCCGTCTTCAAGGATATATACTCGCTTGAACCCGCGCACTGCGGAATCTGGCAGGAAAGCGTACTGCACAAGTGGGCGTACTGGGAGCTTTCCGCGAAGCCGTTCGAGGGTAACGAGGAGACGGCTGTCCGCGAGACGCGCGATATTCTGTCGGACGCGATACGCCGCCAGCTCGTCTCCGACGTTCCGCTCTGCACATTCTTATCGGGCGGGCTGGACTCGTCCGTCGTGACGGCAGTCGCGGCGAAGCAGTATCAAGAGGAAGGGCGGCAGCTTCACACATATTCGTTCGAGTATGAGAACAACGGCGATTACTTCCGCAAGTCGCTGTTCCAGCCGCAGAGCGACGACGAATACGCGGCGTGGCTTGCGCGCGAGCTTGGCACGAGCCACCACATTCTCACCATCTCGCCGAAGCAGACTGCGGACGCTCTTTGCGACGCCGCGCTTCTGCGCGACTTCCCCGGTCAGGCGGACATCGATTCGTCGCTTCTGCTGTACTGCAAGATGGTGAAGCAGACGCATACCGTCGCGCTGTCGGGCGAATGCTCCGACGAGATATTCGGCGGCTATCCTTGGTTCTACAGATCCGAAATGCTTGAGAAGCCTTTCTTCCCATGGATACATGACGCGCGTGTCCGCGCGAACCTGTTCCGCAAAGACGTCGCGAAGGCGGAAGACGGATACGCGTACCTCTCGCAAAAGTACCGCGAAGACCTCGCGCGTTGTCCGCTTCTGCCCGATGATTCCGACATGATGAAGCAGTCGCGCATGGCGACGTGGCTTTCCACGCGATACTTCATGGCGTCGCTGCTGGAGCGCAAGGACCGCATGTCGATGGGCGCGTCGCTTGAGGTGCGCGTACCGTTCTCCGACCATCGTCTGCTGGAATATGTTTATAATGTGCCGTGGGAAATAAAGCGCAAGAATGATGTGGAGAAGTATCTGCTGCGCGAGGCGATGGGCGATTATCTGCCCGAGCGCATAAAGAACCGCAAGAAAAGCCCGTACCCAAAGGTTCTTGACCCCGAATACGAGCGCATCGTCACCGCCCGCCTTGACGCGATTCTCGCGGACAAAAAGTCTCGGCTGCACGAAATCATAGACCGCGCCGCGCTTGACGCGATGCTTACAGGCGGCGACAAGACGTGGTTCGGGCAGTTGATGGCGCGGCCGCAGCTTGTGGCGTGGCTGCTTCAGATGGAGGGGTGGATGAAGCAGTATAATATTGAATTTGTTTAGCAGGGCAAAGCCCTGCACATTTGGAGCGTATGCCATACGCAGGGCTTGGTCTTCTACTGTGTAAGGTACACGCGCAGTCCGTTCTCTTTTTGCCAGCCGCGGCAAAAAGAGAACCGGAAAAAACGCTTTATGGGGACGGCCGCGCAAAACTCGCTGCGGCTCGAACAGTTGCGCGGGGATGGTGCGGTGTCTGCGGACGGGAGGGATACGACCCGCGCAAAGGTCTGGACTGCACCCCGGAAGTTGGACGGTATGGGGGGAGAGAAAACGTCTAATGGAAGGGGTGCAAAAGCAATGGAAAACGGGAAGAAGTATACAGATGAGTATAAATGTATGGTTGT
>JAITHB010000093.1 GCA_031280145.1 Oscillospiraceae bacterium | reverse complement strand
CTAAGCTCGCCAAATACAAGTCTGCTGTTCGCAGCGATCGATCTTTTCCGCGTCGTAAATCACTATGTTCCCATCCTATTCACTATAGGCGTGCTAAGGTGCCTTTATCTGAATGACATTGCCGGGACGGTCGCCCGCGGTCATCAACACACCGCCCGCGGTTATCATTACGCCGCCCGCGGTTATCAATATGTCGCCCGTTTGAATACAACCATACATTTGTAGGGGCGATTTCCAATCGCCCGCCTGTTGCGCGTACGTCCCACCCACACCGTAAGGATACGTATGTTTGTCTACGGTAAAATGGGTCGTACGCGTAACGGGCGGGCGATTGGAAATCGCCCCTACAGGTTTCATGCACCCGCCCGATTGAACGCAAACAAATGATATGGTTTCACCCGCATTTCCGACGGAATTAACCGTTCATTCGCGCGGCTGCCATCTTCCTCGCCCCGCGATACGTAAGCCCGAAATACCCGCCGTATACGACGATGAGGATTAACCCCGTAACAAGGCTCATCGAGAGTATGTTAAGGTCTGCAAGCGCGGCAGCAAGAACGCTCATCACCTTTATCGCGACGATGGAGTGAGATATCGCAAGCACCAGCGGCGCGACAAAATATATCAATACCTGCCTGAATATGCTCTGCGCAATCAATTTCTCGCTCGCGCCCAGCTTTGACAGAAGAAGATACCGCGCCTGATTGTCGCTGGCTTCGGAAAGCTGCGTCACCGCGAGCACGCTCGCGCATGAAATAAGGAATACCACGCCCAAATACAGCGACATGTATGTCGTGGCGGCTGAACCCGCCGCCGCGCTTTCGTTCGCGGTCGCGCTGCCGTATTCCGCGAACGCCGCGGAGAGCGAGCTTCCCACGGAGATTGCGGATATCGCGAGGAACAGCATGAGGCAGATGAACGTCATGGAGAAGGTGGTCGTGTGTATCTTGCTGTCTATCTGCCGAAGCGTGAACATGTTCAGCCCCTTATGGTAATGCTTCTTTATCGACGACACCACCTTCAGGAAGAAGCCCGACAGCGAGAAGAAGAACAGGAACGTTCCGACACACCCCATTATAATAGAGACGACTTGCGACCTGCTTTGCGCGGAATCGAAGAAGCCCATCAAGCCGTTCGTCAGCATCAGGTTGTACGCTATGCCGAGTATGACGACGGAACAGACGAACAGCAAAACCGACAGCATTATATTGGGCTTGCGGAACTTTGGCACCTTGCGGTCCGCGTAAAGCAAGCCGAGGAGCTTCTGCCTGTTAACGATGACCGTGTTAAACAATAACACGATGATAAACGTTATACCGAAATATACCATACAGCTTACAGCGGCCGACATTGAAAACACAAACGAAAATTTGGTAATTGTCGCGCCGAGCATAGACGCGGTGACATACGTCAGCGCCTGCGAAACAAGAACGCCAAGCGTTATGCCTACTATCAGCGACAAGCAACCGACCAGCGCCGTCTCAAAGAAGAGTATGCGCGAAATCTTGCCCTTGCGCATACCAAGACACATATATATTCCCAGCTCCTTCTTCCTGCGGCGAACCAGAAACGCGTTCGCGTACAGAATCAGGAACGCCAGAATCGCCGACACAATAACCGAAAGACCGCTCATCAGCTCACCGATGTCGATGAGATAGCGGCTCGCGGTAGAGTTTAACTCCATCATCTCTTTCTGGCTGCCGATGGAGTTGAAGATGTAGAACAGCGCGACGCCGATGATTATCGTAAGGAAATATATACCGTAATCCCGTATGCTTTTGCGCACGTTGCGCGTTGCTATCGCGAATGCGTTCATTCGGCGGAACCCCCAAGCTCTCCTACAACCTCGATGAGTTTGTCGAAGAATACTTTTCTGGAATCCGCGCCGCGCTCAAGCTGCGTGAACAACTGTCCGTCCTTGATGAAGATGATGCGGTCGGTGTAGCTTGCGGAGAACGGGTCGTGCGTCACCATTAGTATTGTGGTTTGCAGTGTCTGCACCATATGGCGGAAGCTTTCCAGCAGCGCCGCGCTCGACTTGCTGTCCAGCGCGCCCGTCGGTTCGTCCGCAAGCACCAGCGCGGGATTGGTTACAATCGCCCTCGCGGAAGCGACGCGCTGACGCTGCCCGCCGGACATCTGCACGGGATACTTGTTCAGCACATCCTCAATGCCGAGCTGCGCGGAAACCTTGCGCACGGCGGGTTCAACGTCGTTTGCGGGCGTCTTCGCAATCGTCAGCGCGAGCGCGATATTCTCAAACGCGTTCATTGTGTCAAGCAGGTTGTAGTCCTGAAAGATGAACCCCAGCTTGCGGCAGCGGAAGTCCGCCAGCGCCGCGCCGCGAAGCTTGGTTATGTCCTGACCTTCGATGATGATTTGACCCGCGGTCGCCGTGTCGATTGTGGATATGCAGTTGAGCAGCGTCGTCTTGCCGCTGCCCGACGCGCCCATTATGCCGACATACTCGCCCTTTTCAATATCAAAGCTTACGCCCTTGAGCGCGTGGGTTTGGTTCGCGCCGCTTCCGTAGACCTTCTTCAGGTCGCCTACTCGTAGAATGTTTTCCATTATGCATCTCCTTTTGTTTGTACAATTCGGTTTAGTATCGCACGGAGGTATCCCATATATACCTTAATTCGGGCATAAGAGGTGCGAGGTAATAGGTACGAGGTATAAGGTTGCAGGCGGCAGGGACGATCTGCGCCGCGGATTGGATGTACGACCGTCGGGCGGGCGATTGGACCCACCCCACCAAATCTGCGGATTTGGTGGGGACCCCGGGAGATCGCCCCTACAGATCTATGGTTATATTGCGGCGGGCGATTTATTTAAAAACGCCGGCGTGCCGGGGGGGCCGCCCCACAGGGGATTTTGTTCATTGAAAAAGGCATGGTAATTGATACGGT
>JAITHB010000077.1 GCA_031280145.1 Oscillospiraceae bacterium | reverse complement strand
CCCCGACGTTCAGGCTGCCGACAAAACCCATCGGTGTTGTAAAGGGCGGGCGACCGAGGCGGTCGCCCCTACAGCATATTGCATTCCTGTATACCGATAGCATACACCCTGTAGGGGCGAGCCCCCGGCTCGCCCGCCCGCATACAAAACAATCGCTTGTCGACAGTCTGCGGCGGTGCCATTTGACACCGCTGTTTTTTATTTATTACTGCCCCGCGACCGACAGTTTCCCCACCCAAACGCTGGGGCTGCCCGTACCCGCGAACGGCGCGAACTCAAGGTCGCTTCCGACAGACTTCACTTCCTTTAATAACGTGAAGAAGTTGCCCGCGACGGTTATCTGCGTAACGGTACCCGCCTTCTTTCCGCCCTTTACGGAATATCCCTTGGCGGAAAGGGAGAAGTCGCCGGTGATTGCGTCCGCGCCCGCGTGCATTCCCTCAAGGTCGGTTATGACCAGACCGCCGCCGATCTTCTCGCATAGCTTCTCGATGGAATCCTCGCCGGGCTTGATGTGGAGGTTCGCCGGCGCGACCTTGACGGGCGCGGTATATCCGCCCTTGGACGCGTTGCCCGTCGTCTTCACGCCGTCAATCTTCGCGGTCTTCAAGTTATACAGAAGCGTTTTCAGTACGCCGTTCTCTATGACGTTCTTCGTGTATGTCGGAACGCCCTCGTCGTCGAACGCGCAGGAACCGGGGCGCTTGGGCATCAGCGGGTCGTCGACGACCGTGACGGATTGGGCGGCGATCGTTTCGCCTACCTTGCCCTTGAGCAGCGAGAGACCCTTCTGCGTGTTCTCCGAGCTGAAGATTCCCGAGAAAACGGAGAGCAGGTCCGCCATCGTGCGGTTCTCAATGATGATTTCATACTGCCCGCTCGGAACCGACTGCGCGTCCAGCATCGCCACCGCGTTCTCGACGGCCTTTGCCGCGAGCGCGTCCGCGTTCGCTTCCGATATGTCCGTGTAGATGTTGTATTCCATGCCGTCGTACGTCTTGCCGCCGCGCACCGCCACCGCGTCCACAACGGGAATGACGTAGTCCACGGAACGCGCGAGGTCAAGCCCGCTCGTGCTCTTTATGCGCACGTCGGTGTGGGTTGACATAACTCCCGTGTAGCTGCCCAGCTTCTTCACCAATTCGGATTTTCCCAGCGCCAGCTTCTCTATTTCGCGCGCGAACGCAATCTTCTCGTCCGCGGTTCCGCCGTACGGAGTCTTCGCGGTCGTCTCGACTATCGCGTATGTGTCGCCTTGCGGCTCGTAGAGGAATTGCTCGCTCTCGTCCTCAATCAGCGACGCGGATTCCTTCACGCGCGAGACGAGCATATCCGCCGCGTCGTCGTCGAACGCCTGCGTATACGCCGTGCCCATCTTGCCGTTGATGAGCGCGCGAAGCGACAGCCCGCCCGCGACGGACGAGGAATAGTCGCCGATGTCGCCTTCGTCCATCATGCACTTGAACGATTCCTGCTGCATGATGTAGGCTTCCGCCTTGTCGATTCCCGCTTCTTTAACCTTCGCGAACAGCGTGTCAAGGAACAAATCCATCGTTTTTTCCGCGCTCATATCATCTACCCCCCACGGTCATGCTTGATATGCGGATCATCGGCTGCCCGACGTTCGTCGGAACGCTGCCCGATTGGCTTCCGCACATACCCTGACCCATCGTCATAACCTTGCCGACGCGGTCGATCTTCAAAAGAATCTCGCTTCCCTTGCCGATGAGCGACGCGCCGCGCACGGGCTTGTCGATCTTGCCGCCCTTCACGAGATAGCCCTCGTCCACGGCAAAGTTGAACTCGCCGGTCACGGGGTTGACGGAACCGCCGCCCATAACCTTGGCGTACAGACCGTCGCCCATGCTCCTGATAATTTCCGCCTCGTCGTCGTTTCCCGCGGCGATGAACGTGTTGCGCATTCTGGAGGTCGGCGCGTAGGCGTAGCTCTCGCGGCGGCTGCTGCCCGTTATGGGCATGTTCATACGGCGCGCGTTCAGCTTGTCTATCATGTAGTTCTTAAGTATTCCGTTTTCGATGAGAACCAAGCGGTTGGTCGGTGTGCCTTCGTCGTCTATGTTGAGCGAACCCCATTCGTTCGCCATTGTGCCGTCTTCGATTGCGGATACGATATCGGACGCGACCTTCTGCCCCAGCTTGCCGCAGAACTCGGACAGCCCGCGCGCGACGCTCGTCGCTTCCAAGGAATGTCCGCAGGCCTCGTGGAACACGACGCCGCCGAACGCCTTGTCGATGACGACCGGCATTACACCAGCGGGACATACGTCCGCGTGCAGCATCGTGACGCCCATCGTACCCACGCGCTTGCCGATTTCCTCATAATCCAGCGTGTCCGCGAATTCCGCGCCCATCATCGCGCCGGGCGCGTTGAAGCCGACCTGGTTCTCCGTTCCGTTGGACGCGACGCCGACGAAGCGCAAGCGCGTGTAGACGCGCCTGTCGGAAACGAACAAGCCTTCGCTGTTCGCGATTGTGACGGTTTGGTCTGAATCGGTGTAACCCATGATGGTCTGCACGATTTCAGGCGAAACTGCGGAAATCGCCTTGTGTCCCTCGCGCAGCTTCGCCACGCGCCACGAATTCTCTACGTCGCCCGGCAGCTTCTTTATCGGATGGATGTTAGCCGCGACGGAACCGTGAAGCTTCACACGGTCGATCGCGCGCGCGAAGGGCAACGCGGACGCGGCTTTGCCCGCGCACTCGAGCAAACTTTTCTCCGAGTAATCGTTCGTATACGCGTAAACGCTGCGAAGCCCCTTGAATATGCGAACGCCGACGCCGTGGACGAGACCTGAGTTTGCGTCCTCGACTTTGCCCGTGCGCATGGTGATGGAGTTGTTCAGTCTGTCCTCGAAGAACAGTTCCGCGAAGTCCGCGCCTGTTTCGAGTGCGCGGAGCAGCGCAAGCTCCGCCGATTTCTTGCTGACCAATTGCGTTCCTCCCTTGTTTGTTCGATTTCCCAATATTGTACATTCAAAACCGAAGGATTGCAAACGGTGATTTTGCGGGAAGGTTTAAGGCTGCGCTGCAAAGCGTTTCTCTCAGCGAGGGAAACCCTATTTGACAGAATGGTCGTCGGGATTAATTTGTAAGTAATTCCAACGCTCGCGCTATCCGCTCCACAACGGGAACACAAACGGTGTTGCCGAGCTGCTTATACTGTTCGTCCGGCGGTATATCGGGCATAGTGTAATCGGAGGGAAAGCCTTGCAGATTAAGGCATTCGCGAACGGTAAGCTTGCGGATTCCGTATTCGTCGCGAACAAGCGGAACACGGTCGCGATATGTTCCCATATTGGCCTTCAGCGTCGGGCTTATGTGCCACGCTCTCATCGCAACGCCGCTGTCGTCAATGCGATAGATTGCCGCACCGTCGCTCATACGGCGGTTGAGCTGTGCATAATATCGGTTGGAAGGCGGGTAATAACAGCTTTCGGCTTGCCGGTCGTTTCGGTTAACAATGTCGTTAATCGAGGTTGTGAGCGGTATTTCACACGGGAATTCAAACCGGTTCCAATCCTTGTATTTGCGGAATGCCGCAATAAAAACGCGGTCACGGTATTGCGGAATGTTCCCGTGAGTGTGCGCTCCGAGCACGGCATATTTTGCGCCGTATTTGCGTTCGATAAGCGAGCGGATAATGGTGTCGAATGTGCGCCCGTTATCGTGATTTTTCAAATTCTTGACGTTCTCCAGCAAGACTATTGAAGGACGCTTCTCATCAATCACGCGCAGTATCTCAAAGAACATTGTGCCGCGAGGGTCGGAAAAACCGCGCTGCGCTCCCATTATTGAAAACGGTTGGCAGGGAAACCCCGCCGTAAGTATATCAAAGTCGGGAATAGCCGCTGAGTCCCGATTGCGAATATCGCCCTCCCGCAGATAGCCCGCGCCGAAGTTACGCCTGTACGTTTCGCAAGCCCAAGGGTCAATTTCGTTTGCCCATACAATCTCCGCTCCCGCCGATTTGAACGCAAGACAAATACCGCCGATACCTGCAAACATACTTGCCGCGCGCATTAAGCTCCTCCCTCCGCAGGTGAATGACCCGCTCAATATCGGCAATAACGCCGATAAGGTCTTTTTCAATTTGCTTACCCCAAAAGCGGAGAACAGCGTAACCCTCTGATGCCAGCCGTTCGTTGACCTCGCGGTCGCGCTCCATGTTTCGCTCTATTTTCGGAATCCAAAAGTCTGTACGGCTCTTGAAATCGGATTTTCTCCGCTCCCAATCGTGACCGTGCCAGAACTCCGAATCGCAAAAGACCGCGATTTTAAGCTTGGTAAACACGATGTCGGGGTGTCCGAAAACGTTCGCACAGTTTTTGCGGTAGCGGTAGCCTTTGGCGAATAACGCCTTACGAAGGGCCACCTCAATCTTGCTGTCCTTATTTTTAACGGCTTGCATGTTGCGCCGCCGTTGTTCGGGCGTGTGCTTGTCCATATTACCTGAATCGTATCTGCAAATTCAGCTTTATGTATACCTCGCCGTTTTCTTCGTACAGCACGGCGTAGTTGTGGCGTGTTGAGCTGCCGCTCTCAAAGCGGGTATTATTCAGCAGGTAACTTTTGAACGAATCACGGTTATAGATGTGATATGCCAGCACCTCGCCGTCGGTTTTAACCACTATGTAACCGCCCGTAGCTTCGTCTGAGCCATCCCAAGGCGTTGCGGGTTTCATTCCCAGAGCGACTGCGCACAGTAATTGTTTAAACTTATGTTCATAGAAGTTTGCGGTGCGCGAAAGCGGATTGACCGACGTAACGTGACTAAGCAGGTCCCTGCACGTTTTCCCGCTCCCCGAGTAGTAAGCTGCAAGCATTTCCGCAACAATGACCGACATTTGACTGTCAATCATAATGAGGTTATTTGCGAACGTCTCATTTGCCGTTTTAACGAATGTGAACGTGCCGCCGTTTGCTCGGATTGCAGCCAGTCGGTCGAGAATTCTATTACCGGTGTCAATCGCGTTAATTTCTGCTACCTTGTCATGCGGCAAACCGTCGACGCGATAGATGAAGTTAGTC
>JAITHB010000056.1 GCA_031280145.1 Oscillospiraceae bacterium | reverse complement strand
AAAGCCCGTTCACGTACACATGGGGGCAGCAGAGCACGCGCCTTTACATATACGCGACGGTGACTGACGCCGTGGGCAACACGGTTATATGCGTTGCGCCGTTCAGCTATACGCTGCCGCTGCGGTATGACGACAGCGGGCTGGGCTGAACATCTTTATTGTGACAGATAAAAAACGCGTCGTAATTATCGGCGGCGGTCCCGCAGGAATGACCGCCGCCATTACCGCCGCGGAAAACGGCGCGAGCGTTACGCTCGTCGAGAAGAATGAGAAGCTTGGCAAGAAGCTCTACATAACCGGCAAAGGCCGCTGCAACCTCACGAACACCGCGAGCGTCGAGGATACGCTGCGCTCCGTTCCGCGCGGCGCGAAGTTTCTGCGCTCGTCTCTCGCCGCGTTCGATTCCGCGAGAATAATGGAATGGATGGAGTCGCTCGGCTGTCCGCTCAAGGCGGAACGCGGCGGACGCGTCTTCCCCGCGAGCGACAAGGCGAGCGACGTCACGCGCGCGCTGACTCGCAGAATGAACCGACTTGGCGCGGCGGTGATTCTTAACGCGGCGGCGTCTGAAATTTTGGCGGAAGACGGGCGCGTGACAGGCGTTTCCGTCAATAACGGAAACGGAACGATTCGCGCGGACGGCGTAATACTCGCGGCGGGCGGGCTTTCCTACCCCGCGACGGGTTCCACGGGCGACGGCTACGCGCTCGCTCGCTCGCTCGGACACACCGTCGCGGAGACCGCGCCGTCGCTCGTTCCGCTGCTCTCGAACGCGGAATGGGTGCGCGGACTCGCGGGGCTGTCGCTCTCCATGGTGGGCGTGAACGCGGAGTGGAACGGCAAGCGTATCATGTGTGAAACGGGCGACATGCTGTTCACGCATACGGGCGTGTCGGGCCCGCTCATTCTCACGCTGTCAAGCCTCATACCAAACCCGCGGGAGTTTAGCAAGCTGCGTCTCACCGTCGACCTCAAGCCCGGCATGACGGCGGAAATGATTGAGAAGCGGCTGATAGCGGAGCTTTCCGCAAGCCCAAACAAGCTTCTGCGCAATCTTCTGTTAAGTTGGCTGCCGTCAAGGCTTGCGGAAACGTTCGTCACGCTGTGCGGATTCAATATTGACGTCAAAGCGTCGGAAATAACAAAGGCGAAACGCGTTGGTTTAACGGAAACGCTCAAGCGATTGCCGATACCCGTTTCGTCATTGGCGGGCTATGACGAGGCGATAATCACGCGCGGCGGAATCACGCTGGGCGAAATAGACCCCAAGACGCTTGAGAGCAAGCTTGCGCGCGGACTTTTCTTCTGCGGAGAGGTTATCGACGCGGACGCGCTGACGGGCGGCTATAACCTTACAATCGCAATTTCCACGGGCGCGAAGGCGGGAACGCGCGCCGCTTTTCAGGCGGGCGTGGGGCTTGTGGTGTGAGTTGCGGACAGTTGATTACAAATCAGAATTGGTATATAATGTGATATATGATGGATATGGAAGAATTATTGCGCGGCAATCTGAACGACGATGCGCTCGTCTATGAAACCGATCTGACAGATGAAGAGATTTGGGTCATGAATGAGCGCGTGGAAGCCTGCCATAAAGATCCTTCTTCCGCGGTTTCTTTGGACGATTTATAACCGCGGCTCGGCGGAATCAAAACATAAAAGAAATTGGGCGTGAGGTGCATTCCATGGAAGAGAGCATTACAACTGATATGGCGGAACCTGTCGGCGCGGATATGCCGCGCCTGCGCGTAACCTTCCTGGGGCACAGCGCGTTCCTTCTCGCGTATGATACGGCGGCGTTCGTGTTCGACTACGCGGGTGATGCGTCCGCGCTCACCGAACGCCTTGCGGAGTTCGCGCAGGTGTATGTGTTCGCGTCGCACGGTCACGGCGACCACTATACGCGCGGCGTGTTCGACTGGCGCGGTCATCCGAGTATCACGTATGTTCTTTCTTACGACATAACGGACGCGCTGTCGCCGCTCGACGGCGAAGCGTATCGCGTCGCCGTCGTGTCGCCCGGCATGACGAAGGAATTCGACCGCGCGACGGTTCGCGCGTATGAGTCCACCGACCTTGGCGTGTCGTTTCTGGTGAAGATTATGGGCGCGGAGCTTAACGTGTTCCACGCCGGCGATTTGAACCTGTGGCATTGGCGCGGGGAATCCACGCCGCGCGAGATTGAGGCCGCGGAAGAAGCGTTCGACCGCGCGATTCAGCCAATCATCGGCGAACCGATAGACGTTTGCATGTTCCCCGTGGACCCGCGCCTTGGCGCGATGCACGACCTCGGCGCGGACATATTCATATCGAAGCTGCGCCCGCGCGTGTTCATCCCCATGCATTTTTGGGGCAGGGGCGACGTCGCCGCGGAGTTCGCGCGCAAGACCATGCCGCGCGGGACGGTGGTCGTGCCGCTGACTGCCGCGGGGGAGGAATTTATCCTGTAATTAGGAATTAGCGCGAATGAGGAATTAGGAATGAGGGGATGCGGCGGGTCGGTATATTGCGGCGGGCGATTGTGATGCGGCGGGCGATGTATTGATAACCGCGGGCGACCGAGGCGGCCGCCCCTACAAAAATTACGATATCTTCACGATTGAACGTGGACAAACCTCGGGGTCCCCGCCAAATCCGCAGATTTTGTGGGGTGATTCACCTGTAGGGGCGAGCCCCCGGCTCGCCCGCGGTTATCGATACATCGCCCGTCGCATTCCATAATTCCTAATTTTTACAAATTTTCCGCCATTGCATTATTGCGCGCATGTGGTACAATAACAGCGTGTGCCCATAGATGAAGAACCCTCATTCATAAACATCCCGCGAATAGGTGATAAATGCCAATCAGCTTCGCTGTTTATCAGATGCGCATAGCTCAAGAGCATGATATGATAGCGTCTATCTATACCGACCTTAACGACCCCGACGCTTTTTGCAGCGGATATATCGAATGCGTTACCTCAAAGCATGTTCTTCTGGCGGCGCTGACGCCGTGGGGTTATCGCGACGGCTGGCTGCTGTGGCGCGTGACCGACGTTCAGCAAGTGTTCACGGGCGATGAATATGAAGCGCGGCTTGAAATTCTGGCGAAGCTTCGCAATGTCAGCCGCGATAAGCTGCTCGACCTGTCCCACGCGGCGTCCGCAAGCAAGGGCGCGGTCGACGTTCTGCACGAGATGCTCAGCCACGCCATGAACGAGAGGAAAACCGTAACCGTGATTGTGGGCGCGGAGACATACACGGGAAAGATTATCGCGATGGACGACCTTCGCGTTTCAATAGATTCGTTCGATTTCTTCGGAACAAGGGACAACCACGCCACGCTCATTCCCTTGCGCGACATAGAGCAGGTTATGCTCGGCACCGAAGAGGAGAAGATGTTCGACCTTCTCGCCGCGAACGCGGCCAAGCTTTCCGACGGGCATCTGCCGCCATTGCAGCCTGTACGGTGATATGGTGATATTGTAGGGGCGAGCCCCCGGCTCGCCCGCCCGCGTACAAAACAATCGTTTGTCGACAGCCTGAATAATCATTGTGATTGCAATGATTGTTTTCAACTATATTTGTTGATCGGGAGATACGATTATGGACACGACCCTGCGCGCCCTCTTCCGCGAATACCACCCCGCCAAATCTGCGGATTTGTCGGGGACCCCGGATATCCCAAAGGAAACGATCGACGGCGTTTCCATATGCGGATGGATTCGCTCTGTCCGCGATTCCAACAAGTTCGCGTTCATCACAATTTCGGACGGAACAAGCCAGCAGCAGCTTCAAGTCGTCGCGGAGCCTGACAAGATAGAAAATTATAAGGATATAGTGAAGCAGAACGTCGGCGCGGCAATCCGCGTGACGGGCGCTATAGTGCCGACGCCGGAACGCAAGCAGCCGTTTGAAATGCAGGCCGCGGCTATAGAGGTGGTCGGCAGTTCTTCGCCGGAGTATCCCTTGCAGAAGAAGGGACACTCTATGGAGTTCCTGCGCACCATCATGCACCTGCGCCCGCGCACAAACTCGCTGGGCAGCGTGTTCCGCATACGCAGCCTCGCGGCGCAGCTGGTGCATAAGTTCTTCTATGAGCGCGGGTTCATATACGTCCACACGCCGATAATCACGACAAGCGACGCGGAGGGCGCGGGCGAAATGTTCCGCGTGACCACTCTTCCCGCGGATAACCCGCCGCGCGCGGACGACGGCAAGGCGGATTTGTCGCAGGACTTCTTCGGAAAAACCGCAAGCCTTACGGTGTCGGGACAGCTTAACGTGGAAGCGTTCTGCCTCGCCATGAGGAACTGCTACACGTTCGGGCCCACGTTCCGCGCGGAGAAGAGTTACACGCCGCGCCACGCCGCCGAATTTTGGATGATAGAGCCTGAGATCGCCTTCGCGGACCTGTCGGACGACATGGATTTGGCGGAAGCGTTCGTGAAATATGTGACGCAGGGCATTCTTGCGGAAGCCGCGGACGACGTCGCGTTCCTCAACCAATTCGTCGACAAGGGTTTGCTCCTGCGGCTGAACTTGGTCGCGCGGAGCGAGTTCGCGCGCGTGACGTATACCGACGCGATTGAGATTCTGAAGAAGTCGGGCAGCAAGTTCGAGTACGCGGCGGAATGGGGCGTCGACTTGCAGACGGAACACGAACGGTATCTTACTGAGGTTCATTTCAAGAAACCCGTATTCGTGTATAACTATCCCAAGAAGATAAAGGCGTTCTATATGCGCGTGAACGACGATGGAGAGACTGTGGCGGCGTGTGATATGCTCGCGCCCGGCGTCGGCGAGCTGGTGGGAGGAAGCCAGCGCGAGGAGCGCTACGACGTGCTTGTAGACAGGATGAAGGAACTGAATATGCCGCTTGAGCCGTACGCGTGGTATCTGGATTTGCGCAAATACGGAAGCGTGCCGCACGCGGGGTTCGGGCTGGGGTTCGAGCGGCTCATAATGTATCTTACGGGGATGGGGAATATACGCGACGTGCTGCCGTTCCCCAGGACGTGCGGGAGCGCGGAATTCTAGAATATTGCGAAAACTGCGTACGTCCCGTTACGTCGTGGATGGGCCACGAAACCTGCGTGCGGCAGGGACGTACGACCGACAGGCGGGCGATAGGACCCACCCCGCCAAATCTGCGGATTTGTCGGGGACCCCGGGAAATCGCCCCTACAGGGGACATGGGAACATTCTAAACGAAACGAGAAAACATGCATAAATTAATATACACCCATCAACACGACGCAGCCAGGCTTGCCAAGGACGAACTCTCGCGGTTCGGCATACATACAATCAAAACGGTCTCGGACGAGACAAGCCTCGCGGAATCGGAAACGGACATATTCGCCGCGCGCTGCGCGATACACGTAAGCCCGCCCATATTCGTTCGGCACATCTGCCCCGTGAGCGTCTCAATTGCGTGGGACGGCGTGGAAGCGGAAGCATACGAAAAGACGCTCGCGCTCCTGCAATCTATATACATAGGGAACAAGACGGTCGGCATTCAGGCGCGTTCCGTCGCGGACGTTTCCGCAAAGCCGCGCGGCGCGCTTCTGGACGCTATCCACAAGGCGGCCCGCGACGCGGGCGTCGCGCGCGCGAACGGTACGCCCGATTACGCGCTGTCCGTAATTATGACGGACGGTGAAGTGATGCTGGGGTTCTCCCCCGCCGCGCTCAATCTGTCCACGTTCGCGGGCGGAAACCGCAGCTTCAGGCGCTCCGACGAACTTATAAGCCGCTCCGAATTCAAGCTGCTGGAAGCGTTCGAGGTGTTCGGTATTACGCCGAGCGGCGGCGGCGCGTTGGACCTGGGCGGCGCGCCGGGCGGATGGTCGCGCATTCTTTTGGGGCTGGGATATGACGTAGTCGCCGTCGATCCCGCGGAACTTGACGAGCGCATGAGCAATGTCGCGGGCGTTACGCATTTCAGGGCGACCGCGCAGCAATATCTCGCAAAAATAGGAAACGCGGGCGCAAGCGGCGTTCTGTTTGACTTCCTCGCGAACGACATGAAGATGGAGAGCAGTCTGTCATCCCGGCTGGTCTGCCAGTTCGCGCCGTATATGAAGCTTAACGCGGCGGTCGTGCTGACGCTGAAGCTTCTGCCGGGCAAATATCTCAAGCAGATATACAACGCGCGGAAAATTCTTGAGACGCGGTATGATATAGTGGGCATAAAACAGCTTTTCCACAATAGAAATGAAGTAACGGTGTGCCTTAAAATTAAGGGGATGTAATACGTTGAGCGCGAGCAAATGGTTCAGTTGTTTGTTGTATCTTGGTTTCATCGCGATTGCGGCGCAGCCCGTCGGCGCGATTCTGCCAAGGACCATGTTCCGCGCCGACCGCTTCCCGTATCGGTTGATGGGATGGGAGCGCGACGGGCGGATATACGATAAGCTTCGCATCCGCAATTGGAAGGACAAAATGCCCGATATGAGCAGAATCATCGGGCTTAAGAAGCGCATCCTGCCAAACGTATGCGAGTCGCAGGTTCTGCTGCTTATCAAGGAAACCTGCGTCGCGGAGTTCGTCCACCTCGCGCTGATATTCCTGGGACTTCACTGCGTGTCGATTATCGAGAGCGCGTTCGCAATAGTCGTGTGCGGGCTTTGGGGAGTCGGAAACCTCGTGTTCGTTCTGATTCAGCGGTATAACAGACCAATCTTAATCAGGCTGGCGGCGAAGCTGCACGACAGGGAACTTGCGTGCGGCGCGGTCGGCGGCGCGGATTTGGACTGCAACCTGCAAGCGTAGGGGCGATCTCCGATCGCCCGCCTGTTGCGCGTACGACCCTGTTGCGCCGTATATGGGACGTACGCGATACAGGCGGGCGATTAGAAATCGCCCCTACAGGGATTCCCTATCGTCTGAATTGAACGTATACAAACGTTTATGGTTTTGTTAAACTGAGGTAAAAATGACACTTGCCCTGACCATCGCCTTCATATGCTGCTTCGCGCCGCTGCTTGCGTGCGGGCTGTATCACGCCGCGATAATCATATTGGGACTCATAAAGCGCGTAACGGATAATCCTCGGCGCGAACCCGAGAAGCGAATCGGTGTTATTATCCCCGCGAGGAACGAAGCGAACGTGATTCGCGGAATCATCGCGAGCCTGCGTAAACAAGACTATCCCAAGCACCTGTTCGACATCATCGTAATAGCGAACAACTGCACGGACGACACCGCCGAGCTTGCGAAACAGGACGGCGCGAGGGTTTTAACGCCGACAAGCCACCCCGCTAAATCTGCGGATTTGTCGGGGACCCCAGACGAACCTATAAAGAAGAAGGGCGACGTGCTGGCGTTCGCGTTCGCCGCCTTGAAGGACGAGGGCTACGACGTTTACTGCGTTCTTGACGCGGACAACCTTGTGGACAAGCGTTACCTTTCCTCGGTCAACAACGCGTTTGTCGGCGGCGTGAACGTCGCGCAAGGCGTGCGCGACAGCAAGAACCCGCGCGCGAACGTTATCTCGGGCATGTTTTCGATATTCTATTGGTTCATGAGCCGCCTGCAGAACGAAACGCGCGCCGCGCTTGGTCTGTCGTGCGCCGTCAACGGAACCGGCTTCGCGGTCTCTTCCGCATACATAAACAAAATTGACTTTCACCCGAGCTCGCTCACAGAAGACCTTGAGCTTTCGGGTATATGCGCGCTGGATGGCGAAAAGATTCACTATATGGCGGGCGCTGTCGTCTACGACGAGCAGCCGACGACAATCAAGGCGTGTTTCTCGCAGCTTCGCCGCTGGCTTGGCGGCGCGCATCAGTGCTTCAAATTGATGGGCGGACGGTTATTCAAGAAGAGAACCGTTCACGCTGTCGATATGCTGATAGTGTATTCCAACGTAATCTTTACGCTTCTTGGTTTGGTCAGCGGCCTCAGCACGACCGCGCTCACCGTCCGTTCCGTCATAATGGGACAGATAGACGTTTGGTCTGCGCTGATGGTAAGCGGAATCGGATTGGTCGCGGCGATTCTCGCGCTGCAAGCGGGCGCGGCGCTGATATGCCGCATGTCGCGCAAAAGCGTAAAGGATAACCTTCCTGCGATTCTCATGTTTCCGCTGTTCGTGCTGATGTGCATGATATCGGGCTTCTTATTGTTGATTATCGGACCGCCCAAGACGTGGACGCCGATTGCGCACGGGGGAGGCAAATGAACAATTGACAATGAAAAATGAAAAATTAATGGTTTTGGTTTAGCGGTGTAGATTTCCGTTCCTAACCATCAATTGTTCATTTTTCATTGTTAATTTTTCATTCATTCATCGCTTCCGCCGCGCGATACGAGCTGCGCACATACGGCGCGGACGCGACAAACGAAAACCCGCGCGCGTACGCCGCTTTTGCGTATTCCGCGAATCGGTCGGGATGGATATACTCGATTACGGGATGATGATTCGCGGACGGCGCGAGATACTGCCCGATAGTCAGAAGCTCGCAGCCGACGCGCCGCAAATCGTTCAGCAGCTCCAAAACCTCCTCTTCCGATTCGCCAAGACCCACCATTATTCCCGTTTTGCTCTTCACGTTCGGATTCAGTCTCTTTATATTCAAGAGAACGGAAAGCGAGCGTTCGTAGACCGCTTCGGGGCGAACCGTATCATACAGACGCTTCACCGTCTCCATATTGTGGCTTATCACGTCAGGCCGCGCGTCCGTGACAATTTTAAGCGCGTCCGTGTCGCCTTTAAAGTCGGGTATCAGAACCTCGATTGCGGTATTCGGACACGTTTGCCTTATCGCGCGTATCGTCTCCGCGAAATGCGAAGCGCCGCCGTCCGCCAAATCGTCGCGCGTCACCGACGTTACCACAACATATTTGAGACCCAGCTTCGCCACGGCAAGCGCGATGTTCCGCGGCTCGTTTGGGTCCACGTCGTCGGGCGCGCCGTGGCTCACGTTGCAGAAGCGGCAGCCGCGCGTGCATCGCGTGCCGAGTATCATGAACGTGGCGGTCTTGTTCGCGAAACATTCGCCGTAGTTCGGGCAGTTTGCCTCGCCGCACACGGTGTTCAGGTTCAGCTCTTTAAGGATGCCCTCGACGGTACGCTGGTTTGGGTCCCAGACGAACGGTCGGCGGAGCCAATCGGGTTTGCGCTGCATGGCGGTCCTCCTTGGGGGATAGAGGTACGAGGGACGAGGTATTAGGTATAAGGTATTAGGTATTAGACAGCGTGATGTTGGATACAGCGGGCGGTTATATTGCGGCGGGCGATTGTGATGTGGCGGGAGATGTATTGAAAACCGCGGGCGGTGCATTGAAAACAGCGGGCGAGCCGGGGGCTCGCCCGCGGTTTTCATTACATCGCCCGCCGTACTCCGTCTCCGGTCTTATACCTTACACCTTGTACCTTATTACACCTTATACCTCGTACCTAATTATTACACCTTATACCTCGTACCTAATACCTTATACCTCGTACCTCGTTAACCTGAAAACATAACGGAAACAAACTCGTCCGCCGCAATCCCGCCAAGATACGGCCGCAAATCCATTCCCGCAAGACAGGCGCGAACGTCCGCGAGGATATACGGAACGCCGACGAGACGCGTCTCAAGCGAAGCGGTTGGCAGTACGCCGAGGAAATCGCCGCAAATTACGCAGTTTTTTATGACGCCTTGCGCGACGTCCAGCGATACGTCAAGATTGCCCTGCGGAAAACGTTTCGCGCTGCGGAAGGAGAACGCGGGCGACTTGCCGTATGTCCACGCGTCCGACGCGTATTTCTCCGCGCGAACGCGCTCAATCGCGGCGTGGTCCGCGGGTGTGAGGACGTGTTCCGCCGCGCCGTATTCCTTTATCACGTTTATGAGGATTGGAAGGAAACCCGACAGCGGCGTCGCGGACCGCGTATCCGCGACGTTCCTCACCCTCGCGCGGACGCTGCGCAGCGCCTTCGCCTTTATTTTATCCTCGTCGGGACGCAGAACCCGCGCCAGCGCGTCAAGGTTTGCGGAATACAGGAGCGAAGCGTGGCTGCACGCGCGTCCGCGCGTATAATACTGCGCCATGCCCGATACCTTCGCGCCGTCCAGCGTAATATCGTTCCTGCCGTCGAGCTTGGCGTTCGCGCCGATTTGGCGAAGCGCATAGAGCAGCGGTTCGGACAGCGCCTCGCGTTCGCGTTCCACTGAACCCGCGCCGAGCGAGAACGGCGCGATGCGGGTGAACTGAAGCGTGCCTTCGTCGGTGTAGATAGTTCCGCCGCCGCTCGCGCGGCGCGTGACCGCGACGCCAAGCCGCCGCGCTTCCCGAAGGTTCACTTCCGCGTCCGCGACCTGATTCTGCCCCAGCATGACGCACGGCTTGTTGCGCCACAGCATCCACACAATGTCGTGTTGCGGGAACGATTGCGTCACATATTCTTCCGCTGCGAAGTGGTATGCCGCGTCCTGTTGGGCGGGTTCGATGTATATCATGACGGTATTTTCGCACAAAACGCGGCGCGTGGCAAGGGCGGGCAATCGCCCGCCTGTTGGTCGTACGTCCCGCCGCACCGTAGGATACATACAACAAATACATATGGTGTACGATTACCTGCGATGAGGCAGGGTCGTACGCGTAACAGGCGGGCGATTGGAAATCGCCCCTACAGGCGCGATATTCCATTTCCGAATTGGACATATACAATATTCTGGTTGTTTGCATTCACGACGCAATATAACCCAACCCCTGTAGGGGCGATTTCCAATCGCCCGCCTGTTGGTCGTACGTCCCGACCGCAACGAAACCGCAACGGCGAAACGAACGCAAACTTCCCCTTGACATTCGCGCAAGTTCGTGTATAATCTTCGTAAACCGTGGAACAAGTGTAAGTAACAGAACGACCTTTCGGTAAAGAGAGCCGCGGACGGTGGAATCGCGGCGCGGAAGCTTCTGCGAATGGGCTTTTTGCATTATTTGGTTGCAGCCGAAGCGCAGCCGAAATGATGTGACGTAGGGCGACCCGAAAGCGCATGGTTTGCGCCGCGTAGGGAAGACGGAGGCTGCGCTCCGTTATCAAGGGCGGGCGCGTGATTGCGCGCCAAGAGAGATAAGTGGGCGTCGTATCGGTTCTTCTTGATTATGCAAGATATGGAAGAATAGATGTGATGCCAAGCCGGGTGGTACCGCGGGAGATATTTAAGCTCCTGTCCCTGCATCAGCAGAGGCAGGGGTTTTTTTATACATATCAACAAAAACAACATAGGAGGGCATAAACCATGTCGCCAAAAGACACGCAGTACAAAATCTACCTGACGGAGAAGGACATTCCCGAAGCATGGTACAACGTTCGCGCGGACATGAAGACGGACCATCGCCCGATACTCAACCCCGCGACGAATCAGCCCGTCACCGTCGCCGACCTCTCGCCCGTGTTCTGCGAGGAACTGTGCAAGCAGGAGCTGAACAGCGCCGACCGCTACATCGAGATTCCCGACGCAGTGCGCGAGATGTACCGCATGTACCGCCCAAGCCCGCTCGTCCGCGCGTATCCGCTTGAGCGCGCGCTGAAAACGCCCGCGAAGATTTACTACAAGTTCGAGGGCGGCAACACTTCGGGCAGCCACAAGCTGAACTCCGCAATCGCGCAGGCGTATTACGCCAAGGCGCAGGGACTCAAGGGCGTAGTCACGGAGACGGGCGCGGGGCAATGGGGCAGCGCGCTTTCGATGGCGTGCGCGTATTTCGGTTTGGACCTGAAGGTGTTCATGGTGAAGGTTTCCGCGCAGCAAAAGCCATACCGCAAGGCCGTCATGGAAACGTTCGGCGCGTCCGTCACATCCTCCCCGTCGGACGAAACGCAGATTGGGCGGAAGATTCTCGCGGAATACCCCGAAACGGGCGGAAGCCTCGGCTGCGCAATCTCCGAAGCGGTGGAGTACGCCGTGACGCACGAGGGATACCGCTATGTATTGGGCAGCGTGCTGAATCAGGTTCTGCTTCATCAATCCATTATCGGGCTTGAGGCGAAGGCCGCGATGGAGCTGGTCGGCGAGTATCCCGACGTCGTAATCGGCTGCGCGGGCGGCGGAAGCAACCTTGGCGGGCTGATGAGCGCGTTCATGAAGGATAAGCTTGAAGGCAAGACCGCGCCTAAGTTCATCGCCGTGGAACCCGCGTCATGCCCAAGCCTTACGCGCGGCAGGTTCGCCTACGACTTCTGCGACACGGGCAAGATTACGCCGCTCGCGAAGATGTATACGCTGGGCGCGACGTTCATCCCCTCCGCGAACCACGCGGGCGGACTGCGCTTCCACGGTATGGCGCCGATTCTGTCGCAGTTGTATCACGACGGATACATCGACGAAGCGCGCGCGGAAACGCAGCGCGCGGTGTTCGACGCGGCCGTCTACTTCGCGCGCGTGGAAGGAACGCTGCCCGCGCCCGAATCCAGCCACGCCATCAAGGTGGCGATAGACGAGGCGGTGAAGTGCCGCGAGAGCGGCGAAGCGAAAACAATCCTGTTTGGCTTGACGGGTACGGGTTACTTCGACCTTGCGGCATACATGCAGTACAACGACGGCAGCATGACCGACACCGTGCCGACCGACGCGGAGCTTGCGAAGGGGCTTGCGGAATTGCCGAAGGTGTAGGGGGGGACATATGGAAGTAATATTGCGGTCAATTGCAAACAAGGAATATCTGCGATTAAACGAACCGATAAAGGGAAGAATAGAACAAGCCCTTGAAAAATTGTCGTGCGACCCGCCTAAAGGCGATATAAAAAAATTAGTCGGGGGAGATGGTTACAGGGTTCGCGTTGGTGATTATCGAATATTATATGATATGGACGGTGAACGGATTACCGTCTATGGTATAAAACCCAGAGGGCAAGCTTATAAAGGAGGACAATAACAATGACCGCTATTCAGCAGGAAATGCATGAATATATAGATGATCTTCCGGACGATAAGCTATATGTTCTGCGTCCGCTTCTGCGGCTTCTGCGCGGAGGTATGGACGACGAGCTGATTATTGAGACAGACCTGACAGATGAAGAAAAACAGATTATCGCTGAAGGGCGAAAGGAGTATCTGGAACATCCGGAAACCTTCGTAAAGTTTTCAGATATTCTGCGCGACAAACATAAAAGAGATTAATGAGGGAATGGCGGGCGGGCGAGCCGGGGGCTCGCCCCTACAGCATATTGAGTTCCTGTATACCGATAGCATACACCCTGTAGGGGCGACCGCCTCGGTCGCCCGCCCTTTACAACGCTTGTGGGCTTT